>CAISYZ010000228.1 GCA_903889895.1 uncultured Verrucomicrobia subdivision 3 bacterium | reverse complement strand
CCGATCCATTTCCAAGGATGGCACCGGCGGCAACGGAGCCGGGATAAAAGCCCGGTATCCTTCCAGTTGCTTTACATATTTTCCTGAACGTGTATTCATGCCTGCTCCAAAAAGTCAGTTTTTCGCCACTAGAATAAGGCCGGTAGAATTCCGGTCTAATTCTATTTTGCGCCCACATTTTAGAATAAGGACAATTCGGAGTGAAGTGTTATTTTAGTGCCAATCACACGGAAAACCCATTCTGTGAACCGCCCACTGTGGTTTTCCAGTGCCAGTGAAAGTGCCAGTGAAAAGAGTTCTGGCGGATTGTTGATGGGTAGTTGCTGGTTTTTTCCGAGTTAAGCTGAATGCTTGACAAACACGCTAAAATGCCTGATTCTATTGGTGTTCGATAGTTATGCGTAGCGCGCCTCTGGTGGCGGAGGGGTAGTTCGGGAGTAGTGAAAATCGCTAATCCTGTTCGAGTCCCGCCACCGGCACCAACTACTTTTGCTTTGCAGCGAAGTCTTTCCGAGCCTGTTTGGGATCATAGCCTTGAGCCGTGAGATAATCGTCCTCAATGATGATTTTATATTTTTTAAAAAATTCTGATTTTTCCGTCATCGACTCACAATCAATCGCCTCTTCCCTTGCTGCTTTTAGGTTTTTCAGCACTACCGCCATTTGCTCATCCGTCAATTTTGGAAAAATCTGTAGATAAACTTTGTAAGTCACACTGACCTTGTTGACCGTTAGCGTATCTTTGACCAACTCGACCTGTTCCGGCGTAAGCAACGCGGACAAATCACCAATAAATTTTTTATGTTGCTGACTAAAACTAGCATATTCTGTTTGAATTTTTGCCAGTGCCACGTTCGCCTCGGCTTGGTTCTGCTTGGAGCGTGCCTTGTTGAACTGATTCCACAACGGTTTAATTTGTGGATCATGGCTGGCGTGCCAATCTTTGAGCACCAAAAAATACGCTGTCAGGATGTCGCGCACTTCGGTCTTTTTTTGCGCATCATCCAGTTGCAAAGCCGTCAGAACAGCTTCGATGTGCTTTTGAGACACCACTGAAGCGATACCCAACTGATTGGGATTTTCGGGAACGGAATTGGTTGCAGCGAAAGCCGACAACTGAATGAGCAAAGACAAACTGCAGAATAGCCAGCAAACCTTCACGAAGAATTTCATTATTAGATGAAATCCAACCAAACAAGCATTGTCAATTTCCCACCACTTTAAAACTGCCACATGGCTTAACTTTTTTGCCCGAGAGACGTTGTTATCTGTCTGGGTTAATTAAATTCAATTCTACCAGCGATGAGCGGTCAGGATTTTCGTGAAATTCAAAACCTTCCTGCTACACTGCCAATAATCAGCCCTGATTGCATGAGATCCAAAATCGAACAAGCCACCGACAGAATACTCCATCTGCCAATCGTCCTTGCTGTGTTCGCCGGCATATCCGCACGCGCCACGAATTTTGACGAGGCCAAAGTTGGCGACTATCTGCTGCCTAATCCTCTAATTTGTGCCGACGGTTCACGGGTGACAAACGCAGCGACATGGCTAACCAAACGGCGCCCGGAAATTCTTGAACTCTATCGTGAAAATATTTTTGGCCGCAGCCCGGACACAGGAACCAACATGACGTTCAATGTCTGGGAAATGTCTACCAACGCGCTCAACGGCACTGCGGTGCGCAAGCAGATTGAAATTAATTTTTCAGGCACGCCTGACGGACCTTTGGCACATCTGCTGCTTTATACGCCGGTCGGGGGAAATCCTGCGCCTGTCTTCCTTTGCCTACAGTTTAATGGCAATTACACAGCGAGTGACGACCCAGCCATAGCTATATTTCCTGGCTGGAATTCAAAAACCAGCACGCTATCGATGCCCAAAAATCCGGTGCGAGGTCAGTTCGCGCACAACTGGAAAATAGCAGACACAATTGCACGCGGCTACGGGATTGCCTTCATTGATTATAACGACTTTGAACCGGATTTGCCGCACGGCGCAGGGTTCGATTTTGGTGTGCGTAAAAACTTTTCAAGACCCAACGAAGCCGGTTGGGGCGCGATAGGCGCGTGGGCTTGGGGCGCGAGCGGGGTGCTGGATTATCTGGCAACTGACAAGCAGGTGGACTCGCAACGTGTAATTTTATTTGGCCATTCGCGGCTAGGGAAAACCGCTCTGTGGGCAGGCGCACAAGACCCGCGCTTTGCCGCCGTCATTGCCAATTGTTCAGGCGAAATGGGCGCGGCGATTTCCCGCCGCGATTACGGCGAGACGGTGGACGACGTGACGAAACATTTTCCATATTGGATGGCCGTAAATTTTCAAAAATATGCACATCACTGGAACGAACTTCCGGTGGACGCGCACTTTTTAATTTCGCTCATTGCACCACGCCCGCTTTTTTTGAATACCGGTAGCGAAGACCGCTGGGGCGATCCGAACGGCGAATTTCTCGCCGCCCGCGCCGCCACGCCGGTTTATGAACTGTTCGGCAAAATTGGAATCACCGAAACCAATTTCCCGCCGCTTGACCACGCGCTGTTGCACGACATCGGATTTAACTGCCACACTGGCAAGCACGACGTCCTGCCATCCGACTGGGATAAATTTCTAGATTTTGCCGACGCGCATTTTCCGCATAAATATTAGCAGTTTTCGAGAATTCATACCTCGTCAATTCAAGCTGCCGGACGTAGATTTTACAGACCAACCAAAAAATGCACTGTTCAATATCATTTTCAAGCGGGCTGACGTGTTTGATACTAGCCACTTGCCTTCGCCTCAATGCCGCCACCAGCGTCAGCGAACTGCGGTGTGAGCACTTAGTTAACCCGATGGGCATTGATACCACGCAACCGAGACTAAGCTGGATGCTTCATTCGAGAGATTACGACGAGAAACAGTCCGCGTATGAAATCCTTGTCGCGACGAGCGAAAGCAAATTAAAATCCGGCGCGGCGGATTTATGGGACAGCGGCAAGACTTCCTCCAGCGAATCCATTTTGGTTCCCTACGCCGGAAAACCGCTCATTTCGCGGATGGAATGTTTTTGGTCGGTCCGGGTATGGGATGCCCACGGCAGTGTTTCTAAATGGAGTAAGCCGGCATTTTGGACAATGGGCATTCTCGACGTCAACCAATGGCATGCGAAATGGATCGGGCTGGACGGCGTGAACACGACCAACCTATTCAATGACACGTCTTGGATTTGGTTTCCAGAAAATGAACCGCAGATTGTCGCGCCAATTGAAACGAATTATTTCCGCCGCATCGTCAGCATTCCCGCCAACCGAAAAATCAAGCAGGCGATTTTTGAATACACCGGCGACAAAGAATGCCGTGGCTGGCTTGACCAATTCGATCTCGGTGCGCGCAACAATTTCAAGACGGTCAAGTGGAACGACATCACTACGCGGCTGGAAGCAGGCAAAACATATTTTTTCGGCTTGGTTGGTCGCAATGAAGGGTCTGAACCAAATCCTGCCGGCGTCATCGGCAAGCTGACGATTGAGTTCACGGAGGGCGAACCTCTGATTATTCAGACTGATGAACATTGGAAAGTATCAAAGTATCTGATGGAAGGCTGGAACACGGTCGGTTTTGACGATTCGAATTGGGTCGCCGCGAAAAAACTCGGGCCTGCCGGCATGAAACCGTGGGGCGAAACCCGTGTGCCTGAAAGCCGCCGTCAGCCCGCACGCTATTTGCGCAAAGATTTTTCCGTTGGAAAAACGGTAGCGCGCGCGACGGTTTCATTTTGTGGTCTTGGTTTATCTGAGTTGTATCTGAACGGAACAAAAATAGGCGACACTGTTTTGTCGCCGGCATTCGCACAATACGACAAGCGTGAATTCTACGTCACTTATGACGTTTCAAAAAATGTGCAGCCCGGCGCAAATACGCTCGGCGTGATTCTTGGCAACGGCCGTTTTTATGCCGACCGCAGCAAAGTTTATGCGAGCACCGCGAGCTTTGGCTGGCCCAAATTACTGTTGAATTTGAACATTGAATACACCGATGGAACCACCTCTGAAATTGTGAGCGATGAGTCATGGCAACTGACGAGCAGTGGACCAATCCGCGCAAACAACGATTACGACGGCGAGGAATACGACGCCCGTTGCGAAATGTCCCACTGGAGCCGGCCAGGGTTTGATGTGTCCAAATGGATCGGCTGGCAGTCGGTGCGAATCGTCTCCGCGCCGGGAGGAATTTTGTCTGCGCAAATGCAGGAGCCGATTCGCGTCACGGAAACACGCAAGCCGATTTCCTTGAAAGAAAGCAAGCCGGGCGTGTTCATTTATGACCTCGGCCAAAACATGGTCGGCTGGTCTCGGCTGCACGTTTCCGGACCAGCCGGAACACAGATTACGCTCCGGCACGCCGAAACTTTGAAGCCCGACGGCTCACTTTACATGGCGAATTTGCGCGGCGCGGAAGTCACTGACATTTACACGTTGCGCGGCGGCGGAGCAGAAACTTGGGAACCACGCTTCGTCACGCACGGATTTCGATTTGTTGAAGTCACGGGCTTCCCTGGCCGGCCAGATTTGAATTCGATTGAAGGTCGCGTCGTAAATGACGATCTGCCCAGCGCCGGAAGTTTTCTGTGCTCGAACGAATTGATTAACCGCATCTACACGAACATCGTGTGGGGCACACGCGGCAATTACCGCAGCATCCCGACTGACTGCCCGCAACGTGATGAACGCCAGGGCTGGCTCGGTGACCGCTCGGAAGAATGCAAAGGCGAATCATATCTTTTCAACATCGCGCCGCTTTACGCCAAGTGGCGGCAGGACATGGCTGACGCCCAGCGAACCAACGGCGTCATCCCGGACATAGCGCCCGCCTACTGGCCGATTTATTCCGACAACGTGACCTGGCCCAGCAGCGCGATAATTATACCGGACGCGCTGGAACGGCAATTCGGCGACACGGCCAGCGTCGGGGAAAATTATGACAGCGCGAAACTGTGGATTGAACACGTGATTACGCTCGCGACGGACAACATCATTTCCAAAGACAGCTATGGCGACTGGTGCGTGCCGCCGGAGGAAGCGACGTTGATTCACTCGAAGGATCCGGCGCGGCAAACCGAAAAGGCGTTACTTGCGACGTCGTATTTTTATTACGACCTGCGTTTGATGGAAAAATATGCAAAATCGCTGGGCAAAACTGCGGACGCCGCGCGCTGGGCAAAACTGGCGGAGGATTTCAAATCTGCGTTTAATCAAAAATTCCTCGACCGCGAGAAGGGTCAATATTCAAACGGCACTCAGACTTCGTGCGTATTACCGCTCGCGTTCGGTCTCGTGCCGGATGATATGCACGCGAAGATTTTTGCGCACCTCGTTGACAAAATTGAAAATGACACGCACGGCCACATCGGCACCGGTTTGATTGGCGGGCAGTATTTGAACCGCGTGCTTTCGGACAACGGCCGACCAGATTTGAGCTACACCATCGCGTCGCAGAAGGATTATCCGAGCTGGGGCTACATGGCAGAACACGGCGCAACGACAATTTGGGAATTGTGGAACGGCAACACCGCCGACCCGACCATGAACTCCGGCAACCATGTCATGCTCATCGGCGATCTCGTCGTTTGGTTTTACGAATATCTCGCCGGCATCGCGCCGGATGACGCCCAGCCCGGTTTCAAGCACATCATCATGCGCCCGACACCGGTCGGCGATTTGACGTTTGTCAAAGCGTCGCACAACTCGCCCTACGGTTTAATTGCCAGCGAATGGCATCGTAGCGGAAATAAATTTGACTGGCATGTTGAAATCCCCGCGAACACAACGGCGACGGTTTATGTTCCCGCAACAAGGCTTGAAACCGTGAAAGTAAAAGACGCGCCAGCGGGGCGATTCGAAAATGGCCGCGCCATTTATGAGCTCGGCAGTGGCCGATACCATTTTGTAAGCAAATAAAATGAATTTGTCTGGCACATTTCTGCTGGCGGCAGGTTTGCTTGCCCCCTGCTTTTCCGGCAGCGCAAAGTCAGCCAATGACAGCGCGATCGTGAAATCCGAATTCATTTTCGAGTCCGCGCCATTTACGTCATGCCACGCCTCGACTATTGCGGAAACCGGGTCTGGCCTCGTTGCCGCGTGGTTCGGCGGCACGGCGGAGCGCAACCCGGACGTGTGTATTTACGTAGCCAGAAATGAAAATGGACGCTGGACATCGCCGATGGAAGTTGCGAACGGAGTCGGCTTCGCTATCAACCGGCTGCCGACGTGGAATCCGGTTTTATTCCAGCCGACGAACGGACCGCTGCTACTGTTTTTCAAGGTCGGACCGAAACCCGCCGAATGGTGGGGCATGATGACCACTTCCACAAATGAAGGAAAAACGTGGTCCAAACCGCAACGTTTGCCAGCGGGAATTCTCGGGCCGATAAAAAACAAACCCGTGCAGCTCGCGAATGGCGACATTCTCTGCGGCAGCAGCACCGAAGGCAACGGCGGCTGGCGCGTGCATTTTGAACGCACCAGCAATTTTGGAAAAACTTGGATCAGCACGCCGCCGGTAAATGACGGCAAAGCAATCGGCGCGATTCAGCCGAGCATTTTATTTCACAATGATGGCCAACTGGAAGCCGTTGGCCGCACGCGCAATGAAAATGTTTTTCAAATCTGGTCCGCTGACAACGGTGTGACTTGGGGTAAAATGTCCTTGCTGGATTTACCTAATCCCGATTCCGGAACGGATGCGGTGACGTTGCACGACGGTCTCCAGCTTCTGGTTTACAACCACAATGTCCACACTGGCTCTAACAACAAAGGCCGCAGCCCGCTGAACGTGGCGATTTCGGCAGACGGGAAAAGCTGGTTCGCAGCGCTAACTTTGGAAGACGATCCCGATGCGCCCAGCGGGTTTGCTTATCCAGCGGTGATTCAAACCAGCGACGGCATGGTGCACATCACTTACACATGGGAACGCAAACGCATCAAGCATGTCGTGATTGATCCAAAGAAGCTGTCATTGCGTCCGATAACTGGTGGAATTTGGCCAAAGTGACCTCAAGGCAACCTGGCAAGATTATTTCGGCGCATCTCCAATTCTGCTTGAATCTGTGGCTCCAGCCGTTCGAATTTTTTATAGAACCAAACAGGAATTAGGCTCAACGCGAAAAACAGTGCCGGCAGCCAAATAAAACAAAGCTCAATGCCCTTTAGCGATCGTGGTGTTTGCTCCACATTTGGAACGTAACCGTAGGCGTCAATAAACCAAGCGGGCAACGCGCCGCCAAGGCCGCTGCCAGCTTTTAGGCAAAATGCCGCGCCGATGGCGGTCAAAATGCCGGCGGCGCGAACACCGGTTTTCCACTCACCGTAGTCCACGCTGTCGGCCAACACCGAAAATGGCATCGCCATCGCCATGCCACTCGCCAGAAAACCAAACGCCCAGCCGGTCATGATCCACGCGAGCGAGAGATGGTTTTGCACTCCGAAAAAAATTATTAGCTGCCCGATAACGAGGCCTAGCAGACCAATCAACCAGACATTGCGCTTGGAAGTCCATTTGCAAAAAAAAGGCAGGCCGAAAGCCGTGGCTAGCGAAATGAAATCCAAGCTGTTGCCTAGGCCGATGAGGTCTTTGCGATGCAGATTGTATTCAAAGAAATACGGAGCGATGCTAACGCGCGCGATGAAGGCAATCCAAAAAAACAAGCTACTGGTGAAAATAATTAGCCACGGCCAGTTGCTTTTCAGCGCACCAAAACCGTGCAAGAGTGACTGTGGTTTATGTTCCACTTTGACGACTTCCTCCAGGTTTTTAAATGCCAATAAAAACAACAATATGGACCCGGTCGCGTAGATTGTCATAACTATCATAAACCCTTTACGGTCGTCGCCGTGGCCAAAAAATTGCACGAGCTTAAAAGCAGTCAGGTTCACGAACAGCACACCAAACTTGGAGCCGAACATGCGAAAGCACGTCAGCGTCACGCGTTCGCGCGGTTCGGGCGTGAGGGCGGAAAGAATCGAAGTGACTGGCGTGTTGATACCCGTGTAAAGCACGCTGCAAATAATATAAGTTGCCGCCGCGTAACATATTTTCCCGGTGTGACTGAAGTTGGGTGTTGAAAATGTCAACACCCCAAAGACGGCGAAGGGCACGCAGAGCCAGAGAAACCACGGGCGGCTTTTGCCCCAGCGACTGTGCATCTTATCAAAAATAATCCCCCACACGGGCGCATCCACGGCATCCACGCAGCGCGCGACCAATAAAATAGTTCCCGCTGACGCAGCGGAAAGGCCGTAAACATCCGTATAGAATTTCAGCAGGTAAAACGAAATGACGCAAAATACCAACTGCCCCGCTGTGTCGCTTGCCGCATAGCTGAATCGTTTGGTGTAAGTCATGCTGCGATCAAGTCCGCTAGTTTATGGCGCGCCAGCACATCCTTTATTTTCACCGGCGAACCTTTGGCGCAGGATTCTTCCATCGCCTGCATCAGCGCGACGGTGACGATGCCTTCGCGCACATCGGGCTTAGGCGATGCGCCGGAGGCGAGACAGCGCGCAAAGTATTCTATGTAATTTTGGTATTCACCCGCGTGATGCGAATGGCCACCAAAGCGGAAAAAATAATCGTCCTTGTCCTCAAATGTCTCGATGACCGATTGCTCGCCAATTTTCCAAGAGTAACGTAAATCGTAGTAGTCGCCCTGGCTCGCGCCGTTCGCACAGCGCAAGATGCAGCTCATGTTACTGTCGCGCGCCAGCGGAATCACCGGGCTGTTGAAAGTGCCACTGATTCGCGCGGGAACTCCACTTTCTGACTTGAAAATAAATTGAAATGTGTCGTCATTCTTCAAACCGAGTTCGCGGCCGTTTTTGCTCAACGATGAATAGCCCATGACCTCCGCGATGTCCGGCAGATACCAGCGCAGCAAATCCACCGGATGACTCAACCCGCCATAAAGCCACTTAAAGGCATCCGTCTTAGCCCAACCCTTTTTCAAAAACCAACGGTGATCCGCGTTGTAATAGGCCTCGACAGTGATGAGGTCGCCGAACGCACCGCTCTCAAAATGTTTCCGCTGCTGCGCAAACGGCGCGAAGAACCGCGAGCTTTGCCCGACCATCACGGCTTTGCTGGATTTTTTTTGCGCGGCCAAAACCTGCTTCGCCTGCGACAAATCATTGAGAAACGGTTTTGTGCAAATGACATGCTTGCCCGCGCCTAACACTTTTATGACATGCTCCGCGTGCAGATGATCCGGCGTGTAAATGCCGACCACGTCCACCGCTTCATTCGCAAGCAACGCGTCCATCGAAGTTGTGAAGTTGTTCAAACTAAATTCATGGCAGCGCTCGCGACCAAGTTGTTCGTTTAAATCACAAAGCTGAATCACTTCCCAAAGCTCGCTGTTCAGCGCACCAGAAATGACGCTGCGACCTTCACCGAGACCGAGCACGCCCAGGCCAAGTTTCTTCATAATAAGTTGTTTATTGTGCCGCCGAGTTTGTTGCCAGCGAAGCTTTTTGCTTTGCCGGATGAATACCCTGCTTGGAAAGAAAATTGTTAATCTTACCTTTGCATTTTGTGAAAATTGCTGTTTTCTCCGCCGCGCTACCGCCATCCATCGCCTCCTCGCGCGCTTGCTTGAGCAGTTCCTGAATTTTTTGTTTGTTTGCCTCAGACAAGCCGGGATACTGCGCTGCATACCCAGCAAAGGTGAACTGCACCTTGCCGTAGGTCATCTTGTCTTTGATTTTTTCGATTTGACCGAGTGACAAGTTTTCCGCGAGTCTCGCAAGAAAATCGTCATGCAGCTTTCGCAACGAGGCGTGGATTTGCGCCACAGCATTCGTGTCCACTTTCGCGGCCTTCAATTTAGCGTCGTTCTCACTATGCCACGCGTTCAGTGCCCGGTATTGAGCAATAATGATATCGTGAACATGCGCAGTCTTGCTTGGTTCATTCAGCTCCAAAGCCTTCAAAATGTCTGCCGTGCGCCCCTCGATTGCCGCAGTGTATTTTGCCTCAATCGGCGTTGTCGTTGAATTTGTGTCTGCAGCAAAAGTCGCGGTGTAGACCATGGCCGCAGCCAGAACTAGGATGAGTGTTCTCATAAATTTGTTTTTGTATTTGATTCGGAATTTTTCAACAGCCCATCCAAAAGATCACGCGGCACGCGAATGGCCGTGCCGTGCTTGTGCCCTTCGGGAAAATTAACCTCTTTCGTTACGTCGCTGAAGTTTTTGAAATCGCGCGTCTTGACCGCACCATAAATCTTCTCACGATATGCATCAAAATAAATCAGCCAGCTCTCACCAATCTTTAAAGCACACGGGCCTTCGGTGTATTTTTGTGTGAACGGTTCGGATACCTTTTTCCAAGGGCCAACCGGAGATTGTGCGAATGCGACGCGCAGGTCCAGGTTGGGACGCGAATTATCTTTGCAAACCAGCGCATAACCTTCGCCGGTTGTCAGAATAAACGGATCAATCACGCTGAAGCCCGAATCAAAAAATAATTTTGACAGCTTGAAGTTTTTAAAATCGCGTGTCGTTGTGAAATAGAGCCGGTGATTGTTGTCGTGTTTTTCCTGCTGGTCCGGAAATCGGCCCGGAATGGTTGACGCCCAGACGATTATAAAATCATTTTCGCGGGCATCATAAAACAGTTCCGGCGCCCAGACATTCACCGTGGTCGGTTCGTTGGTCATCACGGGAACAAGTTGCTGTGGCGACCAGTGAATCAAATCTTTAGATTCGGCATAGCCAAAACCCTGCTCGCCATGCCAGCCTGCCGTCCATACGAGGTGAAATGTCCCGTCCGGACCTCGCAAAATACTCGGATCTCGAAATTTTTTGCTCGCGCCCACATTGGCTTCCAAAAAAATTCCCGGCACATTCGTCCAATGATAGCCATCAAAGCTGTAAAGAAACCGCAGAAATTTTTGATCAGCATCCCGAAACGAGGTGAATAGATAAACCGAATCGTTAATTGCCGTGCCGGCAAAGGCCGAGTTTTGACACAAGATCATCGCGGCAGCGGCAAATAAAATGTGAATCGGTTTTATCATCGCCGTTTAGTCTAAGGATTGCGCGGAAGCCAGACCGACATTTCCGAAGGGCCACGATTTTGCCAGACAGAATAAGGGATGAATTTTATTTTAATCGGTTTCAGTTCCTCCGGCTGAAACTCACGATATAGTTTACCACTCCAGTCTTCTTCCGGCCGCGCGCACGCTTTGCCTTCTAGCACCACAATACCATCAAGCAAGCTCCGGTCTAAACGCGTCGTCAACTTGAGGTCCGCCGGAATCACCACGTCGGAGATTTTCACGCCTGCCGGCAAATCCGGTGATTCGAGACAATAAACCACTGGCCCGCGCTGCACAGCGACTTGGTTCAAATCTTCTTCAACCAACGGATTCGCTTCCATCAATCGTGGCGGCATCGGCAAATCCAAATCCACGAATTCACCTGGAAGCCATGCTCGTTTGATTTCAAAAAAACTTTGCGGCTTCGGCGAAAAATCAGCGGGCGCATCATCCACGCGCACGCTGGCACCGCTCGCCCAACCGGGAATCCGCAGTTTCAAAGAAAATTCTGTTTGGCCGCACGCAACAATTTTGATTCGCACGCGACCGTTCCACGGATAATCCGTTTCCTGCAGTAGTTTTATGTTTTCACCGTTCGTAAGCTGAGTGTCGAGCGAACTGCCGCCGTAAAGATTCACCCAAATTGTGTCCGCCGATTTGCCGTAAGCATAGTCGGCCGACTCCGCAATCGTCCGCACCAGATTCGGCGGACAACAAAACGAACTGACGAATGGCACCCGCGTCCGCGACCAGCGCAGTTCCAGCGGCATCGGGTCGGTCACGCGCAGCGGATTCGTGTAGAAAAAATTCGTGCCGTCGAGCGCGCCGCCGGACAAGACGCTGTTGTAAAGCGCCAGTTCCACCACATCCATGAACTTCGCGTCGCCCGTCGCCAGAAACATCCGCCAGTTCCAAAAGACATTGCCGATGTTCGCGCACGTCTCGTTGTAAGCCGTCGTGTTCGGCAGTTGAAAATTGCGCCCGTAAGCTTGATGCACGCGCGTAATGTGTTTCTGATCCTTTGAGCCGTCCGGCGACGCGCCGTCGTAAAGCGCGCCGCAGCCGCCGGTGAGATACATTTTGGTGGTGACCACATTCGTCCATATTTGTGCCAGCGGCCGCCACAAATTCGTGTCGCCCGTTTCCAAAAACAAATCCGCCGCGCCGGCGTAAAGATAATTTGCCCGCACCGCGTGGCCTTCGGCTTCGGTTTGTCGCGCGAGCGAAAGCCGGTCTTGGTTGTCATCCACGCCGTCTTTCACCAAGTCACGCATAGCCATGAATTTTTTCGCCAGCTCCAAATAGCGCGGCTCACCCGTTGCCCGATACAGTTCGACGATGCCCATGTAATGTGACGGGCAGATTAAATTATTCGCCAGCGCCGGCGTCGGATTTTTTAATTCATCAAAAAGAAAATCCGCCGCCTTGCGCGCGACCGCGAGGAAATTGGTTTTCCCGGTGGCGCGATAATGCACGCACGCCGCCGTCATCAACTGCCCGAAATTATACATCTCAAAATTTTCGGGATTGGAAAAAGGCGCGGCATTGGTGTCGCCGCTCCGCTGATGAAGCTGCACCCAGGTATCAAGATAGCTATTGGTTTCCTGCGCCTGCGCGATGACGGCGATGATGTCGTCCAAACTTTTTTGCAGCGCCGCGTCATTCGTCACGGCGAGAGTCGCGCTCGCGCCTTCGAGAAATTTGTAAAAATCGCCGTCGTTGAACGATGCGCCCCGCGATTTGCCCTCGGCGAGCCCGGCGAGAATTTCAAAATTAAAATAAAACTGGCTGTAATTTGTGCCCTGCATCAGCCGGGCCATGCTCGGCACCATCTGCGTGCGACACAGTTCGAAGCGGTCGGCCCAAAAACCATCCGTCCAATGAACTTCGTCCAAACCGACCGTCTGAACTTTGGCGAACGGACTGGCCGTCGTGTCCACCACTCCGCGTTCCGCCAGCAGCGAAGCGGGCAAACACACTGTCGCAAAAATGAACGCGAGCAATTTCATGTTTACTGATTAGCTCCACCGTGCGCGTCGCGCTTTTGAAGTTGAATCGTCTGCGGCACGACGCCAAGAATCACGAAACTGCCTTTGCCGATCAGTTCGAGTCTTTGCCGGCCCGCATCAAACCGAAACGCGTGAATATCCACATTCGGACAGCTCGAAATCGCCGCCGCGTTTTCAATCAACGTGTCCACGCCGCCGCGCTCATCGGCTTGCGCGGCAAATTCCAGTTTCGGCACTTGCAGCCAAGCCTTTTGGTTGCTCTGAAAATAGCCGACGAGCAGCGACACCGGCTCAGTCGTTTCAAATTCAATCGGTGCGATCCCCTGCTTCGCCGCGTTATGCGAAAAGCGGATTCCGGTCAGCCCGCGCAATTCCGTCGCCAGACCTTGAATCACAAAATCCCGGTCGGTGAAAACTTTTGCACCGATTTCGATTTTATAAATTTCCGCATTCGTCGAAATCAATTTGAAATGCTCCGCCGGCCATGGCTGGATACCGGATTCGTCAACCGCCGCGACGGCGTTGGTGTTTTGTTTCAACTGCGCGACCTTAACCTGAAAATCGGCCAGCTCTTTTTGGTAGAGCGGCACGAGCTGCGACCAGAGATAATTGGTGCCATGACCTTTGACGCCGCCGGAAACCGGAATTTTCCGCTGCGAGGTTTGCATCGAGTTGGCGTAGTGATAAGTCTTCTCCGTCATCGCGGCCAGCATCTGATAATCCGTAAAACTCTCTGCCAAATATTTTGCTGCCCGCTTCATGTCAGCAACATCGTGGCTGTAATTGTAACGCAAGACCAATTCCGCCGCCTGCACTTTGGCCGAATAATTTTCAGCCATGGCCTGAATACAATAGGCATCATTGCGCAGGCGCTCAAACTCGTCGCGGTTCTTGGTCACCAGCCATTCGGCCGTGTCAGCCGCGGAAACGGCGTTGGATGAATAATCCAAAACCGCGGCGATAATTGAATCTGGCGTCTCGCCGACGTGCGGTTGGTGATTCCATTCCTTTTTCACAAACTCATCCAGTCGTTCGCCCGGCGGTGCCTGCGACAGCCACAAATCTTCGATCGCACCATATTTCTCCGGCTTCACCAATTGATCCAGCGTCATGCCGAGCGACAAGGTTTGGCGATTGCCTTCCGTGATGCCAAAGCGCCGGATCAAGCGCGGCGCAACTTCGCCGGCGGCGTTGTAAGCCTCGAGAATTTTCTCCGCCGCATTCGTGTTGCCGTAAAAATCTGCGAGTTGCGAAATCCAGAAAGCGCGATCTTCTTTCTCCGGCACGTCCGGATTCCAAGCATAGCGCGCCCAAGCTTCAAACCAAATCCAATCGCGCTGCCATTGTAATAGTGGTGGATCGGCAATGTCCGGCGAGTAAGGCCAGTTCCAATACGACAGCGGATACAAATGCACGCCGGTCGCGCCGAGCCGGTCGCGCGAGGCTTGCATGCATTTTTTGATGAATTCCGTGTCGCCGTAGCGGAACGGTTCAAGGTTCGACAGGATGTGGATGTTCACCAAATGCGGCCCAAGCTTGGCCATGTTGAGTTGGATCGCCTGATCCTTGCCGCGCGGCTCCCACGTCGTCAGCGATTCGCCGTTGTATTTCGATTCGGTGAACAGGTTGGAATAAACCTGATACGCCGCCGGCATAATGGCGTCCGCGTCCATGGCATGCGTGCGAATCACCACCGGCGGCTCGGCTTTCAAATTGGCCGCGCGCATTCCGTCGAGCACGCCTGGCAAAATTACATTGGTGCACCATTTCAACTGATTCGGCGTGTCGCGCAAAGCCTCGCCAAGACAAACCATCAGACCGACGTTCGGATACTGCTTCACAAATTCCGCGATGGATTTGCGCGTGTAATCTTCGGTGAGCGGAGTCGGCGCGGAGAGCTGCGTGGCTATGCCGTTTGTCTCGGCAAACGGTTTCGAGACAATGATATTGTAAAACATTTGCACCAGCCAGATGCCGCGCTTGTCGCACTCCTGCGCGAGCCAGCGAAATTGCTCCTGATTTTTCGCGAACACATCGTCCGGCACCTCCACGGCGTAAGGATAATCCTTCAGCCGCACAAGTGACGCGAACGGATGGCCGCTCCACAGATACAGCGTGTTCATGCGGTTCGCCGCGAGGAAATCCAGATACTCCGTCCACAGCTTTTGGTCGTAAAACCAGGGAAACAATTCCGGCGTGTAGGGATATTCGTAAACGTGCCGGCCCGGCAAAATGAAGGTCTTCTGCATGCCGATGCAAGTGCCGCGCAGTTTCATCTTCGGCGCATCGTGAAAATCGGCCGCCGAAACGAGCGGCAATTTTCCTTCATCGCGAATGCGCTTGGCCAGTTCCAAACAACCGTAGAGCATGCCGGAATCGTCCCTGGAAACGATGACCAGATCATTTCTTGCCGTCACAGAAATCGTGAAACCTTCGGGCTTGCCCGCCGGAGCATGCGGCTGGTTCAAAATAATTTTTCCAACTCCGTTTTCCGACCGGATAATCGCGGCGTCCAATTTGACCGCCTTGAGCGCCTCGGCCAATTTCTCCGTGCCAAACTCCACGCGCGGCGCGGCGTTCGTGCTCATGACAATGGAAATTGTTTCCGCCTTCAGCCAGCCGCCGCCGGTGAACAGCAAAATTGTCAGCAGGAATTTTAAGCGGAGAAATTTCATTTTAATTTACCACGCGCTTGATACGAATCGCGAGATAAGGCTTGCCGGGCAATGCAACTGAGCGACCATCTTTGTCGGCGTAAGTGTAATTGTCCTTTTTCTTGAGCGTGAACTCTCCGGGCAGGGGCGTCACGGTCATGTTCCAGGTATCGAGAACTTCGACCGTGAACTTCATGCCATCGGCAGACTGGAGTTTCCCCAGCGGCGGCTTGGGAATTTGAAAGTCCCAGTTCGTCTCCGTCTGCTTGCCCAGATAAATCAAATAATATTTCCCCGGCTGGCCGCCGATTTCCGGGCGCTGCCAGCGGTCAATCGGTTCAATGCCTTCTGCGGGTGAATCATCCAAAACTTTCTTCAAAAACGCGAGCCGCGCGGGGCTTTGACCTTTGAGCACGCCGCCCTTTGACCACCAAAGAATCTGGTCATCGCTCTTGTAAGTTTCGCCGTGGCCACAGTAAGTGCCAGCGACGGTGGCGTTCCAAAAACGTAAAACCAGTTCTTCGGCGGAGAGCTGGCCCCAACGGTTTTTAATATTGCCCTCGTATTTCACCTCGTCATAAACCACCGGCTTGCGATAGACGTCGCGATACATTTCCGCGCGGCCCGGCTCCTCGACGGCCGCGCCGTTTTGGATGCTCGCGTGCGTGATCCACGGCAGCGTGTGATTGAAAATTTTCGAACCGTTGTGAATCGAGAGCAGATGATGATACGGATCATCGTGCGCCACGATTTCGCCAAAGCGCACGAAGTCCGACTCTTTTTTCTCCTTCATGAAATCCCACTCGTTCGCCAGCGACCACCAAACGTTGCGATACGCCGCCAGCCGCGCGATGACGTAATGCAGATAACGGTCGTCCACGTCCGCCGGCATCCGGTCAAAGCCCCAGTGCCCTTCGTCATATGGATGAAACAAAATGATGTCCGCCTCGATGCCGAGTTTTTGCAAATCGGCGACGCGCTGCTCAAGGTGCTGAAAATATTTCACGTTGAATTGCGTAAAGTCCCAATTAGTCGCCGCTGGAGTTCCCACGAACGGATACAGGATCGGCTCGTTGGTGTTCCACGTGTAGTGCTTCGGAAATACACAAAAACGAATTTTGTTGAACGGCGAGGCCGCGAGCGTTTTGAGTGTCTGTTCCTGCAACGCCTCGGGTTGCAACTGCCAAACGTAGCACGTCGTGCCCAGCTCCCTGTAAGGCGTGCCGTCCGCGTAAGCGAAATGACATGTGTGGGCAACGTGAACCGGGCCGTAATTTTTCGGTGCTGGCTTCGTCACAGTTAAATCGCCCTTCTTGTCATTTAATTCCGCGTTGGAACTTGCCGTGATGTAATGCCATTCGCCCTGTTTTTCCGGCATGAACCGAACACGATAAATGCCATCGCCGTCGTAAAAGCCGCTTGCTTCGACAGCATTGGTTCCCTGAGTAAACCGCGCAGAAAATTTCACATCAAGAAATGGATTTCCATTTGTCGGACCATGCAGGCCAATTTCAAAAATGCCCCACTGCTCAACTGTTTCCCCAGCGCGCAAAGGAATCGCTAATATAAAAATTGCCGTCGTCAGCGCCGCTCGCACGACCAATTGCTTATTTATCATATCGCTTGAGGCGTGTTTCATAAAATCATGGCAGTTGGAAAATGGATTTTAGATACGCGGCGTTTGCACTGTAATTTTTCTTTACGTTGTGAACG
This sequence comes from uncultured Verrucomicrobia subdivision 3 bacterium, assembly GCA_903889895.1. Classification (GTDB taxonomy): domain Bacteria; phylum Verrucomicrobiota; class Verrucomicrobiia; order Limisphaerales; family UBA11358; genus UBA11358. Next base: position 29,552 of record CAISYZ010000228.1, on the reverse strand, counting down.
TCGTTCGTGTCGCGGGAACGTTCAATGACCAACCAACCTTGCCATCCCATTTTGTCTAGCGCCGATTTGATTTCCGGCGCGTTGACCAGCGTGTCGTTTTGCAGCCAATGCGCGTCTTGATTGGATAAATGAATCTGGCACACACGATCCTTGCCGAGTTTCTGCAACTCCGCAACACAGTCGCGCTGGTGCTGGATTGCATTCGCTAGGTTGTAATAAATCTTGATGGCTGGCGAGCCGATCTCATCCAGAAGCTTGATTTGCTGATCCGCGTCCAATTCCGTTTCCACGCCAATCACTACGCCCGCCAGTTCCGCCTGCTTGCCGACAGCTCTTAAACGACCCACCACTTGCGGGCGCAAATTTGGATGCTTCAGCAAATCGCTGTTCACTCCCAACGGCAGGAATGCAACTTTCACATTCATCGCTAGCATCGTGTCAATACAGTCCTGGACCAACTGCAAAACATTTGTTCGCTGCACAAAAGACTGCGCGTAAAAACCGGACATAGCGATCGAGGCAATTCCCAGATTCAACTCGTGCGCCTGATCGAGAAATTGTTGACGCGTGGCGGCGTTCGTTAACCCGTTGGCAAACATTGCGCGCTGGCCGAGCGGTCCCATGTCCACCTCCACACCATCCGCGCCGATGTCTTTCGCGAGTTGAAACTCGCCGAGCTTCTGCCGTTTCAGGATCATCCAATCGCATACGGCAATTTTGTAGCGCTGATTTATTTTCTGATTTGGCAGAATTGGGCTATCTGTCGCACGAACATGAATAGGCAAAAATAGAATCGCCATCAAAATTAATGATCCAAGGCTTTTCATTACTCATTCCTTCACAAGCCAAACCACGGCTGCAGACGGCAATTTCACTTTTGCCCCGCCTTGGACGATTTCACCGGTAGTCACCTCACCTGTTTTCGGATTTACTTGATTAACGCGATACGAGCCTGATTCACCAGACAAATCAAAATCGCCAGCATTAAAAATCAGCATTTGTCTTCCCGCGTCGCGTAGCGCCCAGATTTTCTTTGTATTGTCCGCGCGCCACGGATGCATTTGCGGAATCGCGGCGAGCAAATTAGCGTCCGTGGTTTTCGGCAGGTTTGGCATTGAGCCGCCTGCGCATACATAGGCCCAGCCACTGCGGCCGAGGTTTAGACCCTGCTCGCTCGCTGCAATTACCGGTTTAGCCGGGAATTTTCCACGATACTCGGCAGCCATTGCGGCAAGATTCAAATCATTGGGTGTAACATTGCCCAATAATCGCTGCCACTGGCGCGGCGCCAAATTCAACCCGCCGTCTGGCGCATATATTTCCCCGTCCGTCTCAAACCAATAGCGGAATGCAATCACATCCACGATTGCAGCGCGCTTTGCGTCGGCAAGTATTTCATCTTGCACATTTTTTGGCGCAGCCAGTGCGATGACGGCGCGGTTGCCTTTGTGCTCCCGCTTCCAGTCGCCAACTGTATCCAGCCAGAAGCCGACGAAATGCGCTGGCCCGCTGAATTCCGCGCTAGTGAACTGAACAACGTTCGCGTTGTTCGTGAAGTTGTCGAGGTTCTGGCGGATGTATTTTACGTGCAGCGCGCGACGGACGGGATTTGTCTCGTCATAAAACTGCTCCGCCATGAAAATACGCTTGTCGCCGGCAAACGGCGGCGGCTCAGGAAATCCGCTGCCATTGACATTGTTCGCCGGACGCCACGGGCAATCTACCCAATGCGCGCCAGCCTCGATAATGTTGTGCTGAAAATAATTTTCATTGAACAAAACCAAACCGCGTTCATCCGCCAAATCCGCGAAACTTTTCAGACGTGACCAATACCACGGATTAAATTTCGTCAGGTCGTATTTGCTCAAGCCGTCCCAAGCCGTCCCCTGCCCGCTCCGCGCGAACGGCTGCTCGAAGAACGGCGGAAGCACATCGCCGTCCATGCGGCGAACACGCTCGTGATCGTCGCGGCGGATGTCATACCAAAGTCCATAATGATGATCGAGCGCCACGGCGCCTCGCTGCGCCATCGTGTCAGCCAGTTCGCTGGGATCATCCGTAAAACCCGCTCCGGCGCGACCGGGCACATATCGTGTAAGCGCTGGACCAAACGACGCCGCCTCGTCCGGGTGAAGACTGCCACGCCACCAAGTCAGTTCCTGAACGCCGCCGAGAAGAAGCCGGCCATCGCAAACAAGCCAGCCGTTGGTGATGGAGATTTCGTGATGGGTGATGGGTGAGGCTTGAGCCATGCCAGCAATGTCTTCAATTCGTTTGGCGCTGCCGGATTCAATTGGAATCGGATTCCGTTTTGAAGCGTTTCCAATAAAATCACGCAACTGCGGTGCTGGTTTGCGGGAGGCGGCGATAAGTCCCGCCGCTTCTTCAACGGTCGGGTTGCTGGCCTCCTTGGTGACGCGCGACATGATTTCCACGCGGCGTCCCGTGCGCTCGGTTAGTTGCGCGGCATAGAGCGACTCGGGCTTTTTATAGCTGTTTGAGTCGCGCCAGATACCGTCGCCCTCGAAGCCAGCCCACGAACCGAAGCTCCAATTATGCGCGCCGGGAGGATTCCAGCAGCGGATGATCGACGCGCAGCAATTCCACAGCACCGAGTTTGCCGCCGCCCAGCCGATGCCGGCATTGTTGCCCGCACGATAGCCGAGCGAAATCGCATTGCCATCAATCCGCACATTGTCGAAGAGCGTGCCGGAGGACCAGCTTTCTATCGCGCCGCTGTCGGCCAGCGAGCCGCTGGTTTCACATTGGACAAAAGCATTCGGCCCGGCAGCACAATGGCCGGTGGAAAAATCGTGTCTTCCATTTTCTGAGAAACAACGGAGGAACAATGTTTGCTGTCCCATCGTGAAAAACGTATTTCGCCGATAGCCACCGTCCTCGGAAACCGGAGCGAGTGATAAGCAATCTTCCACCGTCACGCGCTGGCAGGTTTCATAGAGGGCGACCGCCGAACCGGCAAAGTGCCTGAACGAAACCTGTCGCACCCAAGCGTCGGCGGTTCTTTCCATGGTAATGGCACACCAAGCATGATTCTCATCCTTGGGATTAGCGGAGTCGGAAGCTGATTCGAGCGAGAGATTTTCAACTCCTACATTATTGATTCGGTCAGAACACGAAAAAATCACCACGTGCCCGCCGCCAAACTCAGTTTCAAGGGCCGAGGTAATTGGCGCATCCACAGTAACCAAATTACTTTCAAGCGTGACGATTTTCCGATCCCAAACTATGTCCTGACCGCCGGGCCGCCACCCGCCGCCCTCGCCGCCACCGAAGTCCTTCGCGCCAAGCTTTTCAATCCACTCTTTCGTGCTGGGACGGACGATGCGAATAGTGTTGCCGATTTTGAGACCATTCATGGTAACAAGGTGAAAACTTTTCGCACCAACCGGAACATAGCCGTCAATAATTTGAACGAAAGGGTTAGTTGAGGGGAAATTTTTAGCTCCAACAAAACGAATGGCGGTGCGGCGATCCAAGCCAGCCGCAAACAAAGTTGTTCCGCCCTCGCCCATGCCCTGCCCGCGGAGAACCACACCTGAATTGGAAATACTCAAGCAGCCAGAAATTTCATGACGCCCGGCCAACAGCAAAACTGCACCGCGCACGCCGTTGGTATCCGGCGGCAAACTGGCGACATAATCGATTGCCTGCTGGATGCGTGCAGTTTCGTCGCCCTCAACCGGCGTCACCACAACTCGAACCTGCGCGGAGGGAATTTCCCGGTCGCCGCCAGCATAACCACACGTTGAAAAATCCGGGACCCGGTTGCCTAGTTCATCCAGTTCGTATTTTATTCGACCTCCTCCACCAACGGAGATGACGGGCAAAACCTTCGGCGCGGCATCCGCCGACCAAACCGCAAATAATATTAGGACGACAATTTTTTTCATGGTAGCCAGGCAGTTAGTTTTGACAAATGAGCAACGCGACCAATCTCCTTGCCATCGGCCAGCAAGGCAAGCCCTTTACCACGACGGTAGCGCGAGCCGTCTTTGTCCCAAACGATTGTCAGCATGTGTCCGTGATACTGCACACCATCGAGACAGAAATAATCCCACACGCCGGCCGGAAGCAGCGGGGAAATTTCAACACAGTTGTCCGTGCGCGGCACCAGCCCGACGACGCCGGTGATGACCAAATCGGCAAAGGTCGAGTGATTGTAAAAGCGGCTACGATCGGCTTTGCCGTCAAACCATTGGCCAGTGGTCTCGTCGAGATATTCGCCGATGTAAGGTCGGCCGCCGGCGTGCTGGCTGTGAACGTAAGTCAGGAAGGCGTCGAAATAATCTGACTTGGTGACGACCGTGGTTTGGTAATCGCGCAAAACATTGGCGAGCGCATCAAGCGTCTGGGATGTGGCAAAAGGCCAAACCGCGCCGTCCCATTCGCAATGACCGTAGCCGTGCGTGCGGAATTGCGGATGTCGGCGTTCGGCGGTCGTGATGCCGAAGGCTGCTCGAAAACCTTGTGGATCGGCAAGCTGTGACCAGGCCGCGTCGAAACCTTTGCTGTTATCGGGCAACTCAAACATCCACGGAATGAAACCCAGTTCTTCGCGCGCGTTGGAAAAACTGCCGTCGGCGTGGCGCACTTCAAAAAAGTTTGCGTCGTCATTCCACAGATTTTCCAGCACCAGTTTTTTCAACGACGCGGCCTTGCCGTCGAACTCCTCCGCGAACTTTTTGTTTCCGGCCAGCCGGGCGATTTTGGCGATGGCTTGCGCGTTGCCGAACATGTAGCTGTTGATGGTCGGACGCAGGTTATTATTCGTGCGCGAGCCGCTGATGGATTCTTCCATGGCGTCGCGGACATCGTATTGCCAGAACAGGCCGTTGGTCAGTTGCTTCTCATTTTCCCACTGGCGATAGTCGGCAACCAAATTATCGAGCTGCAAGACTAAAGGTTTTTTATCACCGGTGACGAGATAGCGCTGGTAGAGCGCATAATCGAGCCAACTGCTGTATTTGTGTAACTGCTGCCGGCTCGTCGGATCGTGTAGCCAGTAACGCACATAGTCGTCGAGATAATTTTGGTCATGCAGCCAACGACCTTCGGCGAGCTGATGGCCAAGGGCGCTGCTGACTGGCAACGGCCGTGTCAAAAATTCGGAGAAGACAAAGCCGCCGGGCGTCTGTTCCAAATGTTTGCGAAACGACCACCAGCGGAAATAATACATCTCCTCGACTTCGCGGTCGGGGCACTCGAACAAAGGAATTTCTTTTTGCAACCAGTCGAAAGACTGCGCATTGGAAATCAGATTGGTGACGTTCTCATCTTCCATCGCATTGAAATGCGCGGTGTCACTAGCCAGCACTGCCGTGTCCAGCACTTGAAAAGTTCCCGCCGCTTTCGCGTCGAAAAAGACCAGGACAAGCGCTAGCTGGATGGGCAGCAGGAATTTCATTACAGATTCAGTTTAGATAATTCCTCGGTGATTTCTTTTAGACGCGCTTGCACCAAGTTTCTTTCCTCGGCGCGAAACCGGTGAAACGGCTCGGCCATAAAATCATCGCAAATGCCTTGGCAGGCGAGCGCGCATTTGATGCCCTTGATGATTGAAGATGAGTATTTGCCGATGCGATAGAAGGAATCACTGACGCGCTGGATTTGTTTTTGCAGTTCTTGGGCGCGGGCGAGATTGCCGGCACGATGCGCTTCGCAAACTTTGACGTAAAGTTTTGGAAACAAATTCGCGCCGCCGCTCACGCCGCCGTGACCACCGAGTTGCAACGCGTCGAAAAGTTTTTCTTCCGGGCCAATCAGCAAGGGCCAGTCGGGACGATATTGCTTAATCAAGTCCGCCGCCGCTTTGAAATAATTCAAATCGCCGGAGCTGTCCTTCAGACCGATGATGCGCGGCTCATCCATCGCGCGGCGGACCGTTTCAAGTTCAAAGTGAACTTTGGTCAGCGCGGGCATGTTGTAGATAAACAGCGGCAACGGCAGTTCGGCGACCAGGTGATCAAGGTATTCCTGAAGCTCGGGCTGCGCTTCGGGCAGATAATACGGTGGCGCGACGACGAGCGCGCTTGCGCCCACTTCGGCGGAATGGCGCGCGAGGCTCACGGACTCGACAAACGCCGTGTCGGTGATGCCGACCAACACCGGCACGCGTTTATTCACCTGGTTGCAAACGCGTTCGACCAATTCGCGTCGAAGGCGATAACTCAAGCTCGGCCCTTCGCCGGTCGTGCCGAGGATGAATAATCCGTTCACGCCGCCGGCTAAAATGTGTTCAATCAGTTTTTCCAGGCCGGTTATATCAAGTTGATCACGGCCATTGAGCGGCGTGATCATCGGCGGGACGATTCCTGTCAGCGGTAATTTCATTTTGAAAAATCTTCAGCATTCGCGGCGCGCGGCCGCACGGTCAAAATCAACATCGCGGCGCACAACGCCACGCCGGCAAGCACCGTGAAGGCGACGGAAAAATTGACGTGGCGGTCGCGCATACCGCCGAGCACGACGGTCGTGATACCGCCGATGCCGCTGGCGGCGAGGTTCATGAAACCGTAACCGGTGGCGCGGTGTTCGGGGCGCGCGATCTGGCACAGAATCGGCATGCTGTTGCAGTCGAAAAACCCCCAGCCGAGGCCGAATAAAATCATCGCGCCGATGGCAAAACCGATGTCCGGCGCGTAGCCCAGTGCGAGCAGCGCGGGCACGATCAACATCACGCCGGTGGCACTGGTGAAAATGCGGCCGCGATTCGTCCGGCGCATCCATCGGTCCGCGATGATGCCGCCCAGAACGACGCCGATGAGCGAGGCGAATTGCACATACACCGTCGCGGATAAACCAGCCGGGCCTTGCTTCATTTTGAAGTTATCGGCGAGAAAAGTCGGCAGCCAGTTCTTGATCGCCCAGCCGGCAATGGCCGGCAACGTGAAATAGGCCACGAGAATCCAGAACTGCGGCTGCGACCAGAGGGCTAAAAAAGTTTCCCGCACGGAAATAGAGGTTTTTTTGCCGGTGGAATTTTGCGCGGGCGCATCCCGCAACAAGAACATCAAAACAATCGCGTAGCCCACGCCCGCCGCGCCGAACCAGGTGAAACAGTTCCGCCACGAACTGTGGTCGGCGATGTAGCCGCCGATGCCGCCGAGCGCTAGGCCGGTGTAAAGTCCCGTCTGGTGGAAGCCGACCGCCTTGGCGCGCGTGCCGCCGGTGTGAAAATCCGCGATGAGCGCGAGCGCGGCCGGATAATAAAACGCCTCGCTGATACCCATGAGCGCACGCAGCGTGAGCATCTGCGAATAGGTTTGCGCGTGGCCGGTTGCCCACGTGACCGCCGACCAGACGAAGAGGCTGCCGATGACCGTCCAGCGGCGGTTGAAGCGGTCCGCGATGTAGCCGCCGACCGGGCTCAAAAACGCATAGACCCACATGAAGACGGCCATGAGCGTGCCGAAATCCTGGTCGCTGGCGATGCTCGGAATGTCGGCGCGGATCGAGGCGCGGATGGTCGAGACCATCTGGCGATCCAGATAATTCAGCAGCACCACCGGCCAGAGCAATGCCACCACCGCCCAAGCATAGAACGAAAGTTTATTCGCGCCGTTGCTCACTGCAAAGTGTTCACATTGCTGCGCGGATTATTCCAGTCAATTTTTTTGGTCGGGTCAAGCCCGGCGAGGTATTTGTCCATGACCGTGTAGCCGTCGCCTTGCAAATCTTTTTGCGCGAGCGAATCGTCGTTTGTGTCGAGGCCAAACTTCTTTTTCCAAGAAAGCGGAATGCCATCCGCGCCCAGATCTTTGACCGGCTCGCCTTTGTAATCAGGATAGCCGCCGACTTGCGAGACGTCAGTGATGATGCCGTTGCCGGCTTTGCCGATATTATTCTTCGCCAGCCCTTTCATCGGTTTCGGCGTGATTTCCTTGCCTTCGCTCCAGACTTTGCCGGTGCGGACTTCGGTGATGACGCGCTCGTCCACGGCGTCGCGGCGCGGCAGATTCACGCCGGCATTTTTTAACACATCATCAAACGCCTGTTTTGCCGAAGTAATCGTCATTGGCGGCATCGGAAAAGGTTTGTCCACGCGCACCTGCGCGGCGATTTTTTGAATGGCCTCATCGTCGTCCATCGCGCCTTTGGCTATCCCGCCGGCAGCGTCCGGATCCGGCGACTTGGTGAACTGCACGCCGCCATTCCAATTATCTTTCGTCACCGCGTCATAGCCTTCCACAATATTGCCCGCGACATACGCCTTACCCCAAAGACTGGTGTGATCCGCCTTATTATAGGTTTGGGACGGCTGAAGCACGCGATAGCGCACGGCGGTGTCCGGCGTCGCCGCCCCGGGTTTGTAGTAATTGTTGATGATGTTGTAGAGGCTCTCCTTGCCGCCGCCATCCACGGTGCGATGCCGCCAGTTGAACAGCACATTGTTGACGAAATTGAAATCGTAAGTCATCGCGATGCTTGGATTGCGGCCGGTATTGCACGCGAACAGATTGTGGTGAAAGCCGGAATTGAGCCCGCCCCAATCACCACCGAACGCGTGATTGTAAGTGTTCAGCGCTTCGCTGCTGATGGTCCATTGGATGGTGACATTGACGGCGGGCAGCTTGAGCGTCGGGCCACCGTTCGTGGGCTGATACATGTGGCGGTAGGTGTCAATATTTTGATCCTCGCCCCAGCTCGCAGAAATATGATCGAGGATGATGTTGCCGATCGGACTGCCGTAATGCACGCCGTGGCGGTTGAAGATGTCCAGATTGCCGCGACGCAGGCGAAGGTAGCGGATAACCACGTCGTGGGCATTGTCATCAATGCCGTTGTCGGCGATGCAAATGCCGTCGCCGGGTGCGGTGTGGCCGTCAATCGTGATGTAAGGTGCTTCGATATAAATGGGCTTTTCGAGATGAATGATGCCTGCCACGTTGAAGACGACGATGCGCGGCCCGGCGGACTCACACGCCTCGCGCAAAGAGCCGGGGCCGCTGTCGTTCAAGTTTGTCACGACAAAAACTTTTCCGCCGCGTCCGCCGAAGGAAAATTTCCCGCCGCCCTCCGCGCCGGGAAACGCCGGCACTTTCGCCTGCGGCAAATCCGACGGCTGCGCCGCCCACGGGATGTAAGGCTTGCCTTTTTTCGCCCACTCGGCGATGACCGGTGCACAGTTGGAAATGACCTGCTGTTCGTATTGATTCCACGCAACGTCGCGGGCCTTAATGGCTTCGTCAGCAACCGGCCAGTTCTCACGGGCGAATCCCAATTGTGACGATACCGAAAGGATGGCGGCAAAAAAAATTCTATTTTTCATGGTTTAAGTTTCACACAAAATGGCATTTTTCAAAATTATTTAGGACAGCAAAAAGCCGGGGCCAAGCATTAAACTCAACCCCGGCTGGTTCAAACTTTAAATCACGGACGGACGAACCGGTAAAAAGTTGCCGAATCGGGGGTGATGGTGTTCGTCAGGAAAATGTCATTAACATAATCCGATGAACCCAAATTGCTCCAATTTGTGCCGAGTCCGTTAGTCAAAGTCACGATTTGTTGCTGCAGCCAGCCTGAACCAATAAAATCCGCTGGCCAGGATAATTCCATCACCACCTGATTGGTGCCAGGGATGAAGGTCACATTGTTGGTCACAGTGATTTGAATCGATCCGGCAGCAATGACCCCGATATTTCCATTGGGATACAACTGGCTTAAATCCCAAATCAAACCCGGTCCCGGTGTCGGCGGAACAATAATTGGATACGAGTTGGTTGTATTCAAGCCGGCATTGCCAACATTCTCGCCCGAAACATAATAACCGCCGAACATTTGGAAACTTTGGCCAGCGGTAAAGCTTGCTGGGCCAACATTGCTAATCAAAAGAGTGCAACCATTGATTGCCTTGGCAGATCCGCTAGGGCCAAACACCTGACTCTGAGAAAGGACCTGTGTGTATGGCTGGGCATTTGTGCTGTTTACTTTCAAGACGGTAATTGAACCGGCATTCAACTGCACTCGGCCGTTCGGACTTCCCTGTGGAGTCCCAGCATAGTTATAGTCAGTAACCTTGGTTGTCGCGATGCTGCTTCCCAATCCGCCGGGATAGAACTTGCCAAAGATATTCAAAGTCCCAACATTGATGCTGCCCGAACTTGCTCCATAAGAACCGGCCACCGTGTCCACCAAGGTGCCGCCTACATTCACCGTAAGCGTCGAACCATAGATTGTGCCCGAGTTAATCAGCGTGGCATTGGTGTTCAATGACAGCGTGCCAATACCTTCCAAAGTTCCAGTATTGTTCAACGTCGTGCTGACATCCATAGAAACCGGACCGACCACGTTTCCGTAGTTTGACACGCTGGAACTGGCCTGAATCGTCAAACTGCCGGAAATGGTGCCGGCGTTTGATAGGGTTCCGGCACACGTCACACCACCAGAAACCGAACTGGTGCCATCAACATTCAAAGTCGTGCCGGAAACAGTCGTCGCATTTGCGATTGAACCTCCGGAGTAAACATTCAAAATGCCGTTGTTCAACTGCACCCCAACGGAGGTTGCACAATCAATTTCAAGGCTGTTGGTGCCCGTTTTCACCAGCGCACAGGAGCCAATGCCGCCGCCGCCCGCATTATTAAAGGTGAATTGGTTCACCTTATTGGTCACGAGAATGCCTGTGATTGACTGATTGGGATTGACGTTTTCCGCAATGGTGATGTTCGTCGGCACGCCAGTGGTATCATCAAAAGTAACGCTGTCGCCGTCCGTAAATTTGGTGATGGCCAGCGTATTCTTATCCAGCCAATTCAAACTGGCATGATCCCACTGCGAGCTGGCTCCGCCGCGCCAGGCTAGACTCTTCGGCTGATTGGTGCTGATAATCAAGCTGACCGTTTTGCCGACCGTATCCACAACGATCTGCATATTGTTGAAACCAGGCGGCACGGAACCGATGGCAAGGTTAGGCGTCTGATTTGCCGCCTGATAGACAATCAACACGTTTGTGGACTGGCCAGACGGAGCCGAAGCGATGTTGATTTTTGAGGCCGTTGTAGTCGTATTCAGGTTTGTCACATATGCATTAGTGATGCCGGCGAGAACTGAAAACGTCAGATTGGCTCCATCCATGAACAATGTCGTGAGGCCAGCATTCGTGGAAGCAATCGTGTTGCTAACAACCAGCGAACCACCCAATTCGATATTGATGACATTGTTGGTGCTGAACTGACCGACGGTTATCTTGTTGGCCAGCAGAGTTCCGCCGTTATTAATCTGGACCTCACCCGAAACCGCCGCTGCCTGGCTTGCAAAGCCGGTCACATTTGTCGGCGTTAAACCCAAAATCAAGTTATTGTTGACGTTTAAAGTTCCGTTCGTGCCCACCAGCACCCAGCCGACAATCGGCTGGCACGCGTTGGTGTATATCTGGTCGCCGGCAATAATGGTGTTGGCATTGATTTTACCCCAGTCAAAATACAACCCGCCTTGATCGTCTTTTACCTGCGAGCTATTGGTCCGGTTCGCTCCCAGCCAAATTTGATCAACCAACATATCCACATTGCCGCCTCGAAAATCCGCAAACCCGCGATTGTTACCACCTACACCAGTTGTCCCAATATCCACGCCCAATGCGAGCAAACTCATGCGTCCGCCGTTCGTGTTACGGAAGACGGCGCTGGCATAGGGTGCGGTTTCATTTGTCATTTGTGGATTAAACCGCAACGGATAGGCGGTCACTGAAAAATTTGGACTTCCGCTGCCGACATTATATCCATGACCAATCGCAACACTGTCAGCGTAAATACCGTTGGAGATACCCAAATTAAAACTACATGGTTGAGTTCCATTCAATCCAGCATCGCTACGTTCATATTGAATAGCTGCATTCCAGTTTGGGCTGTAGTAATTATCTGTGGAATAAGCAGTAATCAGATTGGTTTTAGCCAGAAACAGAGCCACCATTTGGTAACCGTTATAAACGCCTTGGTTAGCCATGGAACTGTCTCCCACGCCAAACCGGTTCACAACGACTTTGAGGTTATTTAGATTGGTCATGTTAACGGTCAAATACCGAGAGGCATTCGCATCACCATCAATCACGCCAAAGTTGGCCGCCGTGTTGCTGACGAGCAAGGTGCCGCCACCTTCAAATTTATAAAACGGACGGTTACCAGTATAAGATTTGCGACCGATGAAGAAGCCATTGTTGCCAAGAACTGAAAGTGTTGCACCACTGCTGAAAACCGTGTCTAAGGCGGCTGTATAGGCTTGATAGGTTCCAGAGTTCCCGTCATCCGCATCACCGAGGAAAATTAAGTTTTGAATTGTCCGTGAGCTATCCACCACATTGGTGAACGGCGCGGGAATTAGCTTTTCAAAATAGACGCTGTCCAAAGTTCCTGGCACCGCACCACCGCTCCAGCGGGTAGGATCAGACCAGTTACCTGTTGAACCAGCATTTGTATTTCCCCATTGCGGCACCACATACAAATTTACGTTGGTAGAATAGCTGGCTCCACCGGCAGCGGAAATGGTCAGAGTATTCGCGCCCGCCGTCGCGTTGGTGCAAGCCAGCACGATGCCCAAATTAGTGCTGCCAGTTGTGCTGCTGACCGGCGTCAGCGTTGGCGTGACGCCCGAAGGGCCAGACACCGCCAGAGTGACCGTAGGGCTACCGGTAGTAACAACGAGGTTGCTCCCCACGCCAAGAACATTGGACGTGTTGACGCCCGCCCAATAACTCAGGGTGTAGGGGGTGATGACAGCCGTCTGGGCAAAAGCCAGCTGCGTGGACAGCCCGCAAGCGAGCAGCACCGCGCCAAGCATGCCTTTCCAGGCGACATAATAGTTTGAGTTAGGATTTTTCATGGTTGTTGGTTTAGGGTTGGACTGGGAAATGATTAGAGGAGCTTCAAATTAAGAGCTAAATCAATGATACGGGCAGCGATCATCCAGCCAGACGTAGTCCGGACTGTAGCCAATCGCAATGGCAGTCGTCGCACCCGTGGTATAACCATAAATAACCTTCTCATATTTTGTCAGATTTCCATCCACCCATCTATGACCTTCGACATGACCATCCGCAAAAGCCACATTGCCGGCGCTGCCATGATACAAAGAAGGCAAATCCCGAAAATCCTGGCTGCCGATTGTCCGGCCCGGATCAAAGGAAAAAACCGAGCCACCGCTATTTAACAGCGTGCTCGCTGATTCACACATAAAGGAAAATACGTTTGCGGGTCCAGGTGTGTTTAAGTCAGTTGACTTGAGCGCCCTGAAATAAGTTCTACCCGAAGCAGGATCACTTCCAGCCCCAACCACCACCGGAGTCCCGGGACCATTGTTAAGCGAAGAGCTTAAAGAATAGGTTCGCACCCTCTGACCATTGGCTGATGCCACCGTATCCCCTGGGCAATGATATGCGCCTGCAGACGGTATATATGGCGCAAAAAGCGAATTGGTGCCGGTCAACACCGCCAGATTGGTATTGGCATCCACGCTTGACCAAGACATGTCATTATCAACATCCACCCACCCATTATTCGCCACCAGTTTGTCAGCGTAGTCGCCGTAATACATGATAAAGCCCAAATTCAATTGCTTGCCATTGTTCAGGCAATAGGCACCTTGCGCCTTCCGCTTGGCCGCTGAGAGCGCCGGCAGCAACATCGCCGCCAGAATGGCGATGATGGCAATGACCACCAGCAATTCAATCAGGGTGAATCCATTTGATGGGTTTTGTTTATTCCGAGACTGGCTGGATGAACAGCCCACTCGCGGGGAAAGATTAGCGCTCACATGCATACGGTTAAAATTTGGTGATGCTTTAATCTAGCACATGTCACTTCCTAGCGTAATACGAAATCAACCAAAACATTTGCGAAAATTGACAAGCAGGGTTTCACCACCAGCGCCGGCATTTACATCCGCACGTTCATCGGCGAGAATGCCGTCGCCCCAAATTCCATGAAACAAAACACGGCGACAATCCACTTCCTGCCCCTGTTGTTCTTGGCAATCCTCATCACGCCAGCAGTGTTGCCGGCGGCAGATTTCTGGGTCAGCCCCACCGGTGCAGACAGCAACACCGGCACCGCGAGCGCCCCGTTGGCAAACATTACGACGGCGTTGGAAAAATGGCATTACGCACAATTGCGGCCCGGTGCAAACAGCCTCGATCCGTTGCATGTTTTTTTGCGCGGCGGATTTTTTTCGCTAACAGACGTCCTTCATTTCCAAAACAAAAACCCGACTGTAGAGATTTCCATCGAAGCTTGTCCTGGTGAAAATCCCGTCCTGAGCGGCGGCGTAAAAATCGCCGGCTGGAAAAAGACAACGACTACCATTCCCCACCTTCCTGATTCCGCTCGCGGAAAAATCTGGCAGGCTAACGCACCGCAATGCCATGGGGCCACGGTGGAAATTCGGCAACTGTGGGTCAATGACCGCAAAGCCATCCGTGCCCGAAACCCTGGCGGGGAAAACCTCGCCCGCCTGGTCGCGTGGGACAAAACCAACGAGGTCGCCACCATCCCGGCGTCAGCGCTGGCGGGCATTACAAATCCAGCCCGGCTGGAAATGGTTGTGGATCAGGTCTGGGAAATTGCCGTGCTGCGCGTGAAAGAAATACGTCTGGAAGGAACCAATGCTTTGCTCACATTCAGGCAACCTGAAAGTAAAATTGAGTTTCAGCATCCGTGGCCGCCAGTCACCGTGACGACGAATTATCAGGCGCCGTTCTTTCTGGCGAACGCCATTGAATTTCTGGATTCACCGGGCGAGTGGTTTGAGGATTTGGCGGCCAATAAAATATATTATTGGCCGCTCGAAGGGGAAAATATGCCGCACGCCGAAGCCATCGCGCCGGTTTTGGAAACGCTTGTGCAGATCGAAGGCATGCCGGATGCGCCAACTACTAACATCAAATTCAAGGACATCACTTTTGCGCACACAACCTGGCTGCGGCCATCGGTGCAAGGCCATGTGCCGTTGCAAACCGGAATGTTCATGCTGGACGCGCACAAACTTTCGCCGCGCGGCACCAGCTATGCGCCGAAGCTCGACAATGTCGAATGGGTTGGTCGCCCGCCGGCAGCAGTCATGGTGAAATACGCAAATCATATTTCGTTCGAAGGCTGCACGTTTGAACACCTCGGCTCAGCGGGACTGGATTTGGAAAGCGGCACCCATAACGACTTAATTCAGCGCTGCACCTTTCGCGATATCGGCGGCAATGGCATCCAACTCGGTGAGTTTTCCGCAACGAATGTCGAAACCCACACGCCATTTAATCCGTCCGACGAGCGGGTGATTTGCTCCGATGAAAAAATTTTGAACAGCCGTTTTTCGGACTGCGCGAATGAAGACTGGGGCTGCGCCGGCATTGCCGCTGGCTATGTGCGCCGTGCCACCATTGCGCATAACGAGATTTTTGACCTGCCCTATACTGGCATCAGCGTCGGTTGGGGCTGGACCAAAACCAACAATGCCGCTCGGGACAATATTATTTTGGCGAATCGCATCCACCATGTCGGCGAGAAACTAGGCGATCTCGGCGGGATTTATACTTTGTCAGCGCAACCGGGCACGGTTATTGCTGAAAATTCGATTGCGGACATCGTGCCAAGTCCTTATGTGCCCGATCCGCAGCACTGGTTTTATTTGTATCTCGACGAAGGCTCTTCTTACATAACCGTGCGCGACAACTGGTGTCTGGCGGAGAAATTTTTGAAAAACGCCAATGGTCCGGGAAATGTCTGGACCAACAATGGCCCACAGGTTTCTGACCAAATCAAAGCCGCCGCCGGGCTTGAACCCATTCGATAATGAAAGCATCCCTACTATTTTTATTCGCCATCGCCGCCGGTTTTAATTTCGTCGTTTCGCCGGTGCACGCTACCGTTCCCGCGCTGCCCGAAGGCCGCCTGGTGGACACCAACACATTGCAGCAGATTTATGATGAGGTTAAGACGCCGTTCAAATATGGCGTGGTGCTCAAGGGTGAAGGCACAAACGAACTGATAGACTGCCCCAGCATTTTCCGCAGCGGCGGCCATTGGTATATGATGTTCGTTGCCATCACAAACAGGGTCGGATACCAGACCTTTCTGGCACGCAGCGAAGATCTGCTGCATTGGCAACGGCTGGGTAAAATCCTATCCTTCACCCCGACAAATCACTGGGATGCTTGGCAAGCCGATGGCGGCATCGCCTTGAGCGATTACCGCTGGGAAGGCGCGCACGAACTGGAAGAATTTAACGGCAAATTCTGGCTTTCTTACATCGGCGGCGGCAAGCAGGGCTATGAAACCGACCCGCTTGCCATTGGCTTGGCCTGGACAAAATCACCGGTGAAAATCAAGGAATGGCACCGCGCTGACGAAAATCCCGTCCTCGGCCCGAAGCAGCCGGATGCGCGCGAGTTTGAAGCCAAGACTTTATACAAAAGCCAAATTATCCACGACGAAAAGGAAACCCTCGGCTGGCCGTTCGTGATGTTTTACAACGGCAAACACAAGAACGGCTACGAGCGCATCGGCATGGCGGTCTCCAAAGACATGCTGCACTGGAGCCGCTACGGCGACAGCCCGGTCATCGCCAATGGCGAGGCCAGAAAGAACGGCATTAGCGGCGACCCGCAAATCGTGAAAATCGGCGATGTATGGGTGATGTTTTATTTTGGGGCCGGCTGGAAACCAAGAGCCTTTGATACGTTTGCATGCTCTTATGACCTGGCGCATTGGACAAAGTGGGATGGGCAAAACCTGGTGGAACCATCCGAAGCTTTTGACCAAACCTACGCGCACAAGCCGTGGGTGCTTAAATGGAATGGCGTTGTCTATCACTTTTACTGCGCCGTCGGTAGCGCAGGCCGCGTCATCGCTCTTGCCACTTCCAAAGATTTGAAAACAGAAAAAACTCCATGATCATCACAAAACTTTTCACTGCATTCGCGGCGCTGCTGGCAATTTTCACCACCGCAGCTGTTGCCGGTTTAACCCCGGTGGACTTGCGCTGCGATTACGCCGTAAACCCGTCGGGCGTGGATTCACCCACACCGCGATTGTTTTGGAAACTTACCGGCAACAGCCAGCGGCAAATCGCTTATGAAATACTGGCGGCGACCTCGGAGAAAAATCTTGACCGCGATTCCGGCGATTTATGGAGCAGCGGCCGGATTGGTTCCAGTGACAGCATCCAAGTTCCCTACGCTGGAAATAAACTGGCAACAGCCGAACAGGTATTTTGGAAAGTCCGCGTTTGGGATGAAACT
The DNA here is from genome assembly GCA_903889895.1 of uncultured Verrucomicrobia subdivision 3 bacterium. GTDB lineage: Bacteria > Verrucomicrobiota > Verrucomicrobiia > Limisphaerales > UBA11358 > UBA11358. The sequence goes on along the minus strand of CAISYZ010000228.1, from coordinate 12,313 downwards.
GGAAAAGTCTCCGAATGGAGCAAGCCCGCGACGTGGACGATGGGGATTCTGGAAAAAGCGGACTGGCACGCGCAATGGATTGGTGCGGCAGACACCAACATTCCGTCACTGCAACTGCGCCATGAATTCACCATCAAGCCCGGCCTCAACCGCGCGCTCATCAACATTTGCGGCCTGGGTGAATACGAACTCACGCTCAATGGCAGAAAAATCGGTGATGACTTTCTTTCGCCCGGCTGGACGAAGTATGACCAAACCTGCCTTTACGACACCCGCGACATCACGGCGGAATTGAAGCGCGGCTCAAACGCCGTCGGCATCGAGCTGGGCAACGGCATGTATAATGTCATCGGCGGCGGACGATATACCAAATTCAAACACTCGTTCGGCCCGCAAAAAGCCATCGCCCAAATCCGACTGGAATACGCCGACGGGTCGGTGGAATTCATCGGCACGGACGAAAACTGGCGCGCGGCAGCGGGGCCGGTCACCTTCTCCTCGATTTATGGCGGCGAAGATTTTGATGCGCGTCGCGTCCAGACCGGCTGCAATCGCCCAGGCTTCGCCGATACCAACTGGGCGGCAGCCAAGGTGGTCAGCGGGCCGGGTGGAGAATTACGCGGGCAATCGTGCGCCGCGCCGCCGGTGAAATTTTTTGAGAAGCATTTGCCAGTTGCGACCCGTAACCTTTCCAATGGTGACACCGTTTTTGACCTCGGTCAGAATGCGGCGCACGTGCCGAACCTTTCCATGACCGGTCCGGCGGGCAGTAAGGTTCGGCTCCTGCCGGCGGAGTTATTGAGTGCCGACGGCTCGGTCAACCAAAGCTCAATGGGTGCGGGTCATCGCGGAGAAATCTGGTGCGAATACATCAAGGGCACCGACCATGAAGAATCCTGGTCGCCAAAGTTTTACTACGCCGGCTGCCGCTACTGGCAGGCCCATTTAATGCCCGCCACGACCAACGGTATTTTGCCAAAAGTAAAATCACTTGCCGGCATCGTCGTGCAATCCGCGTCCGAACCGGTTGGTGAATTTGAATGTTCCAACAACTTGTTCAGCCGCATCCGCAAGCTCGTGCGCTGGGCCCAGCGGAGCAACATGGTTAGTCTCATGACCGATTGCCCGCACCGCGAACGGCTCGGCTGGCTGGAAGAGGATCATTTGAACGGCCCCGCACTGCGCTATGAATTCGCGCTCGACCAGCTTTTCACCAAAACGCTGAATGACATCGCCGACTCGCAGCTCACCAACGGCCTTGTGCCGACAACCGCGCCGGAATACACCGTATTCGGCCATGACGCGACGCATTTGCGGGGTGTTTTCGGCGATTCGCCGGAGTGGAGTAGTTCCTTAATCCTCGTGCCATGGCAGCAATACGAGTTCAGCGGCGATTTGGATCTTTTTCGCAAGCACTACGACGCAATGAAAAATTACGTCGCGTATCTGGGCAGCCGCGCGGATCAATTCATCGTCAGCTACGGCTTGGGCGATTGGTATGACCTCGGCCCGAACCATCCCGGCGTCTCGCAGCTCACGCCCATCGCGCTCACCGCCACCGCATTTTATTTTGAGGACATAAAAATCATGGCGCAGGTGGCCAGCCTTACTGGCAATGATTCCGACGCGGCAAATTACTCCGCGCTGGCTGAAAAAATCCGGAGCGCTTTCAATGAAAAATTTTACAATGCGACCAACCATACCTACGCGACCGGCTCGCAATGCGCCAATGCCATTCCGCTGGTGTTCGGCCTTTGCGAGAATTCCAACCGCGCCGCCGTGCTGGACTCGATTGTCCGCGACGTGCGTTCGCGCGGCAACGCGCTGACAGCGGGCGATGTCGGCTATCGCTACCTGCTGCGCGCGCTCGCCGACGGCGGCCGCAGCGATGTGATCTTTGACATCAACAACCAGACCAACAAACCGGGCTATGGCATGCAACTCGCGAAGGGCAAAACCAGCCTGACTGAAGCGTGGGATGGCGGCTCGTCGCAGAACCATTTCATGCTCGGCCAGATTCAGGAATGGTTTTATCACGACCTTGCCGGCATCCAGTCCGGCGGTGACGGCTTCAAAACTATCATCATCGCGCCGCAACCCGTCGGCGACGTAACCTGGGTGAAGGCCAGTTATAATTCCATTCGGGGGAAAATCACCAGCAACTGGCAGCGCGCGGGAAATAAATTTTCAGTCACCGTCGCCATCCCGCCGAATACAACCGCCACGGTTTTCGTGCCAGCCAAGTCAGCAGCCAGTGTGGCGAAAAATTCCGGCGCCAAGTTTTTGCGGATGGAAAACCATTGCGCGGTTTTTGAAACGGGTGCCGGCGAGCACACCTTTGAAAGCTCCGGTCTGACGGCCGCTCAATAAACCCGGCGCAGGTTCGACGGGAGAATGTTGAGCTCGTCGCGGTATTTAGCCACGGTGCGGCGGGCGATATTGATGCCCTTGTCCGTGAGCATTTTCACCACTTCCTGGTCGGAGAGCGGCTTGGAAGGATTTTCGTTCTTGAAAATCTCGGCGATCATGTCCTTCACGCTGGTGTTGGAAACGTCGCTGCCGCTGGATGTCTGCAGGCCGGCGGTGAAGAAAAATTTCATTTCGAACACGCCCTGCGGCGTTTCGATATATTTTCCGGAAACGGCGCGGCTCACCGTGGTCTCATGCACGCCGACCACCTCGGCAACCTGCGCCATGGTCATCGGCTTAAGATGCGCGACGCCCTTTTCCATGAAGTCACGCTGGCGTTTGACAATCTCCTTGCCAATGTTGCAGATGGTCGTCTGGCGCTGATGCAGGCTCTTGATGAGAAATTTTCCAGCGCGGATTTTTTCGCGAATATAATTTTTCACCTCCGCATCATTGCCGCCGGCAGACATCAAATCCTTGTAAACATTGCTGATGCGCAGGTGCGGAATCTGTTCATCATTGGTGGTCACGATGTAATCTTCGCCGTTTCTGACCACGAACACTTCCGGCGCGACGTATTGTTCAACCACCGGCAGAAACGAGCGGCCCGGGCGCGGCTCCAGCCGGCCGATGCGGGCCAGCGCCTCCTGCACGTCGTCCACCGTCTGACCGGTGCCGCGCGCAATGTCCGGAATCCGGCGTTTGCCGAGCGCCTCCATGTGGTCGCGGATAATGCGATATTCCAGCGTGTCATCCTTGCCGGCGCGCTCTAGCTGGAGCATCAGGCATTCGCGCAAATCGCGCGCGCCGACACCGGCCGGCTCGAAGCCTTGAATGACTTTCAGCGCCGAAAGAATTTTTTCCGCCGGTAGATTGGTGGACGTAGCCAGTTCCTCAACCGTGGCCATGAGATAGCCGTAGTCGTCAATGTTCCCGATGATCAGTTCGGCGATGGCGCGATCCTCGTCGCTCAAGCGGGTGTCTCGCACCTGCTCCATCAGATGTTGTGACAGCGAAGCTTCCACGGTGATGGAGTTGAACATGAACTCGCGCCGCTCATCGTCCTCGGCCGTGGAGCGGTTTACCGTGTTCGTCTGGGAAAAATGCTCGCGCCATTCCTGATCCATCTGCACGAGCTTTTCAAATTCCGCCTGAAAATCGTCCACCGGCTCGCCGGTGGCTTTGTCCGTCGCCGCGTCAAACTTCACGTCCTCGGGTGGCTCAGCAAAATCCGTCACCACGGGCGCTTCGTCGCCATCGTTATCCGAGGATTTTTCCCGCACGTCCATATCCTGTTCCGGCACTTCTTCCAAAACCGGATTCTGCTGCAACTCCTGTTCAACCAGCGCCTTGAGTTCCAGCGTGGGCGCCTGCAACAAAGCCAGCGACTGCTGAAGCTGCGGTGCCAGCACCAGTGACTGCGTGAGTCGTTGCGAAAGTTGTAGTCCAGGTCCCATCTGCGCGGCAACATAACTCAATCAGCCGGAATCTCAAGCGATTTTGGCACGAATCTCGCTTCGCCATTTTTCCCCAAAGGAAAAACTGGATTTTCCCGCGCCGAGGGCGCATTCTTTTTTTATGAAACTGATTCTCTCCACCCACAATGTCACGCTCACCAAGGCAATTGAGGACCACATCATCGCCAAGCTCGACAAACTGGACGCCATGGATCAACGCATCGTGGACGCCCGCGTCACACTGGAACACGACCACACCCGCGTGCCGGAAAAACAATTTGCCTGCTCCATCCGCCTCGGCGTCCGTGGCCCCGACCTGTTTGCCAAGGACATCGAAAGCGACCTCTACGCCGCGATTGACGCCGTGGTGAAAAAAATCGAGCAGCAGATCCGCAAGCGCCACAGCAAGGTCAAGGCGACGAAGCACAAGGTTGGTGCCCGCACCAAGCTCAAACGCCAGGAAGCCGACTGAATGATCCTGCGGGCGAAAATTATTCTCCCCATCACCGCGCCGCCCATCGAGGACGGCGCGGTTTTAGTTGTGGGCAATAAAATCCAGGCCGTTCTGCCGTGGAAAGATTTGCGCCCGCACCAGCGCGAAAAAGCCCGCGACCTCGGCGAAGTCATCCTGCTGCCCGGCCTCGTCAACGCCCATTGCCACCTTGATTACACCGACATGGCCGGGGAAATTTCGCCGCCCAAGGGTTTTACCGACTGGATTGCCGCCATCATCGCGCACAAAAGCGGCTGGAGCTATTCCGACTACGCGCGCTCCTGGTTGCGCGGCGCGCACCAGCTTTTGAAGACCGGCACCACCACGGTGGCCGACATCGAAGTCATGCCGGATTTGCTGCCGGAAGTCTGGGACGCCACGCCGCTGCGAATTTTTTCCTTTCTGGAAATGACCGGCATTAAATCCCGTCGCACCCCGAAGGATATTTTGCATGAGGCCGTTGAAAAAATGGATTCGCTCCGGCACCCGCGCAACCGCGCCCTGCTTTCGCCACACGCACCCTACTCCACCTTGCCGGAACTGCTCCGCCTCACCGCCCGAATTTCGCAAAAACGCAAATGGCCGCTCAGCATCCATGTGGCTGAATCCGTGCAGGAGTTTGAGATGTTTCAAAACGCGCGTGGCCCGATGTATGAATGGCTCCAGCGTAACGGTCGCGATAATTCCGACTGCGGCCTTGGCTCGCCTGTCGCGCACTTGGCGCGAAACAAATTGCTTGGTGAAAATGCGCTCGCCATCCATGTCAACTGCCTCGCGCGCGGCGACGCCACGTTGCTCGCCAAAAACAAAACCCACGTGGTCCACTGCCCACGCAGCCACGATTATTTCAAGCACCCGCCCTTTGAGCGCGCCCGGCTCGCTGGCGTCGGCGTGAACATTGCCCTCGGCACCGACAGCCTCGCCACCACGCGCAAAATCGGCCGGCAAAATCCCGAACTCGATATGTTCGCCGAAATGCGCGCGCTGGCTGAAGCCGACCAACGCCTTTCGCCCGAGGAGATTTTGCGCATGGCCACCGTCAACGGCGCGCGCGCGCTCGGCCTTGCCGGCAAAATCGGCGAGCTTGCGAAAGGCAGCTTCGCCGACCTCATCGCCCTGCCCTGCCCCGGAAAAGTTTCCCGCGTGAACGAAACCGTCCTCGCCCATTCCGGCCACGTCGCCGCCAGCCTGATCGAAGGCCGCTGGGCCGTGCCGCCGCAAAATTGAAGCGCAGCTTTCCATCCGTGTGCATCTGTGTTTACCTGTGGCTCAATGAATTCGTTTGCTGACGAATTGAGCCGCCGCCTCGCCACCTTGCGCGAACAGAATCTGTTCCGCGAACTGCGCCGCGTGGATTCCGCCCAGGGCACGCGCATCGCCATCGGCAACAAAACTTTTCTCAATTTTTCGGCCAACGATTATCTCGGTCTCGCCCATCATCCCGAGCTTAAGGAAGCCGCCGTCAGAGCCGTGGAGAAATTCGGTGCCGGTGCCGGTGCGTCGCGGCTCATCTGCGGTTCGTTGGCACCATTTCATGAACTTGAAGAAACGCTTGCCGCGTTCAAGCAAACCGAGGCCGCGCTGACTTTTGCCACCGGCTACGCCGCCGCCGTCGGCACCATCACAGCGGTATGCGGCAAGGATGACATCATTATTTTGGACAAACTCGTCCACGCCTGCATCGTGGACGCCGCCAAATTATCCGGCGCCAAGCTGCGCGTCTTTGTCCACAACGATCTCGCTGATTTGGAAGATAAGTTGAAATGGGCAGCCAAAGCGGAAGGCGGAAGGCGGAAAGCGGAAGTCCTCGTCATCACCGAATCTATTTTCTCCATGGACGGCGACGCTGCGCCGCTGCGGGAGATCGTGGCGCTCAAGGAAAAATACGGCGCGTGGCTGATGGTGGATGAGGCGCACGCCACCGGCATTCTCGGCAAACATGGACGCGGCCTCGCCGACGCGTTCGGCGTCAGCGGACAAATTGAAATCCAGATGGGCACGCTCGGCAAGGCGCTCGGGGCGAGCGGCGGCTATATCGCCGGCAGTCAGGCGTTGATTGATTATCTCGTCAACCGCGCCCGCAGTTTTATTTTCTCCACCGCGCCCGTTCCCGCCGCCGCCGCTGCCGCGACCGCCGGCATCAAACTGGTTCAATCCGCTGCCGGCGAATCGCTACGCTCGCAACTGCAGCAACGCGTGGCGGAATTCAAATTGGCAATTGGCCATGGCAAATTAGAAATCCTCTCTGCCATCGTCCCCCTGATTCTTGGCGGTGAAGAAAAGACCCTCGTCGCCGCCACCAAATTGCGCGAACAAAATATTTTTGTTCCTGCCATCCGTTATCCCACCGTCGCGCGCGGCGCAGCGCGGCTGCGCGTGACGTTCAGCGCCACGCACACAGCGACGGATGTGGCCGAACTCGTGACCGCGCTAAATAAATTGGCAATCGGCAATTGAAAATTGGAAATGAACAAGTTCGCTAAACTCGACCAACGCTTCGTTTGGCATCCGTTCACGCAGATGCGCGATTGGCTGCGGCGCGAGCCCATTGTCATCGCGTCGGGCAAAGGTGCGGTGCTGCGCGATGTGCACGGCAAGGCATACCTCGACGCCAATGCTTCCATCTGGACGAATCTCCACGGCCATCAACATCCGAAGATCAACGCCGCCATCACGCGCCAGTTGAAGAAGATTGCCCACAGCTCCGCGCTCGGCTATGCGAATGAACCCGCCAGCCTGCTCGCGGAAAGATTAGCGGGGATTGCCAATTGCCAATTGCCAATTGCCAATTTAAGCAAGGCACACGCTCGTCCGAAAAATTGGAAATTGGCGATTGGAAATTGCAAATTGCAAAAGGTTTTTTTTTCCGACGACGGCTCCACGGCGCTCGAAGTCGCGCTCAAGCTCGCCTACGAATACACCCGGCGCACGCGTGGCCCCAAGACCAAGCCTCGCTTTCTCTCGCTCTCCGGCGCGTATCATGGCGACACCATTGGCGCGGTCTCGCTGGGCCACATTGATCTCTTTCACAAGGCCTACGGCGGGATGTTGTTTGCCACCGACAAGGTGATGGCGCCCTATTGCTACCGCTGCCCGTTCAATCAGGCCAAGCCGGAACGCCGTGACGCGCGCAACTATCGCAAGTGCCAATGGGAATGTGTCGGCCTCGTGGAAAAGAAATTTGCCGCGCAAAAGAAGAAAGGCAATCCCTACGCCGGCTTCGTGTTCGAGCCGTTGATGCAAGGCGCGGCGGGGATGATTCCGCAGCCGGCGGGCTGGCTGGCGCAGGTCACGCAAATTGCCCGCGCACACGGCGCGCTGCTCATCGCGGACGAAGTAATGACCGGGTTTGGCCGGACGGGCGTGGCAAATTCGGAATTCGAAATTCGAAACTCGAAATTACCGCTGTTCGCCTCGCATCACGAAGGCGTGACGCCGGACTTTCTCTGCGTGGCGAAAGGGTTGACCGGCGGCTATCTGCCAATGGCGGCCACGCTGACCACGCAGCGCGTGTTCGACGCGTTCCTGGGCGAATACGAAGAGTTCAAGACCTTCTTCCACGGCCACAGCTTTACCGGCAACCAGCTCGGCGCGGCGGCGGCGCTCGCGAGTTTGGATATTTTGCAGACCAAACAATCCGTTTTGCAGCGGGCGAAATTGCAAAAGCTACTGCACGACGAATTGCAGACGCTCTGGGCGCTGCCGCAGGTGGGCGACATCCGGCAGGTGGGCCTTGTGGCGGGCGTGGAACTGGTCAAGGACTGGCGGACGCGTGCGCCGTTTGCGCTGCGCGAACGCGCGGGCATCCGCGTCTGCGAGGCGATGGCGCGACGCGGCGTGCTGACGCGGCCGGTGGGCAATGTGATGGTGCTGCTGCCGCCGTATTGCACCACGGCCACGCAGTTGCGGCAAATGGTGACGGCGTTGGCGGAAGGGGTGAAGGAACTATAAGGATTTATCTATCACTGCACGCCAACGCGGTAGAAATACGGGCCGGCGTTGGTAGCCGTGGTGTCAGTATAACTCGTCAGGCCGACTTGGCCAACGAGGTTACTTTGCAGGGATATAAATGGTGTCTGGAGGGTAAGGTCGGAACTGCGTTGGAGATAATAATTGCGATTGGCCACACTCTGCCAAGTCACCACGACGCCCGGCACATTGGTCGTCGTCCCCAGCGAAGTCAGCTGCAGCAATGACTTGGGATCCGTTGGATCCGTCCCCGCCTGCCACTCATGCCAGTTATCCATCCCATCGCCATCGTCATCCGTGTAATCCGCCGAACCGTCCACCGGCAGACCGTATTGCTCAAGCCAGGCGTAAGCGATGACCGACATCGGCCATTGATATTCATAAGCGCCGACATCTACCGCGCTGCCGACGATGCGTGGATTTCCGTCAAGGTCGTTGGTGAATGTCACCAGCGAACTATTGCCCGCATTAATGCACGGCGAGTTCCATTGCAGATGAAAATCACCGCTGGGATCAACCAAGGCGGGGTCATTGGTGAACGAGTTGGCGATATTTGGATACGCGAGCGACGAAGTGCAGCAATTGGTCAAAGCGCAGCCATAAATATCAGCATTCGTGCCAGCCTGATTGTTGTAAATGATGCAGTTGTTCAGCGTTGAATTGTAAGCGCCTGCGGCCGGGCCGGTGCCCACGTTGGTGTTGCCAACGATGGTGCAGTTGATCGCGAAACTGTTGCCCACGCCACCGCCGTAGCCCGCGCGGTTGCCGGTCACCAGACAATTGTTCAAGGTTGCGTTGGCCGCACCGCCGCCGTTTCCCCCGACATTGCTGGCGACCACGCAATTGGTCAATGCCCCTGCACAAACACCCCCGCCGCTGGAGGGCGAATAATTGTTTTGCACCACGCAGTTGCTCAAGCTGCAATTATAAGCGCCCCCGCCGGAACCGGAGTAGCCCGTCCGATTGCTGGAAATCAACGAGTCATTGGCCGTGCAATACCAAAGCCCCCCGCCATCACCGTTATAGAATCCGTTCGCGGTGGCATTATTGCTGACCGTGCAATTTTCTAAAAACGAAAGTCCCGCGCCCCCACCGCTGATCAGGTTTTGCGAACCCGACACGTTGGTCAACAGCAGGCAATTCGTCAACGAGCTGCGATAGACGCCGCCGCAGGTGCCGCCATAATTGGCTACCAGCGTGCAGTTAATCAGGATGTTTGAGGCCGCGCCGCCGCAGAAACTTTGATTGTTGCTCACCACACAATCAATCACCGTGCCACCGCTGATTCCCCCCGAGGAACCGGCGCCACCACCGCAGAAATTGCCGGTGATGAAACAGTTGGTCACAAGGCAATTGATGGAACTGCAAAAAACGCCGCCGCTAAAGCCAACGAAGTAGTTTGTGCTGTTTTTCAGAGTAAAGCCCGACAAGACCGTCCCGTCGGTGAGACGGGCGCACGCCCATCCCGACTGCCCCTGAATAATTGTCACCTCTGGGCCGTTGACGCTTTGAATGGTCAGGGGTTTGCCCAACGTCGCTACCCGCGCATACGCCGGACTGTAAATCCCGCCGAACTTATACACGCCATCGTTCACCCAAATGGTGTTGCTGGTAAAACCGGCGGCATTGATGGCATCCTGAATATTCGTCGCCGCCGTCGCCCAACTGGTGAAAGGCGAAACCGGATGCCGGTTCGCCGTATCCACATAGTAGGTCGCCGCCCCGGCCTTCATGAAAACCATTAGTCCCAAGCTCGCGCCGAGAAGTTTGACCCACAGTGTTTTCATGATTGGATTGGGCTGCATGATTTCAATTTTCATTTCCCCGTCAACCCTGTTTTGCCTGGCAAAAAAACGACCGCCATGGCTGGCGGCCGTTCGGTGGGCGAGGCGGACATTCAAACTGTCACCCGCAGCTTTTCAGACGGGTTCAAATCTCACGACATTTTCCAATGTGGGCAATGTGATGGTGCTGCTGCCGCCGTATTGCACCACGGCCACGCAGTTGCGGCAAATGGTGACCGCGCTGGCGGAAAGCGTGGCGGAGTTGAAGTAATTTCAAGGCCAGAGCCGAATGCGGTAGAAACGACGCAATCACTGCACAACTGCGCGGTAATACAAATTGGGCGCGGCGGACAAGTTGGTGACGGTGAAACTCCAGTTGCCGTAGGTGTCGGCAAGATTGGTGAGGACGGACTGCCAGTTCACCGGCGGCATCAGGTTGGTGGCGGATTGTAGGATGTAGGGATAACCCGGTGTGCCGGCAAGTTGCAGCGACAACTGGTTGCCATTGGTGCTAGCATTACCACTGGCACTAAAGTTCTGCGGCGGGACAAACACCCACAAACCAGCCATGGAACTGGTCACGCTCCCGTAATTGTTGGTGATTACCACAAAATAATTTGTCGTGTTGACGCTCGTGACGGCCGATAAATTTAAGGCGCCGTTGGTTTGACCAATCAAAGCCTGGTTGCTTGTGCCGGTAGGATTATCGATTAATATCGTGGGTGCATTGGGATAAGTGTAATATCCGCCAGGATTACGAGAGAAACCAGTTACGCTGCCATTGGTGACCACCGCCGTGGCGCTGGCTCCGGAGCCAAAATTGCTGATAAACTGAACATTCGGCACTGAAACATAACCCGCACCACCTTCAAGAAGTTTAACCGATGACACACTAAAAACACCCATCACTGGCTCGGCGGTCGCCGTGCGGCCAGAACTGGTAAACCATTGATAGCTCAATGGTGCTGTGCCATAGGCGCCGACATTAAAACCAGCAAAACCGCCGTTCGTTACCGCGATATTGGCGGGCTGGTTCGTGATGCTCGGCGGCACCAACACGATCAACGATGCGATGCTGCTGGTTACGCTGCCGTAGGGGCTGGTAACGACCACGGAGAAATTCCCCGCGCTGGCAGGGTTAGTTCCATTTAATGACAAGTAAGCGGAATTCGTGGGCGGACTGTAGGCCAGGGTTGCCTGGCTGGGTGTCACACTGGTAAGGGTCAGGTTTGGTGAACCGGCAAGATTGACCTTGCGGATACGACAATTATCGAGGTCGGCAATGAACAAATTTCCCGCCGCATCTGTGGCAATACTATAGGGCCCAATGCCGGCATTAGTGGCTAATCCACCGTCACCGTAGTAAGTGATGGTTCTTTTGCCAACCAAAAGCGAAACATTGCCGTTGGTGTCAACCTGCTTAACTTGTTCATTGCCATGGTCTGCAATAAAAATAGAGTTATTCCAACTAATTGCCACACCATCTGCCGAATTGAAACCTGTAGCCAGTGTGGTCAGGTTGCTTTGGGTATCCACCCTGTAAACGTTGCCACCCCCATCAGCAATATAAACATTCCCTGAAGAATCAGTCGCCACGCCTTGGGAATTAACACTGGCGAGCGTGGAGATGATTCCGTTGACATTCACCTTCCGGATATTATGGCTACCCGTGTCGGCGATAAATAGATTGCCAAAAGCATCCTCAGCTATGCCAGTCACTAAATACATTCGGGCATTGGTGGCGGCTCCACCGTCACCGGAATTACCAGAAGCGCCACTACCCGCTACCGTGCTGATATTACCATTAGCATCCACCTTGCGGACTTTTCCGGCATCCATTTCAGCAATTAGCAGGTTGTTGGATACGTCCAAGGCAACTGCGGAGATATAGTTAAATCCAGCATTGGTAGCCGGGCCACCATCCCCGGAAGAAGTAAGGCTGCCGGAACCCGCCACGGTGGTGATAATGCCGTTTGTATCCACCTTGCGAACGCGATTGTTTCCATAATCAGCAATGAACAGATTGCCATAGGCATCCACGGCAACGTCGTAAGGACTCGACCCATATTTCCCAAATAAGCTTCACAAGCTGATGTTATTGACTTACACTGAAGCCGCATAAACAAAGGCTTTCATCTATGTCCAACCAACAAAAAACGGCGAATCCAACGGGTGCAGGTAAAAAACCGGGTCTGCGGATG
>CAISYZ010000227.1 GCA_903889895.1 uncultured Verrucomicrobia subdivision 3 bacterium | reverse complement strand
TCCACCAACACTCTTCTGCGAATCTCGGCCCAGTCATTCATATTGCGATACATGCTTCATTGTTAATGAAGATGCCGCACTTTTGAACCGCCGCGTCACACACATGACCCCGCCGCACTTTTCAGCCGCCGTTTACAGCAGGCTTTCGCCGGCATTCAGATCACGGTAAGCATCGCACCTCCGCCCATCGTCGTTTTTGACCAGCCCGTTTGCCCAGGAGACGGATATATTTGGACGCCCGGCTATTATCAGTATGGCGATTATGGCTACTACTGGGTGCCGGGACAATGGGTTCTTCCGCCCAGCGTCGGAGTTCTTTGGACGCCCGGTTATTGGGGCTACGAAGGCCGCAAGTATGCCTGGCACGAAGGATATTGGGGGGAGAAAGTCGGCTTCTACGGCGGCATCAACTACGGCAACGGCTACTTTGGAACAGGCTTCAAGGGCGGGCATTGGGAGGGGAACGTGTTCCAGCATAACACGGCCGTCTCAAAGGTGGATCACAACAACGTGCACAACACCTACGTAGATCGCACAGTAGTTCAAGAAATCAAGGGGCCGAACCATGCATTCAATGGCAAAGGCGGAATCAAGACCCAGCCCACAAACGAAGAAGTGGAGACCGGCCGCGCACCCCACCAAGCCCCGACGAAGGAACAAGTTTCCCAGGCACAGGAGGCGCAAAACAACCACCTAGCAGCCCATGGAAATCCCCGCGAATAAACAGGCCAACAAATAAAATCAACTAAACCACTATGAATATCGCAAATCTGACACCAGCACAACTCCGCCAAGCCGCTGATCTGAAAGAGAAGATCGCGGTATTGGAAAAACAACTCACCGGCATTTTAGCTGATCCGGGCAGTGCGATTCCTGCTCCATTCTTAGCTTCGAAGTCAGCCAAACCAGCTAAACGTAAACTCAGCGCCTCTCATTTAGCCAAGATCCGGGCTGCACAAAAACTGCGCTGGTCGAAAGTCAAAGCTGCGAAAGCCAAGACCGTTCCTGTTAAGGCTGCGGTCAAGGCATCTGCTAAACCTGTCAAGAAGGGCGGGATGAGTGCTGCTGGTCGTGCTAGAATTGTTGCGGCTCAGAAAGCTAGATGGGCTGCAATAAAAGCTGCGAAGACTGCTCCCAAAGCGCCTGTTAAACCTGCTGTCAAACCTGCTGCCGTTGTTAAAGCGGCTGTCAAACCCGCTACCAAAGCCGTTAAACGTATCATCAGCCCAGAAGCTAGGGCAAAAATGGCTGCTGCGGCCAAAGCTATGTGGGCGGCGAAGAAAGCTGCCAAGAAATAAATCCGTTTAACAATCCAAAGGCCACTCCTTGTTTTGGGGTGGCCTTTGTTTTGTTTTGAACTGGTATTTGGCGATTTTTGGTGCCTGTTTGACTATTGTGCAGGGATTGTGCTTTAAGATGTGACACCTTGCTTCTGTTGGAAGTTCGAAAAGGCGGTAGTCGGAATCGAACATCAATTGTTGTCCGCTTCAAACCATCACAACTCCCAGCAGCATAAGCCTCTGCGCTCGTTCCCCAATGGATTCAAGCCTCTCACAAGGCTTTCCTGACTTCAAGAACTATTTGGGGTCAGGGGAGGAACTATTTCCAACCAATCCCCCAACTATTGCGGAACTATTATTTTACTGGAGGTTGGTTTTGTAATGAATTGCTATTTTCAGGAAATCGGGAATCGAACTCGATTTCCTTTCCTAAGGACACGCCACCAGATTATTCCCGGTGTTCTAGAGGATTCTTATTGTCACGCAAGGCAAAGTGCTTTTGGCAGAATCCAGGCGAAATTTATTGGGGGACGGTCTTCGTGTCCTGTTTTTCCAACTCAACCGACTTATCAATCTGTGCCTGGAACTGCTTTTGGTAGGCCGCCGGATCCACTTGGATGCCGCCGCCAGGCATGATGATGTTGCGCGGATATTCCCCGCCCAGCCAACGAAGATTTTTCATCAGCCGTTTTTGGTCGAAGGAACCCGAACCCACTTCCACCGGTTGGCCGTTAATGGGAAATCTTTCACGCCCGCCGATGCCCAGTTCGCAGAGGGTTTGCCAATCCGTTGGCCGGCCGGCTTGGTTTGTCCGTGCGGGTTTTAAGTCGTCCAGCTTGATGTTTAAAGTCTGCCAGCCATCCGTATTTGCATAGGGAACGACAGCATAAAATTCACCATCCACCTTGTCGTTGCCATATTGTCTGTATTCGTTGAAATAAAAGGTGAACACAATTGCTCCGCCACGGGCGTCAGCCACATCAACCGCCAGCTCCGCCCCATTGGGCCCGCGCCATTTCGGGTCCTTGATTTTGCGGGTGACAATTTGGTGCCATACGGGACTGTTTTTTTCCAGCTCATACCAGTCCTGAAGATTGGTAAAATCGGCCTGGATCGTCCGCTCCGCACAATCCGCGGCTTTCACGCCCGCCGCCTTGACCTGATCGGCCTCAAAACCCACCAGCTTGGAACTCAGCAGATAATCCTTGTCCGGACTGCTCGCCCACGGCGGCCCAACCAGATGGACGTTGGGAAAGTGGTAATACACATTGGCCATGCAATACAATGGCATTTCACTGGAAAGCAACGGGAGTTCCGCCGTCCAAATGTTGCCGTTGCGCGTGGCTTGGGCGCTGCGCCAAAAACGAAACTGGCCATTGGGATCAAGCGAATAATAAATGACCGCCCGGTCAATTGTCTCCGGCGCATCCGGCCGCAACGTGGCGACCGGCAGGCCATTTGGCCCCTTGAGTTCCACTTGGAAGCCGGGCGTTTCGGGCAGTTTGATGCTGCCCTTCAAGTATTCTTCAAACCAAAGATAGTCGTCAAACGCCGCCGCCGCCTCGTGCCGGTGGTTCAGGTGGGGTGAAATGGCAAAGGCCACGCGCTGGCTGCCGATGTGCGCCCAATTCATGAACAATTCGTCAAACAAGCCGTTGAAATCATTTTGCGGCCCCAGGTAGAGGATCGGACAGGTGATGTCCTTGACGTAGTTTGCTTCGTCAATCAATGACTGGTAAATCCGGCTGTTATTCTTTGGTCGCGCCGCGTTACCTTTCCGCGCATACAACTGATCGGGAGCGCCGCCGACTCCGCCGCACGACGGCACCGCCGCCTTAATGCGTTGGTCACAGCCCGCAAGCATCACCGTTAGCATCCCCCCCATGGAATGGCCGGTGGCTCCGATTTTTTGGGCATCAACGCATTCCTGCTTCTGTAAAAAACTGACGGCGCGCTTGGCGGCCAGCGTCAGCAGATACCAGTTGTTATTGCGGGGCGATTCGTATGCATCAACCGTCTTGCTGTCGGGAGCGCATGAAGCATAATGGTCATTATGATTTTGGGTAGGATCCACCGCCCCCCAATCGGTTCCCGGATCGTTGGGTCCCTGATCCGCCATTTTCTTGCCGCCCCAATTGATGGATATGGCTGCGTAGCCATTTCTGGCCGAGGCTATGACCGTTTCCTTCTGCGCTGTTTGCCCGCCACCGTGCATGTGCAGAACCGCCGGCACTTTTGCAGTCCACCGGGTGGGGAAAGCATAGTATGCCCCCATCCTGGCTTTAACTTCCTTAAACGTGCCAACCGTGTAGGTAATCATCCGCACGGTTACGCCATCTTGCTGCCATTCTTTGACAACCTGAGAATCCAGCGGTTCCTTGTCGGGATTAAAGTCCGCATAGAGTTCACGGACGGTTTGCGGAATATTCTCCGCCTTGAGCGGCGGAAGCGTGTCAGCGGCATAAATCAGCGGTGAAGCGCTGAAAACCAACCAACACAGAACGGGCTTGAGCAGTTTCATGGTATTTTGAATTGGATTTATAGCAGCTTACAAGTCGTTCCGAGATTCCGATATACGGCATTTGACTAATACCGCCAGCTGGAAACCTTCAACGCCGACGAGTGGTCACGCACGGGCGCATCAGTGGATTTTCTACGGAACCCAGAGCAGGTTGCGGAATGTTGGATCCGGCCCTTGCCACCCGGATCCGAGATCCAGTTTCTTTTCCGTGTCGCCATCTTTTGAACGCAAAGTCTCCTTGTCACCCAGACGCAGTTCTTTGACCCCTTTCCAGTCGGGAAGCGATTTGCCAGCGGCATCGTGGAAATTGGCGGGTGACAAAACAATCTTCTGCCATTTCATTCCGCCGGTAAGCGGAATTTCAGCGGCGTAATTATCCAGTCCCATCACCAGCTTGTTCGGCTGCTGGGAGCGCGCTTCCAGCGCGAGTGTGGCCGATGCCGGCGGCAGCCATTTTGGGTCGTAAAGCTTGTGGGTTTTCCGCGCCCAATTGTCCGTCAGGTCATAGGTGAACCATTCCTTCTGCCAGTCTTTTCCAAAAGCCTCGATAAGTAGCGATGGTTTGTCCGTTGCCTTCACGCCGGCTGCTTTCAGTTGTTCCGGCGAGGCGATCAGCATCTTTGAAGCGAGGTTGAACTGCGTCGTGGTGTAGGTCGCGTAATAATATCCGGCACCGGTGACCGGCGCGGCCAAGGGATACAATACGTTGGCATAGACCCAGAGCGGCTTGGCGACAGTGAGCAGGGGCAAATCCGCCGTCCAAACATTTCCGTGACGGGCGGCTTTGGCATGATGCCAGAAGCGGTTCATGGCATTGTTCATATCTTCCTTTTCCCCTTCGTTCGGACCTTGCTGGGTGTAGTAAATGTCCACCGCCAAGATGGGTTTGGAAGCATCTGGCTGGACGGTAAACAACGGAACCGCATCGGAAGTCTTTAGCTCCAAGGCGGCGCTGGGCGTCGCCGGAAATTGGAAGGCTCCTTTCAAATACTGGTCAAACCATAACGGGCCGGCGACTTCGTATGCCGCCAGATCCTGATGGTTTCCATGCGGTGAACAGGTTGCCCGCCAGTCAGGGCTCTTGATTTCCGCCAGCGCCTTTTGCAGGTCGTTGATGTGACCATGAAAATCATTGGCCGGGCTGAGAAAAATGATGGGACAAGTGATGCGCTTGAGGTATTGATCGTCGTTGATGGTGGCACGATACAACACGCTCTCATTTGCCCGGTCACTTAGTCCGCCGCAGGAAGGTGCGGCGGCCTTGACCCGTGAATCCGCTCCCGCTGTCATCACGGTGATTTTGCCGCCCATGGAATGGCCATAGACTCCGAGCTTCTGAGCATCTACTTCCGGCTGCTGTTCCAGAAAGGTCAAAGCCCGCCGCGCGCCCAGGGCGCAAAGGAACCAGGGATTGTTGCGGGGCGAATCCACCGCATCCAGCGTCCAGGATGCCGGGCTCACGTTGGCAAAGGCGTTCTTCTCGTTTCGACAGGGCGCATGATAAGCATCAAGCGCGCCCCAGTCAGTCGTAAGTTTGTAGGCCGGGTCATTGGTTTTTCCATCCCAGAAGAGTTTTACGATGTCGTTGTTTACCTGATAGTCCGGCGCGCTGATTCTGCCCGCCCAAGCCAATGATATGGTGGCATAGCCGCGTTTGGCGTTGGTCAGCGGCGCTTGGTAGTCCGCAAACTGTCCGCCGCCGTGAATCTGCACCAATCCGGGAAGCTTCGTGCCGCCTTTGGGAAACCCGTAAACGGCGGCCATCATCGCTTTTTGCCCCTTGAAAATCCCGATGCGGTAGCGGACGATTCGCAACACCACGCCGTCCTGCTCCCATTGCTTGAGCACCTCGGTCTCCAGCGGTTCTTTTGCCGGGTCGTATCCGGCCCACAACTCTTCGAAACTCTTGGGTGCTTGACCATCTTTCAGTGGTGGAAGCGTTTCGTCGGCATGCCCCAAAGAACAGAGTGACACCAAAAAGCACAAAAGGAGATTGGAATATTTCAAAACGGGCTTCATTTCTGGAAAAAGTAAATTAAACCTTCCTATCTAGCCATACGGCATTTGCCTAATGCCACAAAGCGGTTACGCCGTTCCAGTAATGGCCTTCCGAAGTTGCGCCAGAAATGAGGGCGTAATCTTGTATGGATCATAATTGCCACCACCGAGCGGAGACAATGGCCACCTGCCTAATCTACTTTGAACCAGAAATCGGCACGCCGCGCCAATCTGACGCCCAGGAAGAAGGTGTTGGCCCCATCACAAAAGCAAGCGAGCCTCCGGCCATGATTTGCGAATAGGTGATGCAAGGATCGTTGAGCGGAGCGCCGTTCAGCTTGGCTGACTGGATGTATTTGTTGGTTGCAGATTTATTTGAGGTGGTAATCGTAAAGGTGCGACCATTCGGCACATTAAGCGTCATCCTGCCAAACACCGGGCTGCCGATCATGTAAATGCCGGAAGCGGCATTGACCGGATAAAACCCCATGTTTGCAAAAAGCAACCAGGAGCTTGTCTGGCCGCAATCGTCATTGCCGGGAAGTCCTCCTGGCGTATCGTCAAAGTTGGTCAGGGCCGCACGCGCCAGGCTTTGACATTTCCAGGGCTCGCCGCTGAAATCGTAGAGATAGGGATAATGGTTTCCCGGCTCGTTGTTGACCAGAGCGCTCAAGTCGGTGGTTCTCTTGTCCAGGCTGGCGTTGAAATTACTTGTGCCGCCCATCAAGTTGATGAGGCCGGGCACATCCTGCATCACGCAAAAGTCATACATATTCTGTCCTCCTTCACTCCATCCCGCATCGGCCGGCGCCCATGTTCCGTCGGCAAACCGGGAATTCATTTCGCCGGTTTCGTGGTTGAACACATTCCGGTAGTTCTGGGAACGGTCGAGGAAAAAATGATGGTCATTGGTGTTGCCGACGGCTTTGGCCACTTGTGCCACGCACCAGTCGTCGTAGGTGCCTTCCAACGTGCAGGAGGCCGCGCGTGCCGTCCAATTTTCGGCGACATAGCCATATTGCTTGTAATATGTCAGGCCTTCGCGCGCGGAATACGGTTGCCCTTGGGAACGGTCCGGCCATTTATGCGTTGTGTCTCCGTTGGGCGGATTCATCGCGTCCTTATAGACCGCCGCGTAAGCCAGGTTGTAATCAAATCCGCTGAACCCTTTGTTGACGGCCTCCGCAACAATGGAATCGGCGGGCGTGCAAAGCATGATGTCCGTGTAGGAGGGATTCGGCCATTTGGGCATCCAGCCGCCTTCTTTGAAATCATTCAACAACGCCTGAACAATGCCGTTGACCCGTTCGGGGCAAAAAATAGTGATAAAACTGTTCTCCGAACGGAATGTATCCCAGCCTGAATAATCGGTGTAAGCAACGCCATCGTGAACTTGGTCATCAAAGGCGCTGTAATAACGGCCATCTTCGGAGAACATCCGCGGATACAGCATGCAATGATACATTCCGGTGTAAAATTGCGTTAATTGACTTT
Organism: uncultured Verrucomicrobia subdivision 3 bacterium; assembly: GCA_903889895.1. Classification (GTDB taxonomy): domain Bacteria; phylum Verrucomicrobiota; class Verrucomicrobiia; order Limisphaerales; family UBA11358; genus UBA11358. The sequence goes on along the minus strand of CAISYZ010000227.1, from coordinate 28,565 downwards.
TGGTTCCGCCTGAAATCGAGACCTCGCCCAATTTTTGATTCCAAATCTTTTTAAGCCTGGTTTCGACTCCGTTGAAATTCCAATCCGGAATTTCCTTATTCAAATTGGCGCGTGCCTGCTCAATGCTGATGAATGAAGTTCCTACTTTGACTTCGACGACTTCATTTGCTGCCGTGGTGAAAGCCGCATAGGCACCGACGTTGTCAGCCGTCGTGTTCGTCGCGCCAGAATGGACACGCGTTCCCTGATAAACGCCGAAGTTTGCAAACGGCTTGCTGATTTGAATCACATAGTATCCCTTGAAGTTCGGCAACTGTAAGGTGGTATATTTGGCATCCATACGGTCGGGGTTGAAACCGGTGATTTCCTGTGCGGCGGGGTTGACTGTGGTATTGCCGGTTACGCCCGTCCGGGTTGATTCCACCACGATGCTGGAGTTGGTGTTTTGTGGATAAGTGAAGCGCATGATTGCGCAATGTTCCGTGGCCGTTATTTCTCCCTTGATCTTGCGCGACGCCCCGGCATCCATCAAAACAGAACAATAATAAGGAGTTGTCGTTTCATCATTATGCAAGAATGGCAGCTTGCGCCCAGCCTCCGATGTCTTGATGGCATCCACTTCGGGCATCAACGTGACATAACCATAATCTCCCATCCATATCGCCGGTTGATGCGTTCCCGTGAAACCCAAAATGTCCGTGTCCGCATAATTATAGGATGTGGCGCCGATTCTGTCCCGGCGCGTTTGTGGCGTCCAGCTCGTCATTGCAAACGGCGGTTCGACAAACGGCATGGTGCCGCCATATTCCGTCCCGTTGTCGCTGGGAACATCGGCCGTGCCTATGTAAGGATTGACATAATCCACGTTGCCCGCCCGCACCAACTGAAAGGACACCGCAAGGAACGCCAAAATAAATCGTCTCAAACTTACATTCATATTTTCATGTTTTGAAAGTGTGATCCACGCCAATCACTCAACAGATTCTCACCCAAATCAGTCAGACCCAGTGCCGCATAGAGTTCGCGGCAACCCAAGACCCGCCGCACAGAAGGGCAGGAAAGATGCCCTTATGATAAAATCGTGTCTTTTAAGTTTAAAGTTTGTTTTCCATTTTTCCTTATTCAGGACTGGTTCCGGTCTTCTGGCCGTCCCTGAATTATTTCCAGTATTCTTCCTTGAAGGGATTGACCTTGGGGGCGGTTTTGTAGGCGTCTTCATTCACCAGATCCGGCAGAATTGTTGTCCACCATTGGTCGTAGGCCGCCGACAATGGCTTGACCACATCGGGTTGCCGGGCCGCAATGTCATTGGTCTGCCCGGGATCCTTCTTGAGATCAAACAACTGCCAATCGTTCTCATTGCGCACCAGGCTGAACTGGCTGTTGCGGATGCCGCAACCATATTTCATATATTTCTCGGGCGGCGCGCCGGGAGACATTCCGCCCCAGCGCCCCACATGCGTGATGAGATTCCGGTCAGCCCACGGGGCTTGCGGATTCTTCAACAGCGGCACCAGGCTGTGCCCTTCGACCTGTGCTTTCGCTTTGGCATCCAGCGTCACCCCGGCTAGTTCAGCGAAAGTCGGAAACAGGTCAATGACCGACGTGAGTTGATCCACCGTGGCCGGCTTCAAGGTGCCCGGCCAGCGCCAGAACGAAACCGCCCGCGTGCCGCCTTCCCACGCCGAGGCTTTCGAACCTCTCATCCCGGCATTGTAAATTTCACAGGCCGGGGCGTAGCCGCCGTTGTCGTTCATGAGCACGACCAATGTGTTCGTATCAATCCCCAATGACTTCAGCCTAGCCATGATGTTCCCGACGTTCTCATCAATGTTGGCCAGCATCCCGTAGAACGTGGCCACCTTGTCCGGCACTTTGCCCTCGTAGGGTTTCTTAAATTCCGGCGGACAGGAAAGCGGCTCGTGCGCCGCATTGTATGGAATGTAGCAAAAGAACGGCTGTTTGCCTTTTACTGACGACATCCACTTCAGCGCCTGCGCCGTGAAAATGTCCGTGCAAAAGCCGGTCGTCTTTTCGAACCGCCCATTGTGCTTGATCACGGGATCAAAATACTTGTTGTCCGGCACATCACCGCAACTGCCGGGGTAAGTCTGCCCGATGCCGCCGCCGCCGTGGATGAACACCTCATCGAAGCCGCGCCGGTCGGGTTGATATGCGTCCTCGTCGCCGAGATGCCATTTGCCGAAGATGCCGGTGGTATAGCCGGCGGACTTGAGCACCTGCGCGAGCGTCACGGTCGTCAGGCTCATGCGCTCGCGTTCCAGAATCGTGTGCGTGACTCCGCTCTTGAACTCGTGGGCACCGGACATCAAGGCGCAGCGTGTCGGCGAGCAGGTCGGGCTGACGTGAAAATCCGTGAAGCGGACGCCTTCATCGTGCAACCGATCCATCTGCGGCGTTTTCAGGATGGGATTGCCGGTGCAGGAAAAATCCCCGTAGCCCGCATCGTCGATGAGAATGACAACGATGTTGGGCTGCGTCATTAAAGGCGCGGAGCCGGCCGCGTGAAGACTCTCCCAGGCAGCCACCACCAAACTGGCGACAAGCGCGAACGCAGGGCGTAAGCGTCGAATCGTCCGTTGGGCTTGATTGGGTTTGGTCTCCATTCTTACTTTGTCAGTGCGTCGCCGGATCCGTGCCGCTTTGGGCTTCAAAATTATTTCTTGGTGAGGGTCATGGGCGTGCCGGTGGTGATAAATTGCACATCCAACCAAGGTGTTGGCGGGGTTTGTTCGCTCGTCACTGTGATCGCAGCCTCGCCCGTGGGCATGACATAATTATTTTTTTCAGCTGGAAACTCGCCAAGCGGATGCCAGTTTTCATCGTAGAGAGTAGCCTTCTCGCCGCCGGTGTATTGCAGAAACTGGCCGCTGCCAACGGCACCCAGCACGCGAAGCTGGCCGGAGCCGAGGTGGATGACGGGGTTCTTCAGCGCAACGGGGATTTCGCCCAGCGCGGTGAGCTGCTCGACCTTGACCGTGGCCTTCCGTCCGGGGGGAAGCTGGCCGAAACCAATCTCGACGGTGCGGACATTTGAATAGTCAGCGCTTTTGGTTTCCATCCGCCAGCCCCAGTCGCTGCTGGCCCAGGAAACTTCGCCGTTGGGAATTTCCACATAGCGACGGCCGGTAAAATCAATCGGCAACACATAATCGCGGCGGCCAGCTTTCACCAGCAGCAACGCGCCGCTGTTGTCGCCGGTCACCCACATGCCCAATCCGCGCCGGCGGGTCATGTCCAGGGACACATTCCATGAAGGGAGCTTTTCGGTTTCACGCCGCAGGCGATTGTCCGGGTTGGAGGCCGTCAGCACGAGCGCGTCCCCATCCAGGCGGATGCCGGTGTCACCGGCGGCGTGGATGGCCTGCGCGTTGGTGGGTTGAAGTAAAACATTCCCCGCCGGGGCGTTCCCCGAAGTGGATGCAACTGCGTCATTGCCCGCGACGAAAAACTCGGTCGCAGTCCTAGCCTTTGGAGCGCTCCCGGCTTTCGCCTGTTCCGCTCGCTCTTCCGGTTTGAATCCGGGCAAGACGTGGAGGATGAACTGAAGCGGTTGCGCGGCCTCGGGATTTTCCAGCACCAGCGTTTCTCCCGGCTTGATGAATTGGCGCGGTGAAATTGCGCCGTGCTCCTGGCCATTTTGCCAAAGAATATCGCCTGTCGCGCGCGTGAGAACCCGCGTGGGAACAATTTGGTAATTGCTGCCCTCGACTTTTTTCGCCACCCAGACCACCGGCGAACAGAGATGGCCGTTAAACTTTGCTGCTTCGCCTTGGGGCTGGGCAAAGGTGTCGTTTAGGTGTTTGCGCTGTTCATCGGTCAGCAAGTTGCAGATTTCCCGCCAATTATTGAGTGCTTCCAGAAATTGGTCGGTCAAACCGTGCGCCTTGAGCGTCTGGGGCGTCACGCCGAACATCGGCTCCGGTTTGGAGATGCCCAGCGCGCCGCCATAGTTGCCCTGACTGAGCATGAAGTGCGCATCCAGCAACGTGGTCGCTGGCCGCGACGGCGTGGCGAGCGTGACCGGCACGCTGTAGTTGCCGTGGGTGTAAGCGCAACTTCCCAGCATCAGGCGGCGGGAGGAATTCAGCCGGTATTCAAACCAGGCGGCCGGCCGGCTGCCACCGCTGTCGTGGGCGGTGGTCGGGTGATCCAATGTTTCATAGACGCGGGTCGCAAATTTGCGATAGCCCCACCGGCCGTCCTGACCGTGAATTTCCGCGCCATCAAATTCCGCGTGTTCGACCACACAACGATTCAGCAAGCCGGCGTAGTTCTGCGCCACCTCATCCAGCAGGGTTGAGTCGTTGTCGGGAACGAGGTTTTGTCCGTAGGCAACCAGCAGGCCGTCGGCATCCTCGCCCTGCGGGTGGGCGACCGCTTTAGTTGAACCTTGGCCGCGCTGGCAATTTTTCAAAGTCCAGGTGCCGTCGGCTTCCGACTGAATAGATCCGATGCGCACCAGTTCGTCGCCGACGCGCAGCAGGTTCCACTCAAAAAAATGCGGATAGGCCGGCTGATGTTGCGCCGGCGGAACAACGCCGGGTGCCGGTTTGAAAACGAGAGTCGTGTCCGCCAATCCAATTTCCCGCGCCAGTTGCCCGCCGCCCCAAGTGGCGAAGCGATGATCCGGTTTCTGGCCGACGTAATGCGGGTCGCGCAGGCCGATCCCGCCGCTGATATAGTGCAAGGCAAGATACATTCCCTGGCCGCGCACGAAATCTGAAAACTCCCGCAAATCCGTTTCGCCGCGCGGAAAAACACTGCGGTTGACGCCCCAGTTCAGATCGGTGACCGGCCAGAACGGGTCAGTCCGCCAAGTGTCCGTGAACAAATAAATCTGTTTGAGCCCGGCCTTGCGGGCGAACTCCACGCCGTCGTGAAGTTCGGCGATGCTCTTGCCCGCCAGTATAAGTTGCCCGCGATCCGCAAACCGGTGCTGCCAGTCCTCAACCCATTGATGGGCGCGTTCCATCGTCCAAGCCCCGGCCACTTTCGGATGTGGTAACTTTTCCTCAACCCAAAGTCGCAGCAACGTGGCGTCCTCGTCGTCATCGTCGGTCTTCTCGTAGATGGCAAATCCGCCCAGCGGATCCTGTGGTGAACGATGCCAGAAGTCCGCCCATGCCACCCGGACGCCGTAGTCCCAGTTGTCCGCCTGTGTCATGTAATCAAGGGGCAGCACCCGCAGACGCGGATCGGCGTTCATTTCAAAGTGTAATTCCGCCAACCGCTCCGGCGGCATGCCCGCGACGCGTTCGATCCGCAACGCGAGATGCCGCTGGCCGTGCGTCACGCGGAAAAAAACTTCCTTGGTGCCATCATCGCTTTGAGCCGAGAGCCGGCCATCCGGCTGAAGCGTCAGTTTATTCAGGCGAACGGGATCGGTGTCGGGCGATTTCAGGTAGAAGCCCTGACCACCATTGCCCGCGCGCAAAAATTCCGCGCCATCGGTTTTGCGATGGCCGGAGGCCGGGCGACCGTCCTTATCAAAGGTCAGGGCGAACGTGCCGGCCGACAGTTCAATGGCCTGAGCGCCGCACAGCGGCAATAAAATAAAACCAAGGATGCCCCAAAAAAATGTCTTCTTCATGGATGGATGATTGGATACCTGCCTCTGCATCATCGGCTGCTTTCCGCCAGCGGTAAGATGGTAATGGTATGCCGCACGGGCACCATCGCGGCGGCGATGGCGGCGGCAAGCGGCGCTCGCTCGCCTTCAGTTTTTTCCACGGCCGTGACCATGTTCGTTTGCGCCTCCTTGCTGTGGAAAACCTGCTTGATTTGATAAGTTTCGTAATCCTGTTTGGCCTTGACCGCCTCGTCCACTTTCCGGAACGGTTCACAAAACGGATTGTCCACGAAATCGGCGGCGAGATTCACGCCGGACGCGAGTTGCGCAGATGTGTAAACATTCGTGGTGTTGCCCCAAATAACTTGATACTGCGCGGCGGGCGCTCGGCGGACGATGAGCTTGAAGCGGCTCAACTCTTCGAAGAACGGCACCAGCGTCGCGCCGGAGCGGAGGGAATTGTCGCTGTTCGTTACGCCGCCGGCGCAGAAGGGGTATTTCGCGCTGACGACGGTTAGCTGGTTGTTGCTGAAACTTTCGACTGTGTGCCCGGAGGTGGCGGTGGCGGTTTGTGCGCCGAGGTCAACGGTCAACGTGCCGATGTCGCCGTCCAATCCCATCGCCCGCAAAAAGGCATAAGCCATCACCAAATGTCCGGCCCAGCCAGGATGCACGCCGTCCTGGCCGGAAAGCATGTAATTTGTGCCGTAATTTTTTTGTCCCTCGTGGCCGGCTTTGAACATCGGCCAAAACACGTCGGCAAAGCGCGCGCCGCCAGAGTTGGCAAGCCCGATGTCGAGATCGCGCAAGGCGCAAAGGTTGATGTTCAATTCGTCGAGGGTGTAGGGGCTGTAATGTGTCCACGGCGGCACCTTGCCGACGCAGCCGGGCGAACCGAGCACCACGCGGCAATTCGCCGCGAGCAAATTCGACATCACGGTGGAGTAGCGCGCCACATACCAATCGGCGTTCGCCACGTCAAACGGCCGGTAGCGGTGGTCGTTCATGCCATAGCACAGCGTCGCGATGGTGGGATTGAAGCGCAGGCAGTCGTTCGTCATACGGCGCAGAAAGCCCTCCGCCGTTTCGCCGCCCCAGCCGAATTGCCGCGCGGTGATTTTCAATTCCGGCACGCACACCGTCAGGTAAGTTTCGATGATGCGTGAATACATTTTCTGTTCGGTGATCGAGTCACCGATGATGGCCAGCCGGTCGCCTTCCTTCAGCAGCAACGGGCCTGGTGCCGGTGCCTGGCGCGGGTTGAACTTCACGAAATACGGGTCGTTTGGTTTCGGCTCGTAATCGGCCGCCCAAGTGGCGACGGAAAATATTTGAGAAACGGCAAGCGCAATAAAGGCCGCGTGGAAATAGCAGTCCCGACGGAAATACTTCATGGGTTTAATGGTTGATGATGAATGGCGATACCGCAGTTAAAGTTAAATGCTAATTTGAGTGCAAATACTAAATCATTTGTTTACTCAACCGGCGTCAGGCGCAGCGCCGAAATGCGAATATCTTTACCGGCCAAGCCGGTGGGATTGATTGTGAGCCGCTGTGCGCCGGGTTTCGGAAAATCAATGATGCCCACGCGATAGGTGCGGAAGCGCGGCAACGCGCCGCCGAAGGCTTCACGCTTTTCCCGTTCCCCGGTGTCAATCAACGGGAAGGTCAGATCCGTATCGTCACAGCGCACGCGCCATTCGGAATAGTCGTCCTTGGCGGGGCAGGTGTATTCCACATCGAGATAGAACGATCCCGGTTCGATGGTGCGAAACTCCCATGCCGCCGAACTATTTTCACCTTCCCAGCCCCACAAGCACTCGGCATGTTTCCAGTCGCCGAATTTTTCCATCCAATCCACCTTGGCCCGCTCGCATCCCGTCAATTCCGCCTCGCCGGTCTTAAGTTCGTTGCGGTAACCGTTGAGCACAAAATGTTCGCGGCTCGCTTCCGCCGGTGCCGCCAGTTCTACCGTCACCACCGGGATGAGGACATCGGGCCGTTGCGGCGGCAGCGAGATTTCCACCGTATCCGCCTTCGCCCTGATTGGCAACTTCCCGCCGTTTTCCAATCGTGCGCTTTTCACTTTCGTCTTGAGGCCGGGCACAACCAGACGTCCGTCGGCGGGCCAATTAAATACATGAAGGAACAGCGTGTTACCGCGCATGGTGCATTCGCCCCACGCGAGCGAGCCAAACGGCGTCGGGTCGGTGCCTTCGATGGCGTTCTCATGGGCATGCACCCATTTTCCCACCTCCCGCAGGATCCGGGCACATTGTTCCGGAATCCGACCCGTGCCATCCGGACCGACGTTGAGCATATAGGTGCCGCCACGGCTGACCACGCTGACCAACCGTTCGGCAATTTCAGTCGGACTTTTCCAGTTATGGTCATTCTTGGCATAAGCCCAGGTGTCGTTGTGCGTGTCCGGCGTTTCCCAAAGACCCGGACGCGGCAACGGCGGAATTTCCTGGTCGCCCAACGTGTCGTAATCGCCGAGGCTGTTGCCAATGCGGCTGTTCACCAGGCACTGCGGCTGAAGTTCGTGAACGCGATCCACCAGCATCTTCGATTCTTCCGGCGTAATCGGCCCCGGCGTGTCGAACCAGATGCCGGCCACCGAACCATAGCCGCGCAAGAGTTCGTCAATTTGGGGAAGCGCCTTGGTTCTTAGGTAATGCTCAAAGTCGCGGCCATCCGCCGGAAAATCCCAGTCGTTGCCCACCGCATCGCGCTCGTGCCAGTCCAGCGTCTGCGAATAATAGAAGCCCAGCCGTTCTCCCTTGTCGCGACAGGCTTCGGCTAATTCCTTCAGCGGATCGCGCTTGAACGGCGTCGCCGTGACGATATTGAACGGGCTGGCCGCCGAATTAAACATTGCAAAACCTTCGTGATGCTTGGCGGTGATCATCATGTGGGTCATGCCGGCATCCTGCGCCAGCTGCACCCATTCGCTCGCGTTGAAGTTGGTCGGGTTGAACCGCGCCGCCGTTTTTTCATACTCGGCCACGGGAATTTTGGCGCGGTTCATGAGCCATTCGGCGATGCCATAGTAGGTCTTGCCGTTCCACTCGCCGCCCAACTCGGAATAAAGTCCCCAGTGGATGAACATGGCAAACCGCGAATTCTTCAGCCACGCGCCGCGAGTTAAATTCGTCTTCACGCCGCCACTGCCCCACATGGCAGCGGAGGTGCCGTCCACTATGGTTTTGTTGCTTTCAGCGGCGCTTGCCGACGCAAGCAGCAAAAAAGGCAGAAGCACTGCCGAACAAAAACTCCGTTTAGACATAAAAAATGAAATCAGTGAGGTCAATCCATCCGGCTTCCGCCGCATTGTTCTCCAAGCTTTCGTTAAAATGGAGGCATTGCCCAGAGATATACGCCCTTGCTGTAATAATCGTGGAAATCTTTGTAAAGAATTTTTGTGGCTTTAGATTTTGCCGTTGGTGCAACCATTACGCACCAACTGCCGGGCGGCGCCTGAAAGGAATTCTTCGGTATGGCGGTTTCGCCAGCCTGTTCCACTTTCGCCTCAATGCCCGCATTGCTTAACAAGCCGCGCACATGGTCGGCGAATTCGGATTTTACAACAGCAATCAATAGAAGGTCATTCGATTGGCTGGCGCTGGTCGGCTTGTCTCCCGGTTGGTTTCCACCATTGGATGAAGCCGACTTGTGACAGCCGCAAACAGTTAAAACAATCGCAACTGCAGTCACGATCGTGCCTATTATTGTTTTCATAGTTTATTGAGAATTGAGTCAATCACCCTGACAAATCGTCCAGATGCCTCCTGGGGCATTCGTGGTGCCAGTGCCAATAACGCGTGGGTCATTCCACTTGAGGGATTCCATGTGCCCATCTACAAAGGCATAATCAACAATACCATCGTGAACCTTGAGCGTGACATTATTGGCGTCGGGCCAGCCTGCCTGGGTGCCAACACAATCCGAACCAACCTGCCAGGTGACATTAACCGCTTGATAAAATCCCAAGGCGCCGCCGGTATTTTTATCAATCGCCATTTCAGTTAGAGTCGCCACGTCGGATTGGCCATTGATCTGGGAGAGCTTTCTCCTAATATCCAAGCCGCCATTTCCATTTGGGGCACCAATTTGGGTGAAATACCACGACCACACAGCCTGTTTTGCATTCGGCGAAGTGTCAATATTCGCACTGCCCCATATCATCGGCACATAGGAGCAAAAGCCGTTGGCTTGCGGTGTCGCAACCGGATGATGCGCGGGACATTCCAAGACACGACTTTCCTGTGTAAAGCCCTGCCCGGAGGCTGACCTACCCTTAACGCCGATGTATTGGCCAATGTCATCTATCCAATTTCTGTAGTTCCCGCTATCATCCAAGTATTGCGCGCATGGAAGTTGGTCGTCGTTGTCGCCGGCAAACAAGGGATTACCCATGGCAATTTGCCGGACATTGCTGCTGCAACTGATCCGCAAGGCCCGGCCTTTCGCCTTGGTCAGTGCCGGGAGCAGCAGCGCCGCCAAAATCGCAATAATCGCGATGACGACGAGCAGCTCGATGAGCGTGAAGGCGCTCCGCTTGCGCTTGATGTCAGAGTTCTCTTTCATGGATAACCTTGGATGTTAGGATCATTTCTGGTTGGTTCATTCACTTTATTCGCTGCGGGAGGCGGTCAGTGAATCTGACTTCACTTTCCCGCTGCCGGTGGCTTCCAGCATAAGGGCGGTGTGGGGTGCCAGCGCGGGCACACGGTATTCGCCTTCATGCTCGCCAAGCGATTCACCGGTCCAGTAGTTTTTCAGGCTCATCTTGCGCGGCAATGACACCACCCGATCCACCGGCGTATCACCCCAATTGAACAGATACAAATATTCCCCATTCCCATTGGGTGTGCGCCCAACTGTGAGCGTCTCATCGGCAAAACTCGCCGCCCGCCCCGTCGGCGGAATCAGCTTCCGCAACAGGGTCACGCGCTCGGGCGCGAGCGCCGGCAAATCGTCACCGCTCAACATCATGCCGCCGGAAGCATGAACCGTCGTGGCATGAAACAACACCTCGTTCGGCGGCAATCCCGTCGCGCCGGTCGTGTTGCCGCTGATGTCCATCACCATGCCGGGCGACAACACGGCACAATCAGGGTCGTTCCACCAGAACCGTCCATTCTCCCAGCCGCGCAGCAGATTCTGCCGGCCATCGTCGCGAATACTGTGCCAGTCGCGCGAAATGTCATTCCCGCTGCGCGCCCCGTCCACCAAGCCGAGCGAGGGCCAAATCGGGTGATTGCAGCCGAGAATAAACGCATCGCCCGCCCCGCGCAAGGCCGCTTCCATCCCGCGTCGGTAAGCTTCAATCCGCGTGGCTTTGGGATCGTGAAAATGTCCAGATCGCAGCGCACCCCAATAATTCGCATCAAGTTTGAAATAAGTGCAGCCCCATTCCTGCCGCATGGTGCGGAAGGTTTGTTCTAGGAATTTTTGCGCCTCGGGATGCGTGCCGTCCAAGGCATACCACGGGCCGAGCCGCCAGCCGCCAAAGCCCACCTTGTCCGAGCGCAAGGGCTGGCCGTTCTCATCTTTCACAAACCAATCGGGGTGGTCATGGAACAGTTTGGATTCCGGGCTGGCCACGAACGGCGCCAGCCAGATGGCCGGCTCGAAACCGCGCTCGCGAATTTCGCGCAAGACACCCTTGATGTCGCCGCCGAAGGATTTCCCGGTCTCCAGCCAGTCGCCCATCCAGGGCTGGTAGCCGTCGTCAATCTGGATGTAGCGCAACTGTGGCAGATTAGTGGCGATCCAGTCGAGGTTGCGGCGGATGTCCGGCACCGTGAGTTTCGGCCCAAAACAATACCAGGAACACCACCCCAGCGGCGGCGCCTTGAACCCGGTCCGGCGCGGATGATTTTTTTCAATGCGTTGGGCGATGTGGTTCAACAAGGTCTCCCGCACCGGGCCGGCTTCGCAAAAAAACTCTTCCAGCTGCCAGCTTTCACCCGGAGCCAGTTCCAAACCTTCGCAATCGAGGGAAACCAGCAGCCGTTTTGCATCAAACGAAATCCGGCCGTCAAACCGGCGGCACGAGCCGTAGCCGAGCAGTATCTGATCCGCTCCCGCCGGGCGCAGCACCATCATGCCGTGCGCGGTGCGCAAGCCTTCCGGTTCTTCGAGGCGGTAATGCTTGCGGTCGGGATAATTGCCCCAGTCTTCGGGTGCCGCCAGCGTGCCACCGTTCTGCGCGAGCATCTGGAAGGATTCGCCGTAAATGGGCGTGCTGCCCGCCAACCCATGCTGAAAATCAAACAAGTCCACCCGCGCCAAGCGCATCGGCGTCTTGCCGGTGTTGACGACGGTGGCTGTGCAGACCGAACCGTTCCACGAGCGTTTGACCAGCAACACCTTTGAATCAGCCTTGGTTCCATCCGCCAAAACGACGCTGGCGGGAGCGTTTTGAAGATTCTGAATCCACCGGGAGGGTTCTGCGGCTAGTCCGCTTAAAGCGCAGCCAATAAACAAGCTGGCAATCAATCTGATGGTGTTGAGCTTTATGGGGACAAGCTTAAATCCAACTGCAGGCTCCCGCCATACGGCAAATGCCTAATGGAACTTTTTCATGGCCTGGGGTAGTTTGTGGCCATGCTCACCGGTCTGCCGAAAAAATAGCGTAGCGATGCACCCGTAGGCAAACCAACTCCCATCAACCAAACAGCCATTGCTAGTCGTTAATTTTATACCTAGACCCATGAAATCCTTCAGGGAATCCAGATGCCGATGTGCCCGTCAAATTTATTTGCCGTTGGCCATCGCGACCCTGGCAGTCGCCTGCGCAACGCAAACGGTCAAGGCGGCTGATCAAACCAAGGCGGATAATGCCATCCCGCTTGATCAGTCGGGGAGTTGGGTAAGCAACGCGGTGCCGGGTTCAGGCGACCGGGCGATCTGGGACGGCACGCTGAGTGCAGCCAATTGCACCAACACCGTGACGGTTAACGCCATAAATGTCGGGCAGATCCAGATTAAAAGCCCCAGTGCTGGCGTGCCCGTGAAAATCTCCGGGGCTTCCTCTGGCTGGTGGCGGTTGTATGGAGTCAACGGCGCGGCCATTGACATGTCGGCGGCCATGGTTGACCTGAATATCAGTTCGGGATTCACCGTTCAGTCTTGGACTACGGGAACATTCTTCACCAACCAAGCCGGGCGCACTCTGACCATTAGCGGCGGATTGTATGTGGGAAACACCGGTGGCCAGACGCTGACATTGGACGGCGGCGGTAACTATGTCTTCTCCGGCACTCTGACCGGGGGCGGCACGCTGATCAAGCAGGGCGGGGGTGCAGTTACGATCGCAACACCAAACTATAATACCAATTTCGTGCTTAACGCAGGCACATTTAATATGAACCATAACTATGCCATCAATGGCAGTGTGAATTCGTTCATAACCATAAACGGGGGCGCGATTGACAACACGTCGGGCGGGACGATTGCACTAAACAATAATTCCCCCAGCTATTTTTGGAATGGTGATTTTACTTTTGCTGGCACGGGAAACTTAAACCTTGGTGGAGGCGCGGTCACCTTGGGTGGCAACCGGCAGGTGACCTGCAATGCCAACACCCTTACCGTGGCCGGAGCAATCGGCGATAGCGGAAACGCCAACTCGCTCACCAAGGCCGGCGCAGGCACGCTCGTGCTCTCCGGGGTCAGCACTTACTCGGGCAACACTTTTATCAACGGCGGCACGCTGGCCTTGAGCAGCGGTGGTTCGATCGCCAACTCGCCTCTCGTCAGCATTACCGGCGGTGCCACCTTGGATGTTTCTGTCCTCACCACGGCGGCTACACTGGGCTCAGGGCAAACCCTGCAAATCGGCGGCTGCACCAACAGCGCGACTCTGGCCACGGCCGCAGGCAAGGGGCTTACACTGGCCAGCACCAGCCCGCTTCAGTTCTCCGCGTTCAAGCCGGCAGGTTTGGGCGGCGCGGTTCCTTTGACGCTATCGGGTTCGGGCATTCTGAGCTTGGGCGCCAGCACGCCAGTGACCATCACGGTTGCCAATGGTGGCTTGGCGCTGACTGCGGCCGGGTCTCCTTACAAGTTGGTGGCCAAAGGTGCCAGTGGAAAGGTTGCCACGCTGCCCGGTGGTTTGCTCATTGTCAATGGTGATGGCGCCAATGGGACAGCCTCGCTGTCCACCAACAGCAGCGAATTGTATTTGGTTTTGACCGGCTCCTCAATCTTCACGACCACCACGCTGGTCTTGACTTCAGGCAATCCAGTTTATGGTGGTAGTGGCGGGCTTTCTTTTACCGCGACGGTGAAAACAAATGGCGTTACGGCGGCCAACGCAACCAGCAATTTTGTGTTTAGCGTGGACGGCCTGCCGGTGGCGACCAATTCCATTTCAGGAGGCACAGCCACTTATACAACCAGCAGCAATCTTACAGCGGGATCCCATCTCCTAACCGCCAATTACAGTGGCGATGCCACTTACAAGCCGAGCGCCAACACGCTGACGCAAATAGTGAGTCCGTTGCCCGTGGCGCTGGCCGGCACCCGGGTTTACGATGGCACCACCAACGCCGCCTATGGCATTCTTACCATCACCAACGTGGTTGGCGGTGACAACGTATTCTTGGTTTCCGGTGGCGCCGGATTGGCGGGCGTAAATACAGGCGTGCAAACCATCGTTTCTCCGAACACGTTGGCTTTGGGCGGTGCGCAGGCCGCCAACTATACCATTGCCGGCTTGACCGGCGCAGTGCTGGTTACTCAAGCCAGTTCCTCCATTTTGCTGGCTTCCTCCGCGCAGACGGGCGGCTGGCAACAACCTGTCACGTTCAACGCGTCCGTGCTAAACAATGGAATTGTGGCAGCCGATGCCACCGGCAGCATCACCTTTCTGACGAACGGCATCCCGCTGTGTAACAGCAATGTGGTCGCAGGCATGACTTATAGCCTCACAATCACGAATCTGCCGGTGGGCACCAATCTCATCACGGCTTGGTATTCAGGTGATGGCAATTACAGCGGCAGCACCAACTCCTTGAATCAACTTGTTCTCCCACCACAGACTAATTCTGTAACGTTCTCTAATTCACTCATGGCGATAACCATCAGCAATAATGCCACAATAGCTAGCGTGAAACGTCTGGACACCGGCGCGCAGGTGAATAATGGCTCCAAGGGCTGGTATGTTTCACAGGGAAATAGCAGCATATTGTTCAACCATATGGCTGCTTTTGGCACTAATATGTTGTTGTTTTGGTCAAGCAACGGACAATATAGCGCCACCTTCGCGGTCACGAGCAATGGCCGCTACCTCAAATTCGCATTGGTTCATGTATCGAATAATCCTCAGACCGGCAATCTTGATGCCAATTGGCCTGGCTACGCCGTGGCGATGAGCTTGGCGACATCTGGTCAAAGTGATGGATGGACGCTCAATACTGTGGCTCTGGATTATATGACCATCATAAGTCAATACGGGGCTTTTCCAATATCCTGGCCTTCTGTCCAGTATTCCCAAACCAATGCTTTCGTTTACCCTAATGGCTTAACCACCAACAATATTCAGCCAATGGGCGCGGCCGCCATTTTTCCCTCAACCGGCTCCGCGCAACATGATGATATCTTGCTGGACATCTGGAGCGGCGAACCATCCCTGCCGCGGCCAAACCGTGCTAATCTGACGAGTTGGACACGCGCCGATGCTTCAGCATGGCTTGACCGGTTTGAGCGCGAACTGCCACCGTCACGGGCAGTGATGTTTGCCCCCAACACCTTGAGTGATCTCTATAAGGTCGCCGACATCATGTTCACGAACAAACTGAATTCACTCTACCTTTTCCACCCTTACTGGCAGGGGAGCAATCCGGCCATAAATGGGCTTAATCCCGTTCTTTTCCCCAACGGGGCAGCAGACCTGACGTTATTACAACAATACTGCGCCCAGCGCGGCATTAGCCTGTGGTTTCATGGCAATGCTGGCTATGTGAATGTGGGCGATACCCTCTGGGGTGACTATAGTCCGACCGGATTGTCTTCCAATCTTTCGCGTTGCGCCACCGGCACGTTGCTGAACAGCATTACCGGCAGCTCGACCTCCTTTGATGTTCAGCCGGATCCGGGCTGCCAGCCGTTCACTACCGGCACTCCCTCTCCGCCTGATTATCCAAGCGATTTTTCTTCCTATGTGAGCATCAGCAATGATCTCTGCACCTATTCGTTGACGGTGGTCAGCCCGACGGACTGGCAAATCACCGGCTTTAATCATGTCGGGAGCAGCCAATGGTCAAAGAACCATGCGGCGGGCAGCCGGGTGGATTTTTTGCCAAACTATGGCGGTGGCGCCTTGCTCCCGGATAGCCGTTCGTCGTTGCTCGCCACGCAGGCCCAGGCTTTCGCGACATTGCTGAACCAATTCCAAGTCACCTATGACAACTATGACGGGCAGGATAAAAACTATGATCTGGGCGTCTGGGGACTTGGGCGGTTTTCGCAGTGTGTCTTCGAGTCCTTAGATCATCCGACGCATGCTTCCCAGGCGGGGTTAACCGCCCCCTTTGGCCACTTTGAATACCAGTTCAACCGGATTCAGAAACATGAAGGCGGGCAGGCGTTTGTTTTGGAAATTTCGGAAATCGGTGGCTTGGCTTCGCTCCGGCTGTGGGATCCCTCGTTTATGGCAACCCATCTCGATGAGGATCAGTGGGCTTTCGGTTGCGCGGCCGGGTATGGGCCTAACTTCATGATTTTCGGCTACCATATCGGAACGGATTTGAACACCATCACCAACCAGGGTTGGTGGGGCCAGATGGTGTCCAGTCTCAACCTTTGGCAGGCAGTGGCTCCCTACCTGACAACAAGTCAACAGGCCACCTTGAGATCTTTCGCCACGGATTTCTACATGCCTTCGCAAACGGGCAACCAATGGCAGATCACTCCCACGCGAGCCATGTTGCGCAATGGGGTGGACAACCCCTGGCAGCTCATGGTCGAACGGGGACCCGTTTCTCCACACCAGTTCCACAAGGCTGATGGCACCACCCTGAGCCCGCTTAACAATCCTTATCCAGCCCAGACACCGCAGATCGAGTTCCTGGTGCTGCCGGGAATGTCCGCCACCAATGCCAATAATGTTTCGCTGCTGGCGACCAGTCCCTTGTCGTTTACGAACGCCACCAACACTTACAGTTGGTCGCCTTCGGCGGCGGGTTTAAGTTCCCCATTTAACATGAGCGCCAGTCGCGGGGTGGCCATTACAGTGAACGGCGACAACAGCGGTTCAGTGTTGGCCTTCCATATTGGGGGCCGCGACTATGCGCTAAAGGTGAATTTTTCCGGCACGCAAACCATTGAGATTCCGAACGGCGAGGCGTCGTGGTATCGCGCGGATATCGCCGAAACCACGGACACCGGATTTAACGGCACCGCCGACACCTTTAATTATGCCAATGTGAACTCGTTAGGACTGTCTTTAAGATATGTGCCCAACGGGGTGACACCTAATATCTCAGTCAGCGCTATCAAGACCATGCTGGAAGGTCAGGCCACCGGCCTCATTAATCCCGTCCTGACACTCAACGGCAACAGCGTGGCCGTGGCCGGCACGATTCCTTACAACAGCTATCTGACTTACAGTGGTGGTGCCAGCGCGCAAGTTTATGACGCCAATTGGAACTATAAAAATAGCCTGGCCGTCAGCGGCGCAACCCTGACGGCGGTTAATGGGGCGAACACGTTTTCGGTGATGGCGACCAATTCGCCGAATGCCTGGATGGCAACCCGAGTCAAAGTCAGCGGCACGCCCTGGGTCATCAGCAAACCGTCCCCGACGCATGAATGGCGGTTGGAAAACAATACTCTGGACACGGTCGGCACGGCCAATGGCGTTGCCATCAACGGCCCGGCTTATCTTCCCGGCATTGAGGGTGTCGCCGCCTTGTCGTTCAATGGCATCAACCAATATGTGAACCTCACAAACATTCCAGATTTTCAGTTCACCAGCACCCAGAGCTTCACGCTTTCGGCGTGGGTGAATCTAAAGAAGCTGCCGAACGCGCGGAGCACCATCGTGGAAACCGATCCCACGGCCGGCGCATGGTATGGTTTGGGAATCACCGCCTCAAATCAGTGGGCTTTCTTCGGCAACACGGACATTGTAAGTTCAGTCACCGCAGATGTTGGCCAGTGGCATCAGCTTGCCGCCGTGCAGGACGGTGCCGCCGGCTCACGAAAACTCTATGTGGATGGTCTGCTTCTGGTCAGCGGATGGGCGCAGGCTGCCAACGGTTCAGGCGCCTTGGGGATTGGCGCCATGCCCGGAGCGGCACCCAGCCAATTTTTGAACGGCTCCGTTGACGACGTTCGCCTTTATAACCAAGCCCTGGCCTCAACCGACATCAACCTTTTGGCCACGAATCTGTCAGCGGTGGCGAATAGTATCATTACCTACTCAGCCGGCGGCGGGCAGTTGGTCTTAAACTGGCCGGCCAACCAGCTCTGGCAGCTTCAAATGCAAACCAACAGTCTCGGCACGGGTCTGACAACCAATTGGTTCAACGTGACCGGAGTCGTGCCGCCTTATAATATCTACATCAGTCCGACTAACCCCACCGTTTTTTATCGGTTGATACATCCCTGATGCAAAGACTAGTTTGCAAACTGCTGTCATTGTGCTTGCTCCCGCTTGCTTTGCCGGCGGAGCCGGTTGCGGTTGCCGATGCCGGCCTGAAGCGGCCTAACATCATATTCATTCTCACCGATGATTTTGGCTACGGCGATTTGGGCGTTCTGTTCCAAAATGGTCGCAAGCAGGCAAACAACCGCAGCCAGCCGTGGGAGTTGACTCCGAAGCTGGATCAGTTTGCCGCCGAAGGGGCGCAATTGAGAAGTCATTATTGTGCCGCGCCCGTCTGTGCTCCATCCCGCGCGTCCATCCTGCTGGGCGTCAGCCAGGGGCATGCCAATGTGCGCGACAACCAGTTTGACAAGGCTCTGGAGAACAACCATAACTTGGCCACGGTGCTCAAACAGGCTGGCTATGCTACCGTCGCCGTGGGCAAGTGGGGATTGCAGGGCAACGATCCGGGTCAAACAAATCCAGCCACCTGGCCGGCGTTTCCAACCAAGCGCGGTTTTGATTCATTTTTTGGCTATGCTCGCCACGAAGATGGCCACGAACATTATCCCAAGGAAGCCCCATATTCCGAAGAGAAAATCCCCAAGCAGACATGGGATGGAACCAATAACATAACCCCCTCTTTGGATAAATGTTACACGGCCGACTTATGGACTGCCTGGGCGAAGCAATGGATTGTGAACCATGAGCGCACTCATGCTGACCAGCCATTCTTCATGTATCTGGCCTACGACACACCGCACGCAGTTCAGGAATTGCCGACGCAAGAGTATCCGGCGGGCGGCGGTCTGGCCGGCGGTTTGCAATGGTTGGGCATCTCCGGCCACATGATTAACACCGCTTCGGGCAAACCTGATTCTTGGGTTTATCCTGAATACCGGAATGCCACTTATGCCGCAAATGCTGCCACGCCCGAGGTTTCTTGGCCGGATGTTTACAAGCGGTATGCCACGGCGACGCGTCGCATCGACGATGCCGTGGGCGACATTCAAAAGTTGCTGCAAGATCTGCACATTGATAATGACACTTTGGTTGTTTTCACCTCCGACAACGGGCCAAGCATAGAATCATATATTCCAAACGAACCGCTGGAGGCTAATTTCTTTGAGAGCTTCGGCCCCTTCGACGGCATCAAGCGGGACTGCCTGGAAGGTGGAATCCGCATGGCCACGCTGGTTCGCTGGCCGGGGCATGTCCCTGCTGGACTAATAATCAACCGGCCGAGCATCTCTTATGATTGGCTGGGCACGTTCGCCGAAGTTGCCGGCGTTCCCGCGCCCGCGCGGACGGATGGAGTCTCGCTGCTGCCCGAACTTACCGGCCAGGGCATCCAGCGTGATCGCGGCTATGTGTATGTGGAATATTATAACAATGGCAAAACGCCCGACTACGTTGATTTCACACCCGGCAACCGTGGCCGGCGGCGAAATCAAATGCAGGCCATCCGCATAGGCGATTATGTCGGTTTGCGCTACGACATCAAATCTCCTGACAATCCATTTGAAATCTACCAAGTTACCATTGATCCGAAGGAGAAAGACAACCTGGCGTCCAAAATGCCTGGCTTGGAGAAAAAAATGGAAACCTTGGTTCGGCAAGTGCGGCGGCCGGACAGCGGTGCGCCGCGCCCGTATGACCGGCAACTGGTTCCTGCCTCGACGCCGGGCGCGGTCGTTTCCGGCGTGGAATGGAAAACTTACGAGGGGACTTTTCCATGGGTGCCGGAGTTTGAAATCCTAAAGTCAGCGGCCGCCGGCACGGCCAGCCGACCAGACTTGGGAAAAATGATCAGCCACCATGATGGCGGCGTGTTTTTCAACGGGTATCTAAAAATCCCGCAGGATGGCGATTACACTTTTTATCTGACGGCAGACACCGGCGCCTTGCTCCGCGTCCATGACGCGACGGTGATTGATGCCGATTATGGGTATTCTGGCGGCAAAGAAGTGAGCGGCAGCATGCGGCTACAGGCGGGACTGCATCCGTTCCGGTTATATTACGCCCACCGGAATTCCGTCACACCGTTGTTGAATATTTTCTGGAGTGGTCCGGGGCTCCCCAAAGGAACCATCTCCAGCAATACGTTCTGGTTGCCCAGCCAGGCGAATCAGTAACCTTGCATGCGCCTGGCTTGCTCGAATGAGCCATTTCGGACATTGATTAACGAGTCAGGGGTGGGTTGCTTTATCGCGAGGCGGCCTTATCAGCGCCGCCCAAGTATTTTGCGGCCGCCTCGGTCCGGCAGTGAACGTGGAGTTTTTCGTAGATATGCTCGACGTGTTTTCGGACGGTATAGACCGTGGTGTCTATCTTGGCGGCAATTTCTTTGTTCGACAGTCCCTTGGCAACCCATTGCAGAATCTCGTTTTCCCGCGCGGTAAGTTCCGCCTCGGCCAGCCCCTTGGGTGCTGGTTTGCGAAACACCTCGATCACCCGGCGGGCAATTTGCCCGGTCATCGGCGCGCCGCCTTCCATCACGTCGAGGATGGAGTGAACGACTTCCTCGGAGGATTTGCTTTTCAACAGATAACCGCTGGCTCCCGCCTGCAGCGCCTCGAAGATATAGTCGTTGTTGGAAAACGCGGTCACCATCAAGATCAACGTGTTGGGCAGTGCCTTCTTGACCAGGGCGGTGCATTGAATGCCCGCCATGCCAGGCAGATTGATATCCATCAGAACCACGTCCGGCCGGCAATCGGGCAAAAGCTTCAGCGCCTCTTTCCCGGTGGCGCAGGCGGCCACACAGGTCAGTTTGGGATGGGCATTCAAGATCTTGACCCAGTTCTCCCGCGCGGCGCGGTCGTCTTCAACAATGCCAACTTTGATTTTCATGGGGTGGTTAGTTTATTTGGTAATTTGGCGGTGTCGGCCAGTGGAATCTTAAACCTGATTGTGGTTCCCTGGTTGGTTTGACTTTGAATCTCGGCCTTTCCGTGGATTAGTTCCATTCGACGTGGAAAATTTAAGAGGCCGTTTCCTCTGGTGCGCGTATTCGCCGGATCAAATCCCTTTCCGTCATCCACAATCTCTACGACGAGCCAATCCGCTTCGATTCGGATTCTTAACCAGATAGTCCGTGCCTGGGCATGGCGGACGCTGTTGTTAAGCGCTTCCTTGGTCGCCAGCAGCAGGTTGTGTCGAGTTTGGGCGGTCAAGGTGATGGCGGGCAACTCCGCAGGTGGAGGAACTTCCAAACGGTAATGGATGGCGGTGAGTGACAGGAAATCCTCAGTGTAGTCGCACAAATAAGCGACGACATTTGCCAGTGAATCATTTTCGGGATTGGTTGCCCAAACTACCTCGTCCAGCGTGCCAATCAACTGGCGAACGCGGCGGGTCATGGCTACGACTTCTGAATAGGCGGTGGCCGAAATCTGGCCGGCTTGCGTGGCGGCCTCGCCCTGCAGGGCAATCCCGCTCAGGCGGGAGCCGAATTCATCATGCAAATCCCGCGCGATGCGGCGGCGCTCATTTTCCATGGCGTTCTGCATTTGCAATCGTTCCACGCGCAGCTTGTATTTGCGCCGCTGACTCCAGCCGAAACCGCCGCCGAGGATGACGACGAGCAGGCCGCTGGCGAGCACCTGGAGCCAGCGTTGTTCCCAGAAGCGCGGCACGATGTGAAGTTGAATGACCCGGTCGGCAGAGTGCCATTGATTGTCAGTGCCCCCGACCATGACGTGAAACTGGTATTGCCCCGGCGGCAACTGGCTGTAATAGGCCACCCGGCGATCACCCGCATCCACCCAATCATGATCCATGCCCTCCAACTTGTGCCGGAAGTGCAGATTGGGTTGGGCCGCGAGGTTCGGGGCGGTGTAATCAAATTCAAACCGGCGCACGCCGGAAGAAACCTGCCACTTGCCGGTGGCTGCGGGAGTCAGTTCCTTGCCGTCCGCAACGACGGCCTCCACCATCACTTTCATGGAGGATGGCTTGGTGGCGACCTTGCGCGGGTCAAGCACCGCAACGCCTTCGTAATTGGGAAACCAAAGCCGGCCATCAGGCGTGTGGGCCGAAACCGGCTGGCCGGAACCGGAGCAGCCGCCGTTAGCCAACCCTTCCGCCAGGGAGATATGCTGGCACAGGAGCGGCGGACTTATTCCACGCCGGTAGTTTTGGACTTCTGCCGGCGTGACGCCGATCAGGCCGTTATCCGTGCTCAACCACAGCCGGCCCGTGTCATCGGCCATGATGGATTGAATCCGGTCACTCGGCAGGCCGTCTTCCGTGGTCACGTTGAAAAAAAGTCCGTTTTCCAATCGAAAAAGTCCTCTGCCCCAGCCGCCGACCCAGAGCGAGCCGGCGGCACTGCAAAACAATGCGCGGACATCCGTGGGAGGGAATGTTTCCATCCGCTCAAGCTTATCCGCTTGGCCACCGGGAAGGCGGAACAAGCCCTGGCCGATGGTGCCCACCCAAAGATTGCCCGTAGCATCCTCGGCCATGCAACGGATGTCGCAATAGCTGCCGTCTCGTCGCAGGCGATATGCTGTGAACTTCCCCTGCTCATGACAGATCAATCCGCCGAGCGTGCCAATCCAGAGTCGTCCGGCCCGATCTTCAAACAGGGCTTTCACCCAGATGGACATTTCTGGCGGTCCTTCCACGCGCATAAATCTTCCCGCCGTCAATCGAAACAAGCCGCCGGAAGTTCCTGCCCAGAGATTGGTGCGCGAGTCCTCAAAAAGTGCGCAAATATGCAGATTGGTCAACCCCTCCTTCGCGCCGAAAACGGAAAAATTCGTGCCATCAAACCGAATCGCGCCGCTGCCGCCGGTGCCCATCCAAATGGCCCCGTCCCGCGTCACGCACGTTGTGTTGATTTCCGCGTGTTCAAAGGGCGGTGGCAAATTGAACATCGTAGCCGGTTGCAGGTTGACGCGATAAAGTCCATCGCCCACGGTGCCCACCCAGATGTTTCCCTGACGGTCTTCCAACAGGCAGGAAATGTATCCTTGCGAAAACGAGCTTTGGGATTGCAACCGTTGCCAACGGCCTTGCGAGTTGGAAAAAAACACGCCGCCCGAAGCGGTTCCGCACCAGAGCCGCCCGGTGTGGTCTTCCAGCAGGCAGGTGATCACACTGCTCGGCGGGCGCTGGAGCGGCGGGTCCAATGACAATTCATCGTGCCAGCGGCCCTCCGCCAGCCGCAACACCCGCCCGCCCTGCTGCAACCACGAACTGCGCGGTTCGGCCGCCCACAGCCCGCCCTGGCTGGCCGGGGTCAACACCGCCCACTGTCCGCTCAAAGGCACGCTCGCATCGGGCGAATTGGACGTGCCGGAATTATACGGCTGCAGTTTGCCATTGGATTCAAACCAGACGCGTCCCTCATGGTCGCAAGCCACTTGGCGAAGTGTGTCCTCCGGCACGCCGTTGCTGGCGGTGAACACATTCCATTGTCCGGCCTTGAATCGCATCAGGCTCAAACCGGAAACGTGCCACCAAACCGAACCTTCGCCATCCGTGGTCAGTTGGGCCCAGCGATCCGCAAAGTGTTCAGCATTGCCGCGAGGGGTATGTTCAGCCTCTTCAATCATCGCCATGCGCCGATCCCACAACCAGGTGTCGGGAATGTGATCCTGATTCGGGCGAAGTTTCAAGGGCACGGGCGGCTGCATTTCGGCAAAGCCGTCCTCCCCGCGCCGGGCGATGTTGCCATCGAGCAGCCCCACCCAAAGCGTGCCCTGATGATCCGTGGTCAAACTGGAAATTCGCGAATCGGTGAAGCCGGGCGTTTCGCCCGCTTTGAATACCTTGAATCGGAGGCCGTCAAACCGCGCCAGTCCCTTGGCTGTGCCGATCCACAGGTAGCCGTCCGCCGTTTGTTCCAGGGCCGTGATCTGTCCGTCCGGCAGGCCATCTTCCCGTCGCCAGTTCTGCACGTGAAATTCCTCGGCCCGCATTGTGGAAATCCCCGGTGCGGCCAGTAAAAGCAGGCCACAAGCCAGCCGGATCAGGGCATAATGAACGCGTCGGGGCCGGGAGGAAAACGCGTCAATGCTGGACATCATGGCAATGATAGCTTGATTTTTTACGGTGGGCAATGACGCAGCTTGAACCGGGCGACGGACGGCGGCTATTAGGCATTTGCCGAATAGACCGGAAGCTGGCTTTGAACTAGATTATTCGCGAAGTCACCACCAAAAAATTCAAAATTGATTATGAAAAAACAACTCCTGATTCAGTGCATAGCCGCCCTCGCCGGACTGGCCATATTGTCCGCCGGAACCGCCCGGGCGGTGGACCGCATCAAAGCGGATAATAACAACGACCTCAAATCCGGCACCAGTTGGGTTGGAGGCACCGCGCCCGGCGCAGGCGAGCGGGGTATTTGGGACAGCACCGTGGCCACGCCCGCCAATTGCACCAATGCTTTTTCTAGCACTGCCTTTTTTGACGGAATCGCAATCAGAAATCCCAGCGCTCCCGTTGATCTCGGAGGTTCGAGCATATACTGGTATCTCGGCGGAGTGAGTGGCGTGGCCATTGACATGTCGCAAGCCACGGTTGACCTCACCTTGGAAATGAACGTTCAGCCGAATAAAAGCAGTGGTATAATTTTCACCAACGCTGCCGGTCGCACTCTGACCTTCGTAAAAGCGCTGCTTCCGCAAACAACCACTCCGCTGACGTTTGCCGGTGGTGGCAACTATGTTCTCAAGGGCGGATTGGCCAAGGGGAGTGGCACCGGTTCGATCCTGACCAAGAACAACGCCAGCGTGTTGACGTTAACCAACACGGTCGCTGCGCCCAGCATCACCCTCAACGCCGGCACGGTGAACCTCAATCACGTCAATGCGCTCAACACCGCTGGCAACAGCTTAAATTTCACGAACAATGGCGGCACGCTGGACAACACCGCCGGAAAAAACATTGTCCTCGCCAACACCAGTGTGCTGTATTACTGGAATGGCGACTTTGCGTTCGGTGGCACGACCAACCTTGACTTGAATACCGGGGCGGTGACTTTGAGCGGCAACCGGACGTTGACGGTCAACGGCAACACTCTTTCGGTGGGCGGTGTGATTGGCGGCACGGGTTCGCTTACCACGGCCGGAGCCGGCACCCTTGCGCTCTACGGGGCCAGCACTTACACCGGCAACACCACCATCAGTGCCGGCACGCTGGCTTTGACCAACGGCGGCTCGCTCTCCAGTTCCAAAATCCTGGTGGGGAATGGGGCGACTTTTGATGTATCCGCAAGCGGTTGGACCGGCAACGGGTCCCAGTCGCTCGGTGGCGCCGGCACCTCGGGCACCGGCACTGTCAATGCCGGGTTGCAAACCATCACCCTGACCGGAACTGATGGGCTCTACTTTCAGGCAGCCGGCGGCGGCAGCCACACGGTGGGCAATGTCAACGTGGCCGACGCGTCAGGGAATGTGTATTTGAACAACAACACCGTCACCGTCAACGTGACCGGTGCCGCGTTGGGGGTGAGCACAAACACCTTGCTGACGGTCGCCGGCACGCTGAATGGTTCCGCCAACCCGGCTCCCAACTTCACCGGGCTGGCGTTAAGCAATGCCTGCGGGGCGGCGGTCATCACCATCAGTGGCAGCCCAGGCAGCCTCGTGCTCGTCGTCACGAATATTCCCGCAGTCGGCCAAAACACCACGACTTCCGTGGCGCGCACGACGGGCACCAACCCGGAGATTTACGGTGGTCAACTCAACTTCACCGCCACGGTCAGCGGCACGGCAACCTCACCCACGGGAAATGTTATTTTCAAAGACGGCGCGACCATCCTTGCCACCGTGGCCTTGACTCCGGGAGCGTCTCCTGCCTCGGCGGCCATTTACACGGAATATACTGACCTGAAAGTGGCGGGCTCGCCGCACTCCATCGCCGCCTACTATCAGGGTGACGGCACGCATAATCTTAGCGACAGTTCCGGCAGCCCCGTGGCGCAGACCATCACGGCGAAGGCCTTGATGGTCTCCGGCAACACGGCGGGCAGCACGGCTTATGACGGCACCACCACGGCGAAACTGGGCGGCGCGCCGGCGTTATCAGCGGCGGAAGCGTCCGGCACCGGTTCGACGGCGGACGGCATTCCCTACACCGTGGACTCGGTTTCCTTGAGCGGCACCGCCACCGGCACGCTGGCCGCGAAGGACGTCGGCCTGCAAGCTGTGACCATCACCGGTATGTCACTGACCGGTGCCGACGTCGGCAACTACTCCGTATTGCAACAGACGGGATTGGTGCAGACGGTCACGGTCAAGGCGCTGACGGTGGTCGGCCTGACCGCCACCAACAAGGTCTATGATGGAACCACTGCGGCGGGTTTCACGACCAATTTGCCGGCGCTACAGGCCACCGAAGCGGCCGGTGCGGGAACCACGATTGACGGGAAACCTTACACCGGCGATTCCGTGAGTCTGACGGGCACGCCGGTTGGAACCTTTGCCAGCAGCAACATTGCCGTGAGTGTCGCGGTAAATGTCACCGGCCTTTCGCTGACCGGCGCAAGCACCAACAATTATTCACTGACGGCGCCGACGCCCTACGCGAGCATTACCGGGCCGCTGGGAGATCAAATCCGGGCTGATAACGGTTACACGCTGAATCAGGGAGCCGCTTGGGTTTCGGGCAGCTTCCCTGACAGTGCCCACTGGGCCATTTGGACCGGCACCTATGCCCCGGCAAACTGCACCAGTTCCTTGGGCAGCGGGAACGCTTGGGGTGGAATCTGCATCTCCAACGTCGCCAACGGCGGTGTTCCTATCACGATCACAAATGGTTCTGTGTCTGTTAGTGGACTTCCTAATGGGGGCGGCGGAATCGGCATTGATATGTCGGCGGCGACGGTTGATCTCATCATCTCAGGCATCACCATCGTTACCAACCAGACTTGGACCGCCCAATCCGGCCGCAGTTTGACCTCACCCACAGGCCTGACTATTGGGCGTCAGACCTTGACCTTGAGCGGAGCCGGCGATTATTATTTCTTCGGGTCGCCCGGGGCCCTTTACGGCCAGGATGCCACTCATGGTGTCTTGGTCAAGAGCGGTGCCGGCACAGTGACTTTGAGCACACCGAACTATGTTCCCTTCACGATGCTGAACGGCGGCACGTTGAATCTTAACCATGCCTTCGCCGTGAATGGTTATGGTGGGTCAACTTTGACCATCAACGGCGGCACTCTCGACAACACCACCGGCGGAGCGATCGCCCTCTGGAGTGGCACTTTGAATATCTATTGGAACGGGGATTTTGCGTTTGGTGGCACGCAACCCCTGAGCCTGGGCAACAATCCGGTGACGCTGGTGGCAACCGGCAGGTGACGGTCAACGCCGGCACACTGACGGTGGCTGGTGTGATTGGTGATGGTGGCTCGGGCTACTCGCTCACCAAAGCCGGTTCCGGCACGCTCACGCTCTCTGGTGCCAACACCTACAAGGGCAACACCACGGTCAATGCCGGAACCTTGGACATCTCGCAGGCTACTCTGGCCACCAATTCAACCATTACGGTCGAGGTTGCTGCCGGAGCGCTGTTGCAGTTGGGTTTTGCCGTAACGAACACCGTTACGAGCCTGGTGCTGGACGGCATTGCCCAGCCAGCCGGGGTCTATGGCACTGTCAACAGCACACCGGGCTTTGCCGGCACGGGCAGCCTGCTGGTGCTTGGTTCGACCACGCCCACGCCGACGAACATCACCTACACGGTCAGCGGGAGCGCGTTGACGCTGAACTGGCCGGCTGGACAGGGCTGGAATCTGCAATCCAATTCGGTGAGTCTCGCCAGTTCCAATGACTGGCACACGGTCACTGCTGCCACGCCGCCATACCCCATCACGATCAATCCCGCCAACCCGGAGGTGTTCTACCGCCTGACGTATCCGTAAACGGACAAATTTCCTGCGGTTGAACGGCAGGAAAAGCATGTGGGGTTCATGCAGGTTGGGTTGATGGGGCGGATGGCAGCAATGTCATCCGCCCCTTTTCTTTCATCTAAAACCGGGCAGGCAAGGTGGGGCGCATGGCCCATCATTCAACGCAGATGTGGCCCGAACTCGCTGGTGGCGATCGGGGGCAGCTATTAGGCGTTTGCCGAATAGCCCAGAAGTTGGCTTTGAGCTAGATTTGTCACGAATTCACCTCCTAACAAACCAAAACGATTATGAAAAAGTCACAAATAATAATGCAACTGCGTTCAGCAATTCGGTATTTGTCGCTCGTGACGGCAATGGCCATGTTGTCCGCCGGAACCGCCCAGGCGGCGAACACGGTCAAGCTCGATAACGCCGACGCCCTTAACCTCACCTCGAGTTGGAACAATGGATTGCCCGGTTGGGCCATTTGGAACGGCACCTACACTCCGGCAAACTGCACCAAC
>CAISYZ010000226.1 GCA_903889895.1 uncultured Verrucomicrobia subdivision 3 bacterium | reverse complement strand
GATGGTTTCAGCCGCCCGCTCAATCCCACCGATGCTGGTGGCATACCGGATCAGATCAAAGGCGGTTGCCTCCGGCGTGCTGATGCAAAGCGGGGCGGAAGCCTGCGCCAGTTGTTGCGTGGGCGTCCGCCCAATCCCGCGCTTGACGAAAAATCTGACTTGAATCCTTCCCACTGTGACTGGCCGGACGGGGCGGTCAGTCATCACTTGAGTCACCTGCAACGCCTGTGGATTTGAACCGAATGAACTGGCCGCCGATTGAAGCGCCAGATAATACGGCTGGTCAAACCAGTTGAAATAATCATTGAGCCACCATGCCGCCGGCGGAGCACCCATTGCACGATGTTCCGGCGCGACGATCAAATAGAAAGGCTGCCGGGGCGAAACCCTGGTGACTTTGCCGCCGAGCCTGGACAATTGGCGTTTGGCAGCAATTGCCGACAAGCCTGATTCCTTCGTCAAATCAGCCAGCGAAAATGCGACACGGCCTAAAGCCAGACGCGCATCAATAAAAGCTTCAGCCGCGCCGATTTGGCGGGGAATCCTGACGCTTTCAGGCTGCTTTTTCATTTGCACAAAGTATCGTCTGACGGTTCATTGCGCAAATGATAATTTAACGCTAAAACGAAGTTTTTTTTCGGACAGCTATGAGATAGCTTTGTTGCGCTATTGAAAAACCGGTTTCAATTTTAGCACTCCCAAAGTGAAAAGGCGGTCGGTGTTGCTGGCCGACGCAGCGGGCGGAGCGAACGCATAGTCGTCCCCGCCAAGCGCGACGGCCAGCGGCACGGACCGCCCATGACCCCGCCGTCGCGGCGCGTGCGGTGGGTTGGCGGTGCGAAATGAGCACTGTCAACCACCCGCACGGGCCAGCGCGGAAATCCGATACCGTTTGAACTTTCTGGCTACCTGCCTATACTGGTTTCACCATGAGTAATCTATTATCACTTACCTCGGCACAACTGAAACGCGCGGCTGACATCAAAGACAAGATCAGCGCATTGGAAAAAGAACTCGCTTCCATTCTGGGTTCTCCCGCAAAAACTTCAACTCCCGCTCCGGCTCCGAAAAAGAAGTCGAAGATGAGTGCGGCGGCGCGGGCCAAAATCGCCGCCGCTCAAAAGGCGCGCTGGGCGAAGGTCAAAACACCAGCGGCCAAGCCGGCGGCAAAGTCCGTGATTAAAAAGAAGTCCACGATGAGCGCGGCGGGCCGAGCCAAAATCTCGGCGGCAGCCAAAGCAAGGTGGGCTAAAGTGAAAGCGGCGGGTAAAAAATCGCTGTGATTGCCATTCAGGATAGTCTTGGCATCGAATTGATTTAAGACGCATAGTTCAAGCTCCTGTCATTCGCCACGCGCGACAACACCCTTGCCGAACAGGGGACGGCAGTGATCGTTTATCCGGTGCTGCCAATGAACATCCTTGAACTTTACATTTGGTTGCCTGAACCTCAAAAACCCTGACGCCATGAAACGCAAACTCGCCCTGGCTAAAACTTCCTCCCCGCTGCCGACGGGGAGTAGCCCAAAGGGGCTGCTGACCGATTTGCGGGAGCTGATCGTCAGCGCCCGCCAG
>CAISYZ010000225.1 GCA_903889895.1 uncultured Verrucomicrobia subdivision 3 bacterium | reverse complement strand
TTTTGTAAAAACGCGCCCGGTTCCAGAAGGTTTGGAAAAGGTTTCAGCTTTTCAGCGTAAAAACCGGCTTCGCAGGATGCCCGTAGGCGCATTTTTAACATCCCGTTAAGGTGCCAGTAGCGGGCCATTAAACCCCTCCCAACGTCACCAGTGCGGCTTCAGGATCGGCACCGAGTTTGAGAGCCACACGTCCACGAGCTTCAAACCGTTCGAGTTCACCGTGATTATATCCCCCGCCATCATGCCGTTGGTGATGACAGCCAGATTCCATGTGTTTGAGGGATAGAGCGTCCCCAAGACAAAGGCGTGCACGTAGTCAGATTTCAGAGCGCCGAGCTGTGACGATGCCACCCGGAAGAATGCGTAGGTATTCGGTGTGGCATACATCGGAACGGTGAATGTCGCCACGCCGCTGTTCGTCGAGAGTGTGTAGTTTGTGAACAATTGAAATCCGGTCAACAGCGCGAGGTTTGTTGACATCTGGAATTGCCAACCTTTCACGAAGTTTGTTGCTGCCAGCGACACGGCCCAATTCGTCCCGCTGCCATCAATCGCGATGCTCAAGTTTGTTGCAAACAAGACCGCCGGAATTTGCATCTCAAGAAGACGGTTTCCGTTCGGTGCGAAATAATACCACGAGCCGTCGAATTGGAGTCCACTCGTCGCATTCGCAATTGCTGCGTTCATCTGGTCGAGAGTGACCGGCGATTTACCATCGGTGGCTGGATTCACGAACGTGGTTTGTCCGGTCAGATCGTTGGTGTTGCCGCGTGCCTCTGGATGTGTGATGCAAGTAACTCTTACGCCACCAGCGCCAGCGACTGCACTCGTGACAGAAAGCCATAAAACATTCGGGGCGGCGGGAAGTGTCGGCTGGTAGCTCGTGCCGTTTGTCGAATAGAGGATGCCATACGCCGCCGAGGTAGACGGTAATGCACCGCCGCCGCCAACTTGCACCGCATTGACTATGACCGAGTAGATGTTGGTGAACTTTCCAATCGAGTTCGACAGCGCAAAATTAAAGTTTGTGTTCAAAGCCAGAAACGTCTGCGATGAAACAACCGCGTTCGACAGGTTGTAGTAGTTTATCGTGTTCGTTCCCGCCGCGCCCGTTGCGCCCTGCGGAACGCCAATTTGGAAATAAGCAATGCCGCCGCTGCTACCAAGATTCGTGACAGTGGCCGCGCTGCCTGCCGGCAGGTTCGTGGCGGTGAGAACAAAGTTGGTGATGCCGCCACTGCTGTTGGTGCCCCCGCCGTTAGTATTGCTCTGGATGCTCTGCCACATGAGGTTGATGTCCGCATTAAGCTTGTTCCAAATTACAATGTAGCTGTCGCGCGCCGGGTCGGTTGAATTGGTGCCGCAGAAAATGTTGGTCGGCGTGGTGATCGTCCAAAACAGATTAGTCGAATAAGTCCAGTCGAACGCCGAGGCGCGCAGGCCGGTGAGCAGCAGCAGGGTGAGCAGGATTTTTTTCATAATTTTATTCCTTCCAGAAGTGGCGACCGCAACGGCTGGCGGTCAGGTTGACGAGCGTTTTTACCGGGACGCCGCCGCAACATTGCCGGCACGTTCCCTGATCGTTGAACTGGCACTGCGCGCACACAGCCAGGCGCGCGGCTTGCAGCGCGGGCGAGGCAATCATGGTGGCGCGGTCAAACGTCGGCGCGGCCACCGGCTTGGCCGCTCCGTTCAGCAAAGGCATGATGTGTTGAACGGTCAGCATGCCACGAAATTGTATTCAGTGCGGAAGCGGCCACCGACGTTGCCGCAGACGCGCAAGGTAAAGCCCCAATCCATCTCAATGCTCGAATAGTTGCCGGCGTTGTCGCCAATCGGAATTCCGGTCGGATAATACGGCGGCGCGATGACGTTCACTGACGGGTCATAAAGGAGCGAGACGCCCGCTGGCAGCGACATTCCCGCCGGGATGGTGGACAACGCCTCCACGAGCGGGGGATGCGCATAGTAACGCACCGATCCGTCGCTCGCGTCGGCGTTGCCACTGCCATCATCTTGCGACCATGCGAAGCTCGCGCCGCCGCAGTCCGGCTTGAACGGCTGCTGCCAGAACGGATCAGGCATCGTCAACATCACTGCCGCCTGCCATTGCGCGCCATAGACATCGTCGAAAATCACCGTGGCCGGAAAGTCGAACATCTCTTGGTTCGGGAATTGTTCCACCGGCGCATTTTCGGGCGGCTGGCTGTTTTGATCCGGCAAATCGCCGCTCGTATCCGCCGGCGGCGAATAGAACGGCACGATGCCAATCGCCGCCGGGCAAGCACCGCTTGAATAAGTGAATTGCGTCACGCTGCACGCGAGGCACCCGGTGATGCCGCCATACCAGGTTGGAACCGTGCCGGTGTAACCTGTCGCCGCTACCCGCTGATTGAAACTCCATTCCAGATGCACGCCGGTCTTTTTTGGCGTCGCATCGTAATGCGTCCAGTCCACGCCGTGGCCGGTCATCCAGACGGCGCTTGCCAGCGCGGCGTGGACGATGGTGAAGCTCGTGTCGCTCACGCGCGTGAGCGAGAGCGCCGAGGCCACGAGCGTCATGCTCGCATCGTAAACGTCCACGAGGATCGTTCCCGTCGTCGGGTCGGTGCGCAACCACGGCTGCGCGGCTGCCGGCGTGATGGTGACGGTGCCGCTGGCGTAGGCCGTGGTGATGGCGGCGCGACCGCAGATACCGCTGGCGGTCGGGAAACGCAGCCGGCCCAGGTGCGTGACACCATCGGCGGTTTGTTCCGGGTCGGCAAAATTGTAGCCGGTCGGCAAGTCATCGAGCTTGCTGCCGACCGTGACAGCAAACGTGCCATCGCCATTGTCGGTGATTCCGCTGATTTTATAAATGCCATCGGCCTCGACGACGATGTAATCGTTCACGACCAGGCCACCGCTGGCGAGCGGGGCAATCGCGTTGCCAGTTTTCTTGACGGTGAAACCGGACGTGGCATCGCCGCCGGTGATGCAACAGACGCTTGGCTGATCCACCGCATATTTGTCGGCACCGCACGGACGGCCAAAATTCACCGCCGGCCAGCGCTCACTCGCCTGGACAAATTTCGCGCCGCGAATGACGCCGCCGCGCTGCGTCCAGAACGCCTGCGGATAATTCCCCGGATGCGGATCAGCGCCGTTACGAAACGCCGCGCCGTCATATTGCGCTTCCTCATTGTCCATCCAGCGCATCGTGACCGGCGGCAGCGGTGATTCGGAAAATGCGCCGTGTGTGTCAGCAAACCATTCATAATAGCCCCACGTCGGATCAAGCTCGCGTTGCTGCTTAGTATAGTTGAACCAGAAGTGCCGGTCGCTGCCGGGCTGCGTGTGCGCGATGATTGCGCCGGTGCGCAGCGGTGAGAGCAACGTCGCGCCGCCGGTAAAGCCGCTCGGCGGGCCGTAACTCCCATTCGGATATTTCCAAATGTAGTTGTCCGGATCAATCCAGGCGCGCTGCGGCCACGAGCCATCACCATTCTGCGTCGCGGAATAATCGTCCATCGTCGGGCCTGATCCAGAGAAGACCGAACCAGAAGGCGAACCGCAACTGATGGCGGGAACCGAAGGGCCAACCTCGTCAAAGATGCACAGCGGAGCCAGCGCGAGCACTTCGTCGGTGCGCATGGCGGCGAGATTCAGATCGCTCATGTCCCACGCTGCCAGCGCGTCTTTGAAATCTTGATAACATTCCGCCGAAGTGTATGCGTCGGACAAAGTCAAAGTGCCGCTGCCATGCGAATCCCACGGCTGAACCAATCCAAGCGAGGCGTAGTTGTCGTCATACTGGTAGGAAATGGAGGTGTTGGAAATTTGGCAGGATTCCGTATAAATCAGCTTATAGACTGCCGGGGCATTTCCGGGAGGAACGGGCGGCACCTGAAGCGTGCTATAAACACTGCGCGAAAAACTGCCGCCGGCCACGTCAATCACCAACACCTCTAACGGCTGGTCGGCCACCGTAATCCCGTTGACGGCGTCGAAGACATAAGCGCCCGACATCAGTTTGAAAGTCGTGCCGGATTGCGTGTAATATGCGGTGTCGGGATTTTGCACGCCGCCGTTCACATCGACATATTTCCATGCGGAGAAATAGGCGACCACATCCGCGAAGCTTTTACCAGCCAGCCAGGTGAAAACCGCGTTCGCTTCTTCCGGGCTGGAACTGCCGTCATGCGTGTCGTAGGAAAAATTCCACGTCTGCGAAACAATTCCCGTAGTGCGACCCACCGAACTCGTTGACGAGGCAGAGCCGGCGAGGGAATAATCTATGGTGCCATTGCCGCCAAAATAGGTGTTGTAGTGCTGCTCGTTGGAAGTCGCCTTCAAGTCCGCTGTCAAATACTTCACCTGCGGCGGATTAGTATTGAAGGTTGTGTTGATGGTGAATCCGCCCGCGCCATCATTGTAAGTTCCCGACACCATCGTCACGGAACTAGGGATGACCGGATCGCAACGGTCGATGAAACCAAACACACCCTGCCAGTTTTTCCGCGCCAGAATCCACTGGCCGCCGAACAGCTTCGTGGCGCGCATGTCCACGGTGTCGCCGTTCTTCAGATAGCAGTTGTGATCGTTCTTCGCGTGCGTCGTGTCGTCACCGGCGCAGGCCATGATGTCGTCCACCGTGTCTTCAATCTCCTGAATGGACAGGCCGTTCAGATCGCCGCCGACCAGCCAGTTGCCACACGAGCCGGCGGGAAGGGTGTTGCAGCCGGCACCGGGATTTTCCGTGTTGTAGATCGAAGTGTCGTGACGCGGATAAGGCGTCGCGGTGTAGTGAGTGCCGCCGGTATCGCCGGCAGGCCGGGCCTTGGAAATATTCTGCCAGCGCGGGATCACCGCGCCTACCCCGCAGCCACAGCATCGGTTAAGAAAAGCCATATCACGGTTTGGTGTGGCCAGCGGTCGCGTGGACGATGATGTAGTAAGGATTGCCGGCGTCGTCACACACCTTGATCTCGCGCGGTTGCATCGTCATCATCTGCGTCGCGTCCACGACCGGCGTCGGGGTTGTGGCGGCGAGAATGTCGGCGATGATTTTAGACGAGTTCACCATCTGGCCGGCGATGGTGCCGGCAGCAGGGCCGGTCGTGGGCACATAAACATTATTGGTCACGACCGGCACCGGCTCGGCGCTCGTCGAGTTCTCGCGCGCCGTGCTGCCGCTCAAATCCACCTGCGAGCTGGCGGTCGAACTCGGCGACAATCTTTGGTGCGCATCAATGCCGCTGCGATTGCGGTTCACAAACAAATTGGTGAGCTGGATCAGATAGCCCGGTTCCAAGTGATGCACCGGCCCACATTGGATCGTGTGCCGGGCCACGAGCTTGCCATCGCCGGTGCGGAAAAGTTGGATGCTCACATTTTCCGGCACCGCGTTCATCGTCGTCCACGCGGTTGCGCCGCCGCTCAAATTTATTTTATGCTTGCCGGGTTTTATCAGCGTCGGCACCGACGTGCCATCGGCGGCGACCTGAATGATTTCATGGCGCAGCTTCCATTGCAGGTCGGCCAGCTCGGTATAAATAGCCTGCGCCAGATTGGACGGTATGACCTCACCGCCGGACACCACCTGTTTCAAAATGTAGGTGTCAGTCGGTGCGTTCGTCAGCAGAACGCGGAAGTGATGCTCGTGTTCGCCAAAAATGTCGGTGATGTTCCCGCCGCCAGCCGTCGTGATTTTGTCGTAGGCGAAAAACGCCTTCACCGTGGCGAACGTCGCCAGCACCGGCGCACCGGACACCTGAAACCAGGTGAACACATCCTGCTCGGCGATAAACTCATAATTTCCGCTGGAATAATCCACCGGGTTGCCGTTGTCATCAATGACCTGAATGCCCTTCGGATTGGTGCTGCTGTTGTAAGCCGCCGTGGAAACGAACGCCAGCGCGCCGCTGGTGCCATCATTGGGAACCTGTCCGCCTTCGCTCTGCTGCTTCAGCGCCGGCACCTTCTTACGCCACAGCGCCAGGCTGGTCGGATCAAAGGATGAGCTGGTAAAGTTGACAATGGTTTCTTCCGTGGCCGCGCCGGTGATGTCAATGGAGTAATCCAGGCAGAGCAGACTGTTCGCCGCGCCACCGGGATAAAAGTCCGTGCCGAAGGAAATAGAAGGCTTGCCGTTGAAGGTGCCGTTGATTTTGTAAAACAGCCGCACGGCGTCCGGCACCAGCTCGTTCAACGGCTGAATATCCGACGCGAGATGAATGATCCCGTTGGAGTCGGTGGACTTGTAAGGCAGCGTGACGGCGGTCAGGTTTGCGCGGTTCCGAAAATGGATCGTCGGGGGCGACGTGCTGTAATCAAACTCCGTATAAACTCCAGGGTGCGGGCGCAGGCAGACGGTCAGCGCCTCCGCACATTTCATGGAGCGCACCGGATACCAGTTGCAATAGAGCGGCGAGAACTCCGCCGTGCTGCCGACCTGCAACTGGATGGCGTTCGCGCCGGTGATGAAGCCGGTCGCATAATTCAGGATGTCGAGAATCTGCTGCCACGTCGTGATGGTAAGATTGACAGGCGCGGGCGAATACGTTGCACCGGGGAACGGCTGGAACAAAACACAGTCCGGCCAGTAGAACGTGGTGTAGGTCGGGCTGGCGATGGTGCCGCCGGTCGGATAATTCCAGCCGATCTGAAGCGTGATTTTTTCCAGCTCCTTCCATGCGTCGAACAGCGTGATGCTGGTGTGGACTTGGGCATTGCTCGCCGTGCCTTCATTGTCCCAACGCCGGCCTTGGAACAAGATTGTGCCGCCGGCAAAAGAATTGGCCGCGCCGGTGGACGAAGTGCGGTTGACGCGAATGTAGCAATAGGAACGGAACGGAATGACCAGCGCGGTTTCCGGCGGCAGCGGCCAGGTGATTTGAAACTCCGAGGCGGCGTGCGAGCGCGGCGTGTGTTTCGTCTGCACCTCCGCCGGGCCGCTGGCGATGTTGGAAAAATTCAACGCCACTTCCTGCGTCGCGCCAGCGCCGTCAACATATTGGAGGGTGTCGAAGATCATCGCGACTGGCCGGGCATGGCGGCGGTCTGGCGTTGCAGATTAGCCAGCATGGTTTTCATCATGGCGATGTCCGCGCGCATTTGCGCCACGTCAGATCCGGTGCCGGCCAGCGAGGTCACGACACTCATCGCGTCGGTTACCGCCGCAAGCATATCCTGCATCGCCTTGTGGGCAGCAGCGATGGATTGCGGATCAGTTTGGCGGGCATATTTTTGAAATTCGTTGGCATCCTTGTTGAAAGCATCAATGTCCTTAGTGAAGCGGTTTTCCTGCGCAGCGGAATCTTTGACGCCCTGCGCTTTTTTAGCCTGGGCATTTTGCCAGGCGACCGATCCAACCTTGTTCGGATCGTCCTGGCCCGCATTTTCCAGCCGGAGTTTTTCGGCATCGGCTGCTTGTTTCTCGGCATCCTTGCGCAGTTTTTCCCGGTCAGACTTTTCTTTTTCAATCCGGGCCTTTGCTTGTTCGGCGGCTTTCACCTGCTCATCTGCCGCCTTGGCCTCGGCATCTAAAAGCGCCGCGTGCTGCGCTGGATCAGCACCACCGTGAGTGGCGATCTGGCCGATTACTTCCGGTGCGGTGCGGACGAAGGTGGCGACACCATGACCAAAGCCGCCGGAAAAAGTGTCGGCAACATCACCGGCAATCTCCCGCTGCTTTTCCGCGTCCGCGCGTTTTTTTTCCGCATCCTTTTTTCGGGCATTTATCAAATCATCCAATTCGGCAATCTGCGCGTCCACCGCCTTGTCGTCTTGTGGCAGTTTAATGGCCCGCGCTTTCGCGGCTGACTTGGCGGCGTCATCCGCATCCCGTTGCTGCTCGGCCTTCCTCGCGGCCAGGTCGGCGTTGCGCGCGTCGATCTCCGCCTGCACCGTCTTGTCGTTGTAACCCTGCTCGATGATGCTTTTCTTCGCGTCATACATTGCCGGGCCGACCTTGCCGCTCGCGCGTTCCATATCCAAATCGGCGATGGCCTTTTGCTTCTGCGCGGCGATGAGCGCCGTGGTGGCCGCGAGCTGTGCCTCAATGGCCTTCTGCTGGCGCTCAAAAGCCGTGGCCGCGCTGTTGAATTCATCGTCGGCTCCCTTCACTGATTTGGCGATACCATCGTAGGCTGTGGCGACATTCTCGGCATCGCGCAGATGCGCGCCGAAGTTCGGCAGCACCATCTCGGAAAATTCTTCGGTTAATGTTCTGACCTTGGTCGTCCAGATTTCAAAAGCCGCGATGATTCCAAAAATGGTGAAGGCCATCGGATTATAGACGGCCCGCATAATTTCTCCGAGCAGCGGAAATTCCCGCGTGAGCGTGTGGGCGGATTCGAGCAACTCACGTTTCTTGATGTTCAGCCCTTCAACTTCCTTCGCGGTTTTTTTGGATGCCTCCGCATCATCGGCGGTCGCCGCCGTGCTTTTCTTTGTTGCCTGCGTCAGATCATCCGTCGCCGCGCCAGAGGATTTGAAGCCGGAGTTATCGGCGTCGCTGATGACGTGAATTTTGAATTCCTGATCAGGCATATTATTTCTTCCGCAGGAAATTGAACGGACTGATCTTCACATCGTTCGCGCGCTTCAGCTCGTCGGCGGCATCAGTCTCGGACTTCGTGGCAGCTTTGTATTCATCAATGCTTCCGCGCATCGTCTTCAACTGCGCATCAAGTTCGGAGTAATCCTGCTTGAGCGCCTTGGCCTTGCCGATCTGACGCTCCAGCGAATCCGCCGCCGCTTCCGCGCCGGCCAGCTCCGCCGAGGTTTTGATTTTATATTCGAGTTCCATCTATTTGCGTTTCCGGCGAACCGGCATTGCCGAGTTGGTTGGCGGTGGCCAGCCGCCGGCTTGAATTTCCTTCAGGACAGAATTCTCCCACTTGAGCCGCGCCAGTTCCTTGGCGTTGCGCGCGGTGGCCTGGTAATTAGATTCATTGGGCGTCATTG
Source organism: uncultured Verrucomicrobia subdivision 3 bacterium (assembly GCA_903889895.1). Lineage (GTDB taxonomy): Bacteria > Verrucomicrobiota > Verrucomicrobiia > Limisphaerales > UBA11358 > UBA11358. The sequence goes on along the minus strand of CAISYZ010000225.1, from coordinate 25,971 downwards.
AAAAATATTGGTCAGGCAAACGCCGTTGGTGAACGTCGTCAAATTGAAATGCGTAACCAGGTTGGTGGCGTAGCTCACCGAATTGGACGCCACACAAGTTAAAAAAAATGTCGCACCGGAAATGGCGTTGTTGACCTGGGTGTAATTTGTATAGGCGACAAGCGTTGAATAATTGCCGACGCCAGCAACCCCCACAAAAGGAACATCTATGTTCAGCTCTGTTGCGCCGGCCTGATACATCAGATTCATCCATCCGTCCCGAACTTCATTTGTCGTCAAAGTGAGGGTGACAAGGCTATTGCTGCCGCCGAAAACATTTCCTCCAGCCGTGGCCGTCAGGTTAGAATTTTCAAAATAGATCGCCTGAAAATAAAATGGTGCTGGGGCGGAAAGTGTCAGTGTCCAGCCGTTATTGGTGACGACGTTAAAATTTGTGGTCAAGGCTATCGCAGTCCACGGGTTCGTCACGGCGCCGGTAAAGCCGGTCGGGTTGAAACCAAAGCTGACCGGATAACCCACCGCGACGGCATTGGTGATGAGCGAGGTGACATTGATCAGGTTCGTCGAGTTCGGCACGTTGATGTGCGCGGCGGGCGGCCAGCCATCCACGCGGATTGTGTAACCCCAGGGCAAAAGATTGTTCGTGGCCGATCCGCCAGTCGGATGAAGTGTCACCGTCTGCAAGACGACGATGTTGGTGCCGTAGATCAGCGGCACCTGGGATGAATCAGGAATGACGGTGATGTCGCGGTTGTTCGCCGAGCCGGTGATGCCGAGCAGCGGAAAATAAACCGGCGTCGCGCTGACATTGACCGCGAGCAGCAGGGCGAGCAGCAGCCAGCCAAGATGCCAGGCGCGGATCACGCAACGAGTGATCAGTGCCAGGACAAATGAGCCAGTGATGGCGAGGCCAGCGAACAGCCCGACGTAAACCGACCTGGAAATGGATTTGAGAAATAGCTTTTTCATAATCAAGAGGCAGCGCCGCCGGTGAAGGTCAGCTTGGTGATAGTCGTCGGGCCAAGCGGCACCGCGACCTTTAGTTCGACTTTGCAGTTGGTGATGGTGAACGCGGTTTCATTGCCGGAATAATCCAGATGCGTGAGCACCACGGTCGCGACGCCGGCCCAGGTGGCGATGGCCGACTGATACCAAGCGTGCGCGGCGGTGTCCGAGGTATGCTCGCGCGTCATGGTGAAATTGCGCGCGATTTTCAGGTTGCCGAGGTTGATGAAGGTCGGAGCGGCGGCTCCGTAACCTTGCACTTCCATGATGTTCGGGCCGCCGCCGATGTCTTCAGGATTGAGGATGTCGGTATAATCGGCGAACGCCGATCCACCGATGCTGATCTTCCATGTGCCTTTGTTTGACATCGCCAATCTTCAATTGCCAATCGCCAGTTTAAGCCGCCGGCTTGGCGGCGGCAGCGGGCGCGGGCGGCACTACGATTTTTTCACTGAACTGTTTCAGGTAATCCTGCACGCAGGTCGCGTCGCAGAAGTCCACACGTTGGTCAATGACCTTGCCGGCATTGCCCTTGCCGTTGTCCACGACGAGCGTCAGGCCGCCGCGCAAGGGGATGAGCGAGATCAGGCCCTTGGCAGCGTCAATCGGCTGCTTGCAGGCGTCACAGATAGGAGCTGGTGTGTTCGGTATCATATTTTTTTTATTGGTGTTGATGGTTGATGTTGCGGAAATAATTGCCCGACGTGGCTCACGTCCCGGCGGTGAAGTTGAACAACGGGTTCGGCACACCGGCGGTATTGGTAAGATTGTTGACGAGTTCCAGCGCGCCGTTGGGATAACGATGCTCGCCGATCTTGTAGATGCGCTTGAGCGAGCGCGGCCCAACCGACTTGGCGGTGAACACCCAGCCAAAGTTGACGCCGGTCAACACGAGGTCGCCCGCGCCGGTGGCGGAAGCGCCGTAAGCCTGGCCGGGCAGCACGGCATTGGTGCCTTGATAATTCAGCCATGTGTCCATCTGCCCTTCCGTGAGGTTGGACGGCGCGAACTGCACCGCGAGATTGAAGCCGTCCGAATCCAGGATGACATCCGCGATGCCGGTATCAGCGGCGGGAATCGTCTTGGGCTTGAAACCGAACTTGAACAGGAAGCCATTCATGGCACCGAGCGAATTGAGCGGTGCCGAGAGCGCGCCGAGGACGCCCTGGTAAATGTCCGTCTTGATCTTGCTCGCGTCGAAGCTGGTGTCCGCCGTGATCGTGCCAATCGCCGCCTTGAGGAAGTTCGCATTGGTCGGCACGACCGAGGCCGCGCCGATGCACCAGATGGACGCCGAGCCAAACAGCGTGCCGCTCGGGCCGCAAAATAAATCCGGCACCGCCGCCAGTCCGCCGCGCACATAGCCGTAGGTTTTGTTTTCCGTGAGCGAGCAGATCGTCACCGCGTAGTTGCTCACCGGGATTATGCTCACGCCGACATAGGTTTGCGGCGCGAGGTGCGCCTCGTAGAAATAATTGAGCAGGCCGGACGTGAGCATTCCCACCGGCTTGTAATTCAGTTTGAAATAGCGCGACTTGTGGCGCTGGCCGGCGTCGCCGAAAGTGGTCTTCGGCGTCCAGCTCTCCAGCATTTCCTCGACTTGGATGTCGGACTCGACGTATTGAACAACGCCGCCGTGCAGGATATACGCCGGCCCCTGGATGACGGATGGTGTGACGATGATTGCGCTCATAATTTATTTTTAGTTGGTGGTTTAGTTGTGGAATCGTTCGATGCTGGAATCTATGTAGCCGGCCTGCGACGCGCAGGCGCGGATAACAAAGCTGGCCGGGTCAACCGTGATCGGACCGGTGTAAAGCTGCGACGTGCTACCTTCGTAGCCGTCCGCCGCCTTGCCGGGAAAAGGAAAGGAATCGTCCGTCGTGAACCAGATGGCCGCGCTGGGCGTGGCCGTGGCCAGCGTCACCTGCGTATCGGAGATGACCGTGATCACCGGCGGCAGGCAATAAAGAATTTGTTCGTCGGAAAACTCCTGACATTCAAAGTTGACCTGCTCGGCAACCACTTCATCCGCCAGGTCTTTGATGTCGGCCGGGTGAATTGCCGGCTGCGCGCATTTCATGCCCTGCACCAAACCACGGAAACCGGCGAGCTTCATGTTCTTGATGATGTGCCGGGCGACCTTGCGGCAGGACTTCTTGGTGCCGGCATCGTCATTGTTCAGCTCGACGTTTTCCAGAATCTGAAACGCGGGAAACAATTTCATCGGGCCGCCAGGCAAACCTTCGTAGATATCATCCGCGACGATCTGCTGGACGATGACCGCCACGCCGCGATGGCCGCTCGTCTCCTCGATGACCGCGCGCAGCCGGGAATACTCCTGCGCGACGTTGCCCTTAACCGCAACGACCACCGGGATGTCGTCAAAGAACGGATCGCTCACCAGCCGCGCCGCCAGCTCGTAAGGCAACCGATCCAGAATGTCTTCAGTGTTCATCAGTTTTTCAGGGCCGCGATCAGCGCGGCGGAAATGGTCAGCTTGTAATTATCCTTCCGGTCGGCGATGCCCTTCTGCACCGGCGCGCGGGCCGGCAGCGACCAGGCTTTCGTGGTCGGATGTTTTTTGGCGTAGCTTTTATTTTGGCTGCGCGTCGGACGCGACGGAAAATCCGCGCCGAACTCATGCACCGCCGGATAACTGACGCCTTTCGATTTCATCGGTGAGCCGATATTGGAAACAATCGTGTTACCGCTGATCACCGGCTCCGGTGACCACAAGGTGGATTGATAACCGGGCGTGGACATCTTGCGCAGGCCCAGCGGCGTGGTCGCACCGCCACGCGGGAAACTCAAATAGTCGCGCTGGATGTGGGCGACCGTCAGTTGGTTCTCTTTGAACATGGCCTTCTGGATCGCGACGAGCGCGCGGTCGGGCAGCGTCTGGAAATCGGCGGCGATTTTCTGCGCTTCCGGCGTGAGCTGAATATGGACTTGGGCGTTCATATCAATTTGTAGCGGATAAACTGGCCGAGGCTTTCATTCACGGTCGGCGCGTAGTCCTGCGGAAAGCGCAGACTCTTTTCCGCGCCGTCTTTCAAAAGGTCAACGCCGAGCTTGTCCATCAGTCCCCAGATATGCCGGCATTGCAGCAGCCAGATTTTGAACAGGTCATCCGGGACAAGCGCCGCGCCATCAGGAACCGTGCTGGGAAAATTCGCATCGTCCGGTTCCAGCGTTTCCCAAAAGAAGCCGCCGGTGAAAGTGAAGCGCACTTGCGCGTAATAAGGGCCGGCGTCGCCGGGGCCGGTGTTGATGATGCCATCGGCGAGATTGATCGCCCGGATGAAATTCGGATCGGTCTGCACCACCCAGCCTTCCGCCTCGGTGTTTTTTATTTCCGCCTGGCTAACAGACTCCAGCGGCACGCGTGACAATACAAACTCGCAGCGGTCGGCGGGAAAGATTTCCGTGGCGTTCTCCAGCCGCGCAAATTTCCGCGACGTGAGATTGGCGAACTGGCCGGCCACACCGAGGCCCAGCGCCGTGATGACGGCATCAAAGCGCACACTGTTCTTCTCGCTGTTGGCGAGCAGATGTTTCTTCAGCGTGTCGAGATTGGAAAAGCCGGTGTTCATAAAAATTAAACCGAGTGACGGCCTTTGTCCGGATTAGTAAGCCGATCTACCGACCGGCCCGGCTTAACTTCAGCCGCCACGCGGAAAGTAACCGCCACGGGTCGCGGAGCCGGTCGCGTGGTAAGTTCACGCGGCTTGATCATGCGGTCCCGGGGCGGTTGATTTATCATGGCTGGTTAATCAGGGATTAACTGGCGGCGAGTTGCAGCGCGGCGCTGGACAACTGGCCCATCTGGTGGATGTCAATGCGTTCGAGCGCGCGGATGCCGATTTCGTCGGTGGCGAAATACACGTCGCGGCTGGTCTCGACGCTCATGGCCATGCGCTCGCCGAAATACCACCAGCTCAAATCACCGAAGAACACCTGGTAGGCGCTCACGGTGGCGCTGCTGGTATAGACCGGCATGACGTTGACCCAGTTGATCGGGAACCCGTCCAGCGTGGCCGTGCCGTCCGCGGAACGGATATACGGCGTGACCGTGGCGGACGTATTGAAACTGACGAGCAACTGCTCCATCGAAGGATGGAGATAGTATTGCGCCGTCTTCAACACCGCGCCGGTGACGTTGGCGCGCAGATTGCGCAAGTTCGCCAGCGTGATGTCCGAGGGATGCGTCTTGGTGGACGCGAGCTGCAGCACGCTGCTGTCGTTCGTCGAGGCCAGCCCGACGCCCGTGATGCTGTTGTAGGTGCTGGTGCCATCGCCCGCGAACAGGCAGAGGTCTTCCAGCTTCGCCATTTCGCGCGCAATATAGCGGGCCACGAACTGGCCGACCGCGATGATGCTGTCCGCGTCAATTTCCGACGGAATGCGCACGATGCCGCCACATTTGCCCGGCGTGAAGGTGATGAATTCCATCTGCGGAACCTTTTCACCGACCGCGCCGCTGACCGCGATGAAGCCGAACGCCGGCTCACCGGTTTTCAAACGGGGCAGTTTGACCGTGGCCGTGCCGAGCGGATAGACGGTGCAGAATTTGCGGGCCTGTCCGTATTGATACACCAGTTCGACGATCTGCGCGGCGTATTGCACCGGCAGCGGAATGTCGGTCGCGGCAATCGCGGCCTTGGATTCGATGCCCAGCATCCCGGCGGCGCGCGTGACCAGGTCTTCGGCGGAAGCACCCTTGAGCTTGTTCGCCTGCGCGGCGCGGATGACGGCCATGCTGCCGATGAATTTCGCGCAGTCGTCCGTAACATGGCCGATGCCGTTGATCCATTTCACGCGGTTGCCATCCGTGCCCTCGGCCAGACGCTTGGAGAGCTTCTTGATTTCCGTGTGCAGCTCGTCGGCGCGCTTCTGCTCGGTCTTGAACAATTCCGGCAATGCCTTGATGGCGGCGAAGCCGCCTTCGACGCTCTTGATTTCCGAAAGAACGCCAGCGTTTTCATCCACGAACTTGCCAGCCTTGGCAATAATTTCCTGGAATTCTTTATCTTGTGCTTCAGTGGTCATAATTTTATTTACGATTTTGGTTTCGATTTACTTTGCGAGCGCTCGACGGAGCGACCGCGCCAATTCCAGCAACCGCACGTCATGGACTCCCGCGCCGGACGTGCCACCTTTGGCAGCGGGGTCTGTTTCTTCACCGGAAAATTGTTTGAGGTAATCCGCCACGGCCTTCAAATCGGCGCGTTCAATCGCGCCGGATTTCAAGGCAAGGCCGACCGTCGCACCGGGATTGGCCGGGACAACGACCATGCTGATTTCCAATAGTTCGCACTTCGTATAGGTGCGGTCGGGTTCGCTGGCATTCTTGCCGGACTGCCATTCTTCAGGGATGAAGCCGACGCTCTGTGAATTCAGGAAGCCGCCCTTGGCCATTTTGTAAGCGAGCGCGCCCATCGGATTGTCCAGGCAGAACTCCACGCGGTTGACGAGTTTGCCGTCCACCACATCCACGCTGACAGCCTTGCCGAGAATTTTGCCGATACTCGAATAATCGTGGCAGTCGGGAATCACGGGGTTGGCGCGGAAATTCTTCATGTCGCCCCACGCCTTCTGGTCAATCACCTCGTTGTAGCGGTCCACCGTGTTGTCGCTGCCGATGAAATCCAGCACCGGCGCGTCGCCCGCGACATCTTTCACGGAGAAGTGCAGACCCGCACGAATGCCCGCCGCGCCGCTGTTCAACGTGACGGCGCGCGCGCCGAATTCTTTTTGGAGTTCAAGGAGTGTTTTCATTTTTTCAGGAATTTGGTTTCGCCGACACCAAAGATTTTGAAGGTGATGGATTTTTCGTCCTCGCCGGTTTTCTGCGCGGCCAGCCGGATGCACTGGCAATTGATGATATTGTCCAGGGAAGCGCCGAGTGAATCGTCGCCGGGAAACATGAGCTGCTCGCCGCCCACCTCGAACGCCTCGTCAATCAGGATCGGGTTGTCGATGTAATCTTCCTCGGCGGCGGCGTGGGCTTCGCGGACGTGCGGGCCGTGACTGGAAAGCCACGCCTTGTATTCAATGCCGGCATCGCGCGAAGCCTGGTCGCGCGCAGTCTCGTAAGCGATGTTCACTTCCGTCATCGCCACGCGCTTCGCCTCGCTATCCGTCATCGTGTTGAAAACGGCCTTGACGCGCGACGCCAGTTCCAGATGCGTTTCGCCGGCTTCAATGCCTTCCGTCAAAGTTGTGTTGATCTGGTTGCGCACCGTCTCGCCGGTGCCGAGGATGCTGATCTTGCGCTTCGCGAGAAATTCCTTCACGCCAGCGGGCGGATATTCCCACGGGTCCGCATAACCCACTTCGGATAGCAATTCCTTGCCGGCGGATTGCAACAGCGACCGTTGCGGCGCGGCCAGCTCATCCGTAAGCGATTGGCCAAACGCCAGGTGGGAGAATATAATATCCACGAGTCCTTTCGTGGTGGCCGTCTGCAAAGACTTTTGCAGATGAACCTCGTCAAGCTTCGCCAAGGCGGTGGCGCGGAATTTCATCAGCACCTTGCTGGTCTTGCTTTTGAACAGGTTCACCTGCGCCTTGCGCGCCGTGACGTGCTTCTTCCAAAGGTTGACCACTTCCACGGAAGGTTCCCGCACCGCCGGCTCGTTGGCCTTGATATTCGCGAGCAGTTTCCCCAGCCGCGTAAACGGATTGGACTTGGCCGCGTCATCGGGATCGGCGTCAGGCTCCGGGTCTGTGCCGGACGGGCCACCTTCGCTCGGTAGCGGCTCTGGCGGTTCGCCCGCGTTCTGCAAATTGAACGGCAGGTAGCCGTTTTTATACCACGGCTGTTCCGGCAGACCGAGGTCGAGATTGGTGTTGATGTCGGCGACGGGCACACCCATCGCAAACATTTTGGTGCCGGTGTCCCAGCGCGCCCGGCGAGTAGCCTGCATGATGGGGAGCGAATCAATGTCGAACCAGCCGACGAAATTGGGATCGAAGCTCGCCACCACGTCGGCAAACGCAACTTCAATGCGCCCGCAAAGGCTGCTGATGGTGGATTCGATGAAGCTCGCCTTCTGGGCATCGAGCGAGCCACCCGCGCCGCCGTCGTTCAGATCGGCGGTGAAGCCGGCCAAAGTTTCCGGCACCTTCAGGATGGCGAAGATTTCCTGACGCAGAAATTTCCGCGTCTCCAGAAATTGCATGTCCATCATGGAGAGTGTCGGCTTCTCAATCTTCGCGCCGCCGAACAGAAACAACGGACGGTCCGGCGTGCCGGCCTTGCGCTTGCGCTCGCGCAGGGCGGATTCAATCGCGCGGCGCTGGTCGTCCTGCAAAATCTGATCCGTGGTGACGATCACGCCGGTGTCGGCATTGTTCAGCCACAAACCTTTTTGAAATTGTTCCCCGGCAAAATCCGTCTGCGCGGGCGTGAGCGCCACCGTCAGCGGCGAAAGGCCGCGCCAATATAAATATGGATTCGGCAGCTTGGACTGGATGACCTCGGACGGGTTGAGGTAAATCGAAGGCAGCGGCGACATCAACGGGCTGCCGGTGTAACGCCACGCCACGAGGTCAAAGCCCTGCACGACGTGCCAGAACATTTCCGGGTTGAGCGTCAGCAGCCGTTTGATGCGCGGCTGCCGGTCGGACAAATCCACCGGCTCATCGGCGAGGTCCAGCGGCAGCACGAAGAATTCCCCGCGCAGGCAGAGCCACGTCACCAGCATTTCAAAAAACATCTGGGCATCCATGCTCGGATGCGGGCGCGCGAACAAATCCACCACGTCGCCGGAATCGAGAATGTCCTCGCCGAGCGCACGCCGGCAGAGGTTACGATGGGCCGGATCGGATGAGCCGCGCAGCGACCGAACCTTCTTGGCCTTGCCGCCACTCACGCGCGAAATGCGGAACGGGATTTGCGCGACCGACTGCGCCAATATAGATACCGCGCAATAAACCCACGCCGACTGCGCGTAGGGCGTATACATCACCGCGCCGCGCCCGGCATCGTCAATATCCGTTCCGTTCAGGAATGCCTGGCTGGAGGGGGAAAGCGACTTCGCGCCGAAGGAAAACTCCTTGCCGCCGATGGTGAGGGCAAACTTCATTGGCCACCCCCATTTTTTAACGGGGCATTAACGGGGCTAGATTGGCAAATCCGCGCCCGGAAGCCCCGATGGCTACGGAGAGAGGCGGAAACCGCCCTGCGGGCATCCTGAAGGCCGGAAAAGTAGGTTTGGAGGGTAGTCATATCATTTATCCCACGACGGCGATGATGCCGCCGAGTTTCTTGCCAGCATGGAGCGCCAGCGCCTTGGCCCAGAAACGGTCGCAATGGGAGTCGGCGGCTTCCCCGGCGAAACGGATATTGCCGCTGGCCGTGGTTTCTTTTTTAATTCCGCGCAAGTCGGCGCGAAGTTTTTCATCCCTGCGGTATCGAAGCGTGCGGTCTTCGTGCGCGGCGCGGAGCGGGAAGGCCAGCTCCTCTTTCACCGGCGCGCTAAACCGGACAGCCTCGACGCGCGAGCCGTATTTACGGACGGCATTTTCGGCGAGCTGCATTCCCAGCCCGGTCGCATCAATGCAGCAGCGGCGGATTTGCGGAAGCCGCATGAAGCGGCCCAGCTCAAATTCCTGCTCGGCGAAACTCTTGCCGCGCATTTCCAGCCGGCAGCGTTCCCAAAACACGTCGCCGACCTTTTCCTCCACATCAATCACCGACAGGTCGTTTGTCCGGGCCACGTCGAAGCCCAGGTAAATCTGGCCGGTGCAGGTTTCGAGATAAGCAAAATCCTTCGGTGCGGAATCGTCCTCGCAGCCGGTGATCATCTCATAGCTGATGAAGGCCGAAGATTCATCCGCCGGGATGCAGCAGTATTCCTGCAACCATTGCTCCTCGTCGATGCACTCACGCCGCATTCGCGCGAGCCACTCCTCGCGCGTTTCATTTTTACCAGACGCCAAGTTGATTTTTTCAACCAACCCTTGCTCGACGGCCAGTTGAATTGGGATTGTGTGCAGCTTCCACCCCATCGGGTTCCCGCGATTTTTAACGTCTTCGATCAAATTATTAAAAATCGTGCCGGTGCCGCGATGAGTTGAAATGATTGTTAGCGTTCCACCCCATTGCGTCACCGGCTTGGCGAGCGCATAAAGCTGGCGCTGATCTTTATGGAGCGCGAATTCGTCAAGAATCACATGGCCAGATTTACCGACAATAGCGTCGGGGTTAGAAGATAGGGCGTAAATGGAGTAACCACTCGCGAAACGCAATATGTGCATGGTGACACTGCGTTCATTTTGCAAAATCTCCTCGCCGGAAATGTCCTCGGCGGCCAAATTCAACGCCGCCGCCCACCGTTTGCACGCAAAAAGAAACTGGCGCGCCTGAATATCGTCACGCGACACAACCCAGCAGTCGAGTTTGGTCTTGGAAGTGGAGACCGCGCGCACGCAACGGTAGGCTTCGGCGTAGCTCAACCCGATCTGCCTACCTTTTTCGCAAATTTTCAGCGGCGACTGGTCGTTGATCCAGTCGGCTTGATACGGCAGGAAGAATTTTTGCTCGGATTTTTTCACAGCAGCTTCAATTCGCGTTCGATTTGAGTCAGGGTTTCAGGTGTGATTCCACCTTTTTGTGTTTTCGCCGCCGCCAGCGCGGCCTGCGCCCGGTCGTAGGCGGCCGCCTTCTTTTCCATCAGCACAATTTTCCGGTCGTCCTGCGTCAGCTTGGATTTGCGCAGTTGGATTTTTACTTCCTCCTGTTTCGCTTTCGTGCGCGAGCCTTCCGCCAGCAGCAAAACATTCGCCGCCGAGATCGCAAAATTGCCGACCTGATTCTCCGCCTGTTGGCGCAACGCTTCCTCGGCCACCACGCGCACGACCGCGTTCGTCAGTTGCGGATCTATCCCCAACTGGCCGCAACGATCCTTCGTCGCCGCACTGATGATGTCCTGGCGTTGCAGCGCGCGCAGCGTCGTCACCTCGCGCACCGCCTGGGAGATCGGCGAGAGCAGCGAGGCCGGCGGCAGCTCGCCGTCCGTCTTGCCCCCGCGCCGCGCCGGGCAAAGTTTCTGCTGATCCGACAGCGTGCCAGGCGCAGACAGCGCCGAGCGCAACTGCTCCAATTCCTCGCCGGACAAATTTTGCAAATAATGTTCGCCGCGCAGTTTCTTGCCGCCGGTCAGCACGGCGACCACTTCGCGCCAGAAGCTGTCTTCCTCCCACGCCGCTGATTTTGTTGGCGAGGTTTTCATTCACGCAAGTTTGATCAGCCGGGCGGCGGTGTTCCGGCCCTTGGCGGTAAGGTCAATCATGCTCGCGCCGAAATCGTCGCGACCGATGGTGACGAAGTTGTCATCCGCCAACTGTTGCAGGTAGCTGTCCAGTTCGCCCTCGGTGAAGGCGGCGTTGAACGCGCTGCGGATGCCGAGCTTGATGATGCCAGCCGGCTCCGGCTCGCCGTTCTTCTGAATCAAACGGCGCAGCACAAATTTTTTGATGTCCTGCTCAATCATAAATCAATCGATGGCTCCGGTGTTTTTCAGCAAGGCCACCAGCTCGTTCGGCAGCCGGGTGATCTTGTTATCAATTTCTTTCCGCACATCCTCGACGTGGGTGTAGATGCGCCGGGCGCGCTCCTCGCCGGCTTCAATGACTTCAGATTTGTCCGCGTCCAGCTTGTTCAGTAACTGCCCGCGCCAGGCTTCCAGCGAAACGATCCGGTGATTCATGGCCTTGAGGTCGCGCTGGATTTCGGCATTGCCGAGCGGCGTGCCGGTGACGTTCAGCGGCTGCTCAATCTGGGTGACGCGGCATTTCTTGGCGTCATACCACATCCCCGCCGTGGCCAGCGCCATGACGATGGTGGCGATCAGCGTCCAGTTGATGTTGGTGGCGAGGGTTTCGGCGAGTATCATAATTATTCAACGTCCTTTCCTTTGATGGTGGCTACCGGCGGCACGCCGGGATTGTTCCAGAGTTTTTTCACGATCTGCCAGACCCCGCCGTGCGCGATGATTTTGCTTGCGATGTTTTCGAGATAGAGATTCACGTTGCGGATTTCGCGACCGGCCCACGCCGCCGCGACGGCGAGCGCCGGGAGATACGGCGAGAGCGACGACTTCACGGCGGCGACATCCGACGCCGCCTGGCTGACCGTGTTGGTGATGGTAGTGGGATCAATCATCGGTTCAAAAAAAGCGACATGGTCAATTTGAAGTGCGCTGGTTCCCAGCAGGTGGAATGGCCGTAAGTTTTCCACCACAATTCACCGACGCGGCTTTCAACCTCGTGGCGGACGCGCTGCGGCCCGGTCAAACCGAGCGTGCCATAACCGAGCAGCTTGCCGGTGATCGTGTGCGCCAGGCGCAGCGCCCAATCGCGCTCGCCGCCGTAAACGAACACCTCGCCGACGAACCGGGCGAAGAGCGCGTCGTTCAAACCGTTCTTTTCAAAATCACTTTCGCACGCACCGCAGACCAGATGGATCGCTTCGACGCGCGGCCACTCGGCACGTTTCAGACCTTCGAGGATCACCGCCGCGCCGTTACTATGTCCGACGCAAATTATTTTCCAGCCGAGCCGGGAATACTCGCGGATGGCGCGGGCGAAATGCTTTGCGCGCTCGTCTTCGCGGAAGGGTCGCGTGAGCGGCGTGCAGAAATACTCGAACGCCTCCGCCTTGTGCGGCGTGGTCGTATGCGTGAACGTCACGGCGCGCTTGTTCCAGTTCGTGAAGTTGCCCGGCCAGGTGGCAATGCCGTTCACAAACAGATAGATGGTGCGTTCCGGGGACATTAAAAAATTGGGTTGCTGATGTTGGTGAAAAATTTCCGGCGCAATTACTTCAGCGTCGGGATCACAATCGGCGCGGTCGTGCTGTTGGTGCCGACGAGGCTCGTCACAGTCGGCGTCACTGTGCCATTGATCGGCAGCGTGGAAACTCCCGTCGAGCTGTTCGTCCAGTAGGGCGAATTGATCGGCGGATGCTGGCCACCGAGCAGCGTGCCGACTGCGAGCGGCCCGACCGCGAAGGTGACGGTGCTACCGCCGCTGCCGAAAAAAGTCGGCTTGCCGCAGATCTCGTAACTCATCACCGCGTCCGGCACGACGGCGGAGACCTGGCCGTTGGTGCCGACCGCGACGTTGATCGGCACGACCATCGCGCCGGCAAAGATGGACTGGTAGCCAAGACTGTATTGGCCTGTCACCGGGTCTTGCACGACGCCGAGCTTGATGCCCTTGCCGCTCGCCTGGTAAACGTGCGGCGTCTTGAGGTTGGTATTGCTCGCGCAGCCGGTGCCGAGGATGACCGTCGCCAGCACACAGGCCGCGACGCCGATGGATGTGAATAATTTTTTCATGATGTTTATTTTTTGGTTGATGGTTGACTGCGAGAAAGAAACCGCCGAGGCCGGGGAACCCAAAGAACCGACCTTCCCCATCCGTGACAACGCGCTGTATAAAGACGCGAGATCGGACGGGAGTTTGCGGCGGGTGCGAGCCGCACCGGCGATAAAGCCGGCCACGGAACGCGAAATCAAAACCCACGACCGGGACGTGAAGCAAGCGCGCGACCGCTCACCGGAGGATTGCCCCAGCCGTGGGAGAGTTTGAAGTTGTGAGGATGTCGCGCTGTTCACAGGCACGACAATGCCAGAGTCGGGCGGAAAGCGTGAGGTTCCGGGAACCGCAACCAATGGGGAAATAAAAAAAGCGCGGCGGGAAGGTCGCGCGCTTCTGGGACTACTTAACCACAACCGGGCCGACCACGGCAAGTTTTTTTAGAAAGGGGTTGTGGCGAGCCGCCACGGGCAATTATTTCCAGCGCGGCGTGAACAGCAGCCAGCCGATTGGCACCCAGATAATAATCCCCAAGATGATAAACCAGTCGGGCATGATTATTTTTCCGTGTTCGCACGGATATGGACAATCTGGCCGATGACATAAAAGCCGAGGCCGATGCCCGTCGAGTAAATAAACCAGGTGAAATTTTCAGCTCCCGATTCGGCGGCGAATTTCGCGAGGATGGCACCGATGCCGAACAAAAAGCCGATGACCACAAAGAACACACCGATGGCAGAAAACACACTGGCAGTGCGCCTGATTTTATCTACGCGATCAGAAACTAGATGCCTTTCCCATTTGGCGGCAGCGTCCGGGCTGATGACGGCGGGATCAGGACGCGGACAAGGTTTGAAATTCTGGCGGCATTCGGGACAGTCCACGAAAGTTTTTTGCAACTCTGCCGGGCCGGTCATGTGACGGTGGCAATTCGGGCATTCAAATTTGATGTCGCTCATGGTGTGCGGAGTTTTTGTGTGCGCGGTTTTTTGAAATAAGAAACCGGCGCAGCTTTGCGTCCGCCTTTGCCGGCACGATCCGGTGCCACTACCTTGTCGCGCAAAACTGTCACCCCGGCGGCTTCTAGTTTTTCCTGAAGAGCGTCGCGCAGAAATTGCGAACGTCCCTTCTCGCCGCGAACCGCATCAATTTCGGCAAGGAAATCAACGTCCACATAGCAACCAACCAGCTTAAATTTTTCGGTGTCATGTTTACCCGGCATGATTAAGTTTTAACGCCCCTTGCATTTTGTTCAAGATTTTTCTTGGCAGGGCGTTAAATTGAGTTAAAGTCGGTTTAACAAATGAAACTTCGCAAGCAAATGAAACGTGGTGCGGTTCGGACTTCGGAAAGTGTTTTTGTCGGCGCGTGGCTGCCGATTACTTTGGTTAACGCTCTTGATCAGGCGGTTTCCACGCTGGACAGCGACCGGTCAAAAATCATCCGCGACGCCCTCAAGGAAAAAGTTCAGCGCAGCGTTTCCTGATATGCCCATCACTAAATCCAACGCCGCCGCCGCGCTCGCTGCCGTCCGCCGGCTTTCCGAAAACGCCGTGAACAATCCTAGCCGCGCGATCCGCACGGTGCCGGTGGCGGCCTTCACCGCACCGCCGGCACCGAAGGAAGAGGTCATCGTGTTCCGCTACGCGAATTTCAAAAAGGAGGTTGTATGAGTCTTGCCTGTTCAATACTGAAGTCTGCCGCGATCCAACTGGCCAACAGCGCGATCTATCTGCGCCCGTATCGTGGCCAGACTAATTTTCTAGAAGGCTGCGCACTGGGCGGACGCGATGCCGCAATCAACATCCTGCGCTGTCATTTGATGGATTGCCCCAAAGGCGTCCGCAAAGAAGTCGGCCAGACGATCCGCCGGCATTTGAATATCGGAGGTGCGAAGTGAAGGCTGCACTTCAATTTTTAATCTCGGTAGTGGGTGTGACGCTGCTCATTGGGCTGTTCTGGCTGGCCGCCCGGCAGGATTACGAAACCTTCACCCACAAATATCCCCAAGCCACCTTTACCGACTGGGTTTGGGATTCCCTCAACGGACGTTAAAAAATTTATGACCCAACTCACTTACCTGCTGTGCATCAGCCGCGCCACGTCCGCGCTGGAACTTCACGGCTTCAACGTGGACTGCCAGACCGATCCAGACCTGAACGCCCGCGAGCGAGTGGAAGTCTGCGCCGCCGTGGGTAACCGGTTCTGCCTCCTCAACGCCGCCGCCATCGGCAAACAAACCCCGCGCTGGTCGGCGCCGGTGCGCATCCCCACCACCACCCGCGTCCACTGAATTTATGAAAAAACTGTTCCGCAAATTCTTTCCTGCGCGCAACCGGCGCGGGCATCGCCTCGGCAAATGGCTCGCCTTCCACCGGCAAGCTGCCGGGTGCCAATTAAAAACCCGCCAACCGCAACTTTAATCCGCGCGACCGAATATGAGCATGACTGAAACCGGCTACCAGCCGCGCCTCAACCTCCGGTTGAGCGCGCGGACGGTGCTGGTGGACCTCGCCACCGTGCGCGCCGCGCGCGGCGTGGATGCCGAGAGCGTGCTTGCCGCCGTGGATGCCGGCGAACTGCGCGGGGTGTTTGATGTGTCCGCCTCGGCGGACGGCGGCATCCGCGAGCTGCGCTTTTGGATGCGCGGCGTGATCGCGCCGGAGACGGTGGCCGGGCTGGGCAACGAGGCCATCATCCAACTGGTGCTGGGCGACCGCGCCACCTACCGGCGCGGCGAGCTGGAGGTGCAATGGGTGATGAGCCACGTCACCGTCATGCGCCT
This sequence comes from uncultured Verrucomicrobia subdivision 3 bacterium, assembly GCA_903889895.1. Lineage (GTDB taxonomy): Bacteria > Verrucomicrobiota > Verrucomicrobiia > Limisphaerales > UBA11358 > UBA11358. The sequence goes on along the minus strand of CAISYZ010000225.1, from coordinate 9,851 downwards.
GATCCGCAGCGGCGAATTCAAGCTGCACGGTCGCGAGGTCTCGACGGAAAGCCTGCGGAAGTTTTTGCGTTCCCGAATTCAGTAACCACAGACGCTGGACCCTCATGAAAACTCAACTCTCATCTGTCTGCAAACACCACACCTGGTTCATGGGCGTGTGCTCCATCTGCAGCCTGACGCAGCGCGAACACAAGGAGCAACAAACCGCCAAGCGCAAAATCCTCAACCGGCAGCGCCCCAGCCGCGCCAAGAAAAATTTATGAGCAGCCAGCTTAAATCCGAACTCATCACGCGCAAGCAGCCGGTCGGCGGTTTCACCGGCGTCGGTGTGTTGCTGGCCAACGGCGACGACCAAATCTGCATCGTGGCCGAGAACGGCGAGGTGCTGCTCGCGCAGGTGAATGAGCTGATGCCCAACGCTGAAGTCGATACCAACACTTTTATTCCCGTAACCATCATCCAAGCCCAGCGTGACGCTGGACTCAAATCATGAGTGAAAAGTTTTACATCTGTCGCGGTGCCACCGGCAACTGGTCGTATATGTCCAACAATTATGGCTGGTGCAAAAACTTCGCCGATGCCAAGGCGTTCATCAACCGCGATGCGGCACTCACAATCCTTAACGGCCGGCCAGGCAGCATCTGGTCGGAATCCGAACTCAAAGCCTCGCCCTACTACCGAGAAGAAATGAAAAACAACGCCAACAAATCACAAGCCGTCGAAGTTTTGAAACCCGCCAAACTGGCACCCGCCGCCAATCTGAAATCCGGCAACGATGCCGCCGCCGCCAAGCAGTTGAACAAGCTGTTCACCGAGGCGCAGAACGGAATGCGCCGCGTGGTGGCGCTGGGACTGTTCGCCTGGGAGATCAAGGAAGGCCAGCTCAAGCACGGCGAGTTCGGCGCATGGCTCGCCGAGCATTGCCCAAAACTTGCCACCCTTGATTCCGTTACCGGCAAGCCACGCGCCTCGCGGGCGCTGTCCGGCTACATGGAACTGACGAAGAATGTTTTGGAAAGTTGCGGCTGCCCGACCATCGAAAAGTATTTAGCGACCATCGCCAAATGTGCAAACGATGCACATTTGAAACCCGGCCAGTTCCTCCTCATTGCGGACAAGAAGGTGCCGGAAAGCCTTGCCCCAATGCGAGAGAAAATTTTTGAACTCGTGGACGGTAAGACCCAGCGGGCGCTCTTCATGGAGTTCAAACAGTCGGACGATGGCGAGAAGCCAAAGCGTGGCCGCTTGGCCGGTCAGGGCGGCGCAACGAAGGAGCAGCGCGCGAATGCCGAGGAGCTGGAACGGCAGGAACGCATCACGGAGCGGACGCTGAAGGCGCAAGAGATTGCCGAGTGGCTCATTGAGATGAGCGACGACAAGGGTCTCGGCGAAATTGCCGGCACGCCGGAACTCGCGGCGCTGGACAAGGCGATGGAAACGGCGCGCGGCTACATCAAACACAACGGAGGTGCCAAGTGATCTCCAACCTCGACAATTTTCAACCGGCGAACAGCTCAAGTCAGGGACAACCGCTACCAGTCACCCTGCACGAATCTGGCGGAAGCCAGTTGCTCTCGCCGGTTGTTGCTTCGCTCGCTGTTCCATGTGGCACAAATGGCAGCGCGCTTTTGCCCGTCGCGTGCGTCAAGACCTACCTCGCGCATCGCGCGCCGCTGCCGAAGTGGGAAATGGAGCCGGCGCTCTTCAGCCGGTTGCCGTTCGATCTGCGCGCCCAGGTGAAACGGCTGCAAGCCGCCGTGCTGTTCGTCCGCAATTTAACGACCGGAAAAGAGGCCATTAAAATCCAACCCGCCTGCGCGCGGGCGCTCACCATCTATCGCGAGTTCAATCCGCTGAAAACGTTCCGGGGCAAATATGACCTGTGGCTGGCACAGCAGGATTGGCTGGTGCTGGTGAATCGCGCGAAGGCCGGCGCGGCGTGGCAGGCGAGCCAGCGCGGCCTCCCGGATAGCTTCCTGGATTATCTCGCAGCGCGCTGCGGTGAGTTCAAGCGCGGCGATGCGATGGAGCAGGCGATTCTTTCCATCCACCGGCAATGGGCGACCGGTCGCGATCAGCGCGGTCAATCGCAAATCATTCCCGGCTACGAGGTGAATTGGGACAATCGCACACGCGCGATTTTGCCGGACGGCTGGTCTTCATCGAACATCCGGCAGCAGATGAAGCGACGCGCCAAGTTTTCCGCGCCGGTCAAGGCGCTCTTACACGAAGGCATTCACGCCGCGAAAAATTTCACGCCGCAAGTCCACGGCACGCGGACAGAACTCCGCTTCATGGAGTTGGTGCAGTTCGACGACGTGCGTTGCGATTTCCGCGTGATGGACACGGACAGCGGGCAGGTGAACGATCTCTGGCTGCTGGTGGCGCGCGATGTGGCGACCTCGATGTTGCTCGGCTTCGGGATGCGGCCGGCGCGCGCGCGCGATGATGGTTCGCAGGAACATTTGAAGTTGCAGGACATGAAGCAGCTCACTGGCTGGCTGCTCGAAACTTACGGCCTGCCGCCGTATCAGATGACGTGGAAGATCGAGCGCGGCACCGCCACGCTGGCTCAAGGCACGGCGGATGCGCTCACGGAAATGATCGGGCCGGAGCGGATTCATGTTTCCTATTCTTCGATGATCAACGGGAAGTCGCCGGTCGGTTACGGCGAGAAGGCCGTGGGCAATTCCAAAGCGAAGGCGATGTTGGAAAGTTTGAACCGGCTGCAACATCTGCTCACCTCGCATTTCCCCGGCCAGATCGGTTTGAATTACTCCAAGCTGCCGGCGGAGTATCGCCAGCGGGAAAAAGAAGCGATTGAAATTTGGACGAGCCATCGCCCGGAGGATCGCGCGGATTTACGTTATCCGTTTTACACCATTCCCCAGGCGCGCAGCGGGCTGTTTGAAATTTTCGGCATCCAGAACCGCCGCACGGAACACGACCTCGAAGGTTTTAATACCATCGCTGAATGGTTTGATGGCGCGAACTGGCAACCAGCGAACACGGCACCGGCGGATATGGCCGGCATCAAAACGCGGCAACGGATGGAAAGCCCGATTGAACGCGCTGCCTGGCTGCTGGCCGGCTGCGATCCGTTCACCAAAGTTTCGCCGGAAATCCTCACGGCGTTTTACGCGCACACGCAGCGGTCATGCCCGGTCAAGGATAACGGCGAGATTCAAATCATGGTGGAAGGCAAGGTGCTCCGCTACGCGCCGCCGAGCGCGGAGTTCGCCCTGCCGCCGGAAACGAAGTGCCTCTGCTATTTCAATCCCGATGATCCGCGCTTCCTGACTTTGACCGATGGCCGGGGCGGCATCCTCGGAACGTGGTTGCGGCGCGGCCTCGTCAAGCAGGGCGACAGCGACGCGCTCGCCGCTGCCATTCGCTACTCCACCTCGGCGCTCAATGTGGCGAAGGCCCGCGCGACCGAACTGGCGAGTGACGAGAATGCGTCGCTCGTCCAGATGCGCGAATACAACGCCGGTTTTGTCACCGTGACCGCGCCGAAGTTGATTGGCCGCGAGACGGTCATATCGCCGGTCGCGCACACGGTGCGCGCGGTGATGACGGAGAAACAAGTCACCAAGAAACAACAGCAGCGCCGCGACGACGACGAACGCATCGCGCGCGAGGCGCTGGAACTCTAACCACCACGTTTATGAATCCCGACGCCAAATTTCAGGAAGCCATCGCCCAGGAGATCATTTGGAAAAATCACGAGCTGCAACGGTTCGCGGTGGCGCTCGTGGAAAAGGCGCTGGCGAAGGGCGGGCATTTCACCACGGACATTGTGCCGGACTCCTTGCGGAGTGCCACCGGCGAGCCGGGCAGCGGGATTGCCGGCAGCGTTGTGGAACTGCTGAAGAACGCGAAGGTGATCCAGCCGGTGGGGCATCTCGACAGCGCGGGGCAATGGTATGCGCTGCGCACCAAGTCCACGCGGCCAGACCGCAAGAGCGCCTGGCTGAACGTGTATCAACTCACCAGCGCGGCGCTCGCCACTGAATTTCTGCGCCGGCACGGCCTGCCGCCAGTGCCTAAACAACAAGATTTTGCCCTCGCTTGAGGGTGATAACCACAACAACAAAACACAAAAACAAATGAGCGCGACATCATTAGATAAAACTCCGGTGGCCAGTGCGGCCCCGCACTTCAACGAAACCCTCCGCCAGCGCCTGCTCGAACTCCGAGCCGGGCCGACGAAGGAAAACTACAGCAACAACAAACTGGCCAAGAAGCTCGGCGTCAATTCGAGCTACGTCAGCCAGTATTGCAACGGAAAGGAATTCAGCGGCGATCTCGCCATGTTTGAGCGCAAGCTGGAAGACTTCTTTCGGAACGAAGCGCGCCGCCGGGCCTCCGGCGTGGAGACGATCAGCACGGACGAGACGCGGGCCGTCTGCAATGGTTTGGAAACGCTGCGGAAGCTGAACGAGATCGGCTGCATGGTGATCGTGAGCGGCGGCGGCAAGTCGCGCGCGGGCGAATTTTATCTGCGCGAAAATCCGCTGGCGATTTACTTCCACGTCCGCTCCTGGAACAACGACAAGAATTCCGTCGAGGGCGCGCTCTTCAAGGCGGTCGGCCAGGCGGGCTGGGACGGTCAGACTAAGCGCGCGCAGTTCTTGATCGCCAAACTGGCTGGCAGCGACCGGCTGTTGATCGTGGACGACGCGCACAAGCTCACCAAGGCCGCGCTGCAATGGCTCGTGGATTTCTGGGAGGAGACTTTGATTCCCATCGCGCTCATCGGCACGCCGGCGCTCCATGATCTGCTGATGAGCGACACGCAACGCTTCAGCCGCATCCAGCTCTGGAACGAAATCCAGCCGTCCAATCCGCGCACGTTGATCACGCACCTGGCGACGAGTCTGATGCCGGAATTGAACGGCGAACTGGAATCGGTCTGCGACCTGGGCGAGCAGATCGTCGGCCACGAGGGTTGCTACCGTGCCGTCTATAAGCAGTTCAAGCTGGCCGAGGAAATTCGGGCTGGCGCGAAGAAGCCGATCACCAGCGTGCAGGCCATCCGGTCGGCGCACACGAAGTTGCTGCGCGACTGGCAGCTCAACTGACTGCGTCAGGGCCACCATTAACCAACAATTAAACGCGACTTAATTTATGGGCAAAACTTACTCCAACGTCCGACCGAATCCTGACTATGACATTCCCGCTGGTCGGGCGGTGCAGGAATCCACCGCGCGCCGCTTCGTCAAAGCGGTAAAGAAACTGGCACACCACCGCGAACGGCGCCGCGCGTCGCAGCTCATCAGCCAGCAATTGGAGGAGGCGATATGATAACTCTGCTCGAAGCGATATCTCCGACCGCGCGCGAATGGATTACAGAGTTCGTCTGCATGGCGATCTGCGCGGCCGTCCTGGTCGCGTTTTTGATTTGTCTCTAAACCATCAACCAAAGAAAAAACTATGATTAGCACCAATGAAAACGCCGGTGGCCGCGCCACCGAACCTCGGTCTGGCACCACGCTCACCGACATCGAACTCCTCACCAAGACGTTTGCCGACGAACACGGCCAGCTTGCCGGCATCGTCGGCGACATGGACGCCGAGTTTGAGAAGATCAAACGGAAATACCTGGGCGCGCTGCGCGCGGCGGTCGGGCGCACGGCCAAGGCCAAGCTCACCCTGCACACGGCCATCGCCGGCTCGCCGGCATTGTTCGACAAGCCGCGCACGCAGATATTCCATGGCGTGAAGGTCGGCTTCCAGAAGGGCAAGGGCGGCATCGAATTCGCGGACGCGGACAAGGTGTGCGCCCTGATCCGCAAGACGTTTGGCGACGACGCCATCGCCTATATCCGCACCACGGACGCGCCGGATAAGAAGATGCTCGCCGAGCTGCCGGTGAACGAGCTGAAGAAACTCGGCTGCACCGTGGCCGACACCGGCGACGTGGTCGTGATCAAACCGACCGACAGCGAGATCGAGAAAGCCGTGGCCGCGCTGCTGAAGGACGCAACCGAGGTTCCTGTTTAACGACCGAACTGAGCGGCCTGCGGGGAACTGACCTATGAGCGCAAAAAACCCAATCAAAAAGAAATCGTGGTGGCGAACGCAGAGCGAACCGCAGGTTCGCTCCAGTGAGCTTGTTCGGCGTGCTGCTGCGAAAACACTGCTGCGTCTAAAAAGAGAAACCGTCCTGCGACCCATCGGCCCGATATGTCTTGAGGAATGGAAAGCCTGCCGCGACATCATATCCGAGGAGATGGAAAAAGTGATAAAAGCATCCAAAAGTAAAAGCACGCCCAACGCAGACATCAGGAACGCCGTCACTGGCGCTCCCGACTGCAAGCAGGATGCACAATAGGCGTTTCCTGCATGGATTTGTTAGACGACTTGAACAACGACAACCAATAAAAAATATGAACGAACCAAAATGCAACTGCCAAAAAAGAATCCGTGACGAAATCAAATGCGAACCAAGTGCGGATCACGACTATGTGGATGAAGTCCTCGGACTGCTCCGCGTGACTCGCGGACAACGCGATGACGCAGAGCGCCGCCTGAAAGCTGAAATCGTGGGTGCAAATAATCTGCTCAAGCAAAATGACGGCTTGCGAGCAACTCTGGCTAAATTCGATGAGTGCGTCCACCTGCTGACCGGAAACGAAGGCGAGGACGACTCGCTAACTGTCTTGCGTCAATATGTCAGTGAGCGTGGCCGAGCCGTCTAACGCCTGCATGAGCGAATCGCCGACTAGGGATGTGGCCTCGGCTGAACGCGCCAACGGCGATTCGCTCCATGCAGATGTTGTGCAGAGCGTCAACGAGACAAATAAAAAATGAAAACACCAACACCAACACCAAAAACCGACGCCCTCGTCAGCGACAAAGAAACCTTCTGCTTCGATGCGACCGACCTCGAACCAGCGATGAAGTTGGCGGAATGGGCGCGCGAACTCGAACGCGGTCTGAATGTCATCGCCTCAATGTCCGGTCTGACGGATGCCGAGATAGACCAACCGCGCCCGCTGACATCGTTCCTCGGAGAAATCGAAGTGAAAATCGCGGAACTCCAAGAGCGCGCCGCCGCGCTGCACAACCATTGATTCTATGGAAAAGTTCCGTATATCATACCCGGTTGGCAGCGTGCCGGCATTGTTACAAGCTGAATGTGAGTTCCGCCACTTCAAAAAAAACACCTTCAAGGCTTACAACACCTGGTTGATGCGGTTCTGGAATTTCCACGGCAAAAAATCCGTGCGCGATCTGCGCGAGCCGGAGATTAAATCGTTTCTCGCCTCGCTCCGCCATGGCTCGGCCAGTGCGCAGGATCAGGCGTTCAATGCCCTGATTTTTCTCTACAAACACGTTCTCAAAATCGAGCTGGGCAAGTTGGATGAAATTCCGCGTGCGAAAAAATTCAAGGGCATCCCGGTGGTGCTCTCGCCGCTGGAAGTGCGCGCGATGCTGGCGCATCTCGCCGGTGACGAGCAGTTGCAGGCGGAAATTCTTTACGGTTCAGGAATGCGGCTGATGGAACTCTTCCATCTGCGCGTGAAGGAAGTGGATTACGCGAACGGACAAATCATCGTGATGGATGGCAAGGGCGGTCATCGGCGGACGCTGTTGCCGATGTCGGTGCGTGACCGGCTGCTGACGCATCTGCAACTGCGCCAGGCCGAGCATCGCCGGGATTTAGAGCATGGCATCTTCGCGCCAATACCGAACGGTCTGGAGAAAAAGTTTCCCTCGGCGTGCAAGGAGTTTGGCTGGCAATATGTCTTTGCCTCGTCGGTCGCGCGGCGCGGCGAGCGCTGGCACGCCACGGAAACAAAATTGCAGAAGGCCATTCACTCGGCCTATGTCGCCGCCGGAATCCACAAGAAGGCGGGTTGCCACACGCTGCGCCACAGTTTCGCTACGCATCTCCTCCAAGCCGGTTATGACATCCGCACCGTGCAGGAATTACTCGGCCATAAGGATGTGAAGACGACGGAAATTTACACGCATGTCTATAAACTTTCGCCCAAGGAAATCACCAGTCCGGCGGATCATGTTTGCGTGCCGGCGCGGGCGGTGATTGAAATTGGGTTTGCATCGCCGTTATTATTAAAATGATCCCGAACCCTTCCATCACCGATGCCGAGCGCGCCGCGTTCCTGCACAAACTCGACGGCAGCGATTTGAACGTCTCCACGTGGGAGGGTGAATTTCTTTTTAGTTTCAAGAGCGTGGCCGCGAGCTTCCGCTGGACGGATGGACGCCGCGTGGCCGTGGATAAAATGCGGATGCTCTACGGCAACGAGCCGGAAATCAAAATGCCGTTTCCCCTGGCGGCGACCAGCAGGCCGACCACGCCGGCTGCGGACAAAGACTGCTGCATGTTCCTCAAGCGCGACGACGACCGCCGGCTCGTGCCGTGCAACGAGCCAGGCGCGCTCGTGAACCGCAACGGCTTCATCTACTGCACCGCGTGCGGCGAAGAGGTGCAAAAGGTTTTACGGCGGCGCGGTGGCCACATGGAGCTGCGGACTTACCTCCCGAAAAACTAAATGAATCTTTCAACTGACCAGGTGAATTTGTTCTGGCGCGAATGGCCGAAGAGCTGCAAGGCGATGGGCTGGACGCGCGCGAACGGAATGTCGGCCAAGGAGATTGACGCCAAGCGCAAAGAGTTTTTGCTCCGGTGCGGTTTTGATTCGCTGACAAAAGTGGATCGCGTGGACGGTTTCACGAAGGTGAAAATGGAGCTGCTCGTCCTGCAAGGTGTCAGCGTCAAGGCCGGCATTGAGTCGGAAGATTTGACGATCAACAAGGCGCGCACGATCCGCCATTTTATTGTGACCGATTTGGTTCCGTGTTTGGAACTCTACGTCGCGGATGTTCGCGGCTACATGACGAGCATCATGGAGGACAAAAATCGCTGGTGGAAAATTGACCGTCCGGCGCGCGACATCACGCTGATGGATTTGGACGCGAAGCCGGTCTATCGCCACGATAAAAAAACCGGCGAGCTGAAGACCTGGCCAAGCCAGTTGGAGCAGATGAAATGGACGATGGCCGCGCGTCTCAACACGCTCCGCAAAGATGCCGGCGACACGATCCACGATATGCGTCTGCGCGCGGGCCTCGAATGCGTCTGCGCGGTCTGCTGTGGCCGGGCCGTGGCTGCCACGGTCGGTGACGATGAGTTGGTCGCTGGGAATGCCACCGCTGATCCCGAACTCGGCGCGGAATTGACCGAGGAAACGATTTGCCCGTTCTAACCTGAAAACAAAAGCGGCTCGCCAGCGACGCCAATCGCCAGCGAGCCTACGACAACACCACAGGACTCTTACTCCTATGAAATCGCCGCACGGAGGCTTTACGCCTCCCGACTTCGCCGGTCAAACAAAAATCCTCTTCTGCAATGAGGGCAACCCCGTCGCCATGCTGTTGACGAACAAGGCCGGCAAGCGCCGGACGACGACCATGACGTTTCCCCAGGCCGAGGCCGCGCTCGCCTGGTGCCGCACCAGCGGCGCGATGATGGTCTATTGTCCGGTCACGCCGGATCGGAATTAAGCCGGCGCTAATGGGCCGTTAAAGCCCGGCGCTGGCGGTCGTTAAAAATCGGCCTCGTTGGGTATAAACCATTTCAAAACCGGCCTCTTTGGGGAAAATCTTCTGAAACCTCCGCCTCGCTGCAAAAACCCTTTATATTCGGCCTCTTTAGGGCTTATTCGGGCTGTTTAGGACTTCTGGAACCATCCTCTTTCAATCACTTCCCCCGCCTCCCGCCGCCGTCTGGCGGGGGTTTTCCGAGCCATGGCGGGGGTTTTCCGCGAGCCGGCGGAAGTCCGCCGAAGGTTGGGGGAGTCCCCCAAGCGTCGGCGGGC
>CAISYZ010000224.1 GCA_903889895.1 uncultured Verrucomicrobia subdivision 3 bacterium | reverse complement strand
GCCGGCGACGGGCCGTTCTTGACGAACAACGTCGTGTCCAGCGCCCGCGCCATCGCCGTGATGTTTTCCACATCGTGCGAGTGGATGATGGCGGTGTGCTTGTAATTGTGTTCAGATTGCAGTGACAGCGCGATGCCTTCCTCGACGCTCTTCACGCGCACAATCGGGATCATCGGCATCATCTGTTCTTCCTGAACGAACGGGTGCATCGCATCGGTTTCGCCGAAGAGCAACTGTGTGCCGGACGGAATATTGATGCCGGCGGCCTGCGCCAGAACCAAAGTGTCCTTGCCGATGAAATCCTTGTTGGTGTGGGCGTGCGCGCAACCGCCGCCCTGACCCGGCGTGATGGTGAACGCCGCTTTCGTCAATTTTTCCAATTGCGACGGATTCAATTTCACCGCGCCATTCTCGGACATCTTCTGCATCAGCTTGTCCGCGACATGATCAAGAACGAAAACTTGTTTCTCGCCGATGCACAAAAGATTGTTGTCAAAAGCAGCACCGGAAATGATCGCCTTCGCCGCGCGCGTTGGACAGCAGGTGTCGTCCACGAATACCGGCGGATTGCCGGGGCCGGCGCAGATGGCACGCTTGCCGGTCTGCATCGCCGCCTTCACGACCATCGGTCCGCCGGTGACGAGCAGCAGGCGGGTGTTTTCATTTTTGCAAAGCGCGTTAAACGAATCCAGCGACGGCTTCTCGATGATGCACGCGATGTTCTCAATTCCTGTTTCGCGGTAGATGGCTTCGTTGTAAGCGCGCACCGCAATCGCCGCGCATTTCGCCGCGCTCGGATGCGCGTTGAACACGACGGAATTCCCCGCCGCGCAGATGTTGACGATGTTGCCGCTCAACGTGGGAATCGAGTGCGTGCTGGGCGTGATCGCGCCGACGACGCCGAAGGGCGTGTATTCTTCCAGCGTGATGCCGTGGTCGCCGCTGCGGGCGTCCGGGCGGAGCCAGTCAACACCGGGAACGAGTTTAATCAAGCCCAGCTTGGCGATCTTGTGGTCGAGCCGGCCGATCTTGGTCTCATCAAATTCAATCTTGCCCCACGGCTCGGCGTTTTTTTCGGCGAGCGTCTTGACGATATTTTCAATCTTGCGCCGCGCTTCGACGCCTTTTTCCTTCAACTGCAAAAACGCTTCCTGCGCCGCCTCGCACGCTTCCTCCGCCGTGGCGAACACGCCGAACTTGCCGCGCAACGCGGGATTGGCGGCAGATTTTTTCACGCTGCAACCGCACGAATCCGCTTTCGGTGCGGGCGCGGCTGGAGCCTGCGACGGCTTGGCAGTCGCGGTCGCAGTGCCGCCGCCCAATTTGCCCAACACTTCGGCGACCACATCACGAATCAAATTTTCATTCACGGCGCTCATAATTCAATCAACGGTTCTTTGCGCTAAAAATTTCCTTGCCGAAAACATCCACACTGTCCACGAGGCCGATGACGACGGCGTCAATCGGACAATCTTTCATGCCGGGCGCGAGCCGCGCGCTGCTGCCCTGGCAGAACAAAACCAGTTCGCCCTCGCCGGCACCGAGGTTGTCCACGGCCACAATCGTGTTGGCACCCGGACGGAATTTCGTCGGGTCTTTTTCGTCCACGAGCTGCGGGCGGAGCAGCAACAGTTTGCGACCCGACATATTCGGGTCTTTCTTGGTGGCGACCACCTGGCCTTCGACTTTGGCGAGGAACATAGTTTTACTTTGGTAGCGGCAACT
>CAISYZ010000223.1 GCA_903889895.1 uncultured Verrucomicrobia subdivision 3 bacterium | reverse complement strand
CTCAATATGGTATCAAATGCGGTATCAGATTTGAGGCTCGGAATTCGGTGGAAATTTGGCTGGAAAAAGTGGTGCTCCCGCCCGGAATCGAACCGGGATTTGCCATTTAGGAAACGGCCGCTCTGATCCATTTGAGCTACGAGAGCACGAATTTTGACCAGCATAGCCGCTCCCGATTTTTTGCCAAGTCGCATCGTGGCAAAGCGAAATAGACGTGGCGCGCATGATGGGCTAATCTGCATGAAATGACGTGGCGTGAATTAAGCAATTTTCTAAATTCTCAACGAATGGCTCTTGTTCCTCGGCCAATCGCCGAGTTCGCCCAGATTGGAGAAAAGGTGGACGACACTTTCAAGCGTCTCGAAAAGACAACTCGCGAATCGCTTGACGAAGCCGTGCGCGAATTTGCCAAGACAAAAACTTGGCCCACGCTTACAGACGAGCAAACATTGATGCTGTATTTCCGGCTGGGTTCCGGTGTTGATTTGGCAGTGGCGGTGAGCACCTGCACGACGGGACTTTTTCCCACTTTGGAAAATCGGGATTCGGAGATGATTCAGTGGGCAGTCAACGAAGCCTGGGAATATCCGGGGATTCCGCACACCCTTCGCTCTTTTTCTGAAAGGCGACGCGATTTTGGCAACGACCCGATGCGGAATTAAGAACCTCGAATGAATCGTAAGCAGAGGTCGGAGTTTTGTTGAGAGAGACTGCGAAGTTTACGCCGAGGCTTAAAGCTGCTACAAAATAGCGTCATGCCGCTCGACACCGCCAGCTTGGTCAAATGGTTTCAGGAACGCCCGTTTTGGATTCAGGAAGCTGCGCGGTTACTGCTCACGAAGGAAAATTTAGCGGGGGCAGACATGGCAAAATTAGCGGCTGTTTGCCAGCAGCAAGCCACAGAACCGAAGACGACGCAGAAACCCGCCGCACTCCCAGAATCCGCCTTCGCCCAAAAGGCCGCTGGCGTCTCCTTACGGTTAAACGGCATTTCAGAAGTCAAAGGTATTGAGGCATTGAATCCGCGCTCGCCCCTGACCTTTAACCAAGAGCCGCTTACCATCGTCTATGGCGGCACTGGTGTTGGCAAATCCGGCTGCGTTCGCATTTTGAATAATGTCTGCGGAAGTAAGAATCGGCGGAAATTGCTCGGCAATGTTTTTCAGGATGCCACAGCCAAAAGCTGCAAAATTAGCTACACCTTAAATGGCACAGCCAAAGAAATTGTGTGGCAACCGTCCGATGGGTTGCAAACCGAGCTTTCGGTGCTTGAAATTTACGACAGTGAGTGTGGCAACGTGTATGTCAACGCCGAGAATGAGGTGACGTTCGAGCCGTGGTTGCTTGGCGTATTTCAAAGCCTTGTAGATGCGTGTGCCGCCGTGGACGGAATTCTACAGGCCGAAATCGCAGCGCTGCCATCGAAGAAGCCGATCATGCCGGTCGAACTCGCCACGAGTCTAGCTGCGACATGGTATGCGCAGGTTAGCGCGCAGACCAGTGGCGACGATGTAACGCAGAAGTGTGAATGGTCGCCCGAACACAAGGAGGAACTGGACAACCTACATGCGCGGCTGCTTGAGAAGAATCCCGTTGAACAAGCGAGGCAACTGCGGACGCGAAAGGCCGCATTGGAAAGATTTTCGACAGAATTGGCCGCCATCCGTGACGGCTTGACCGATGGGATTGTTGCAACCTTGCTGAACGCCAAATCCGATGCTACGACCAAACGCAAGGCGGCGTCGGAAGACGCGGAGAAAGTATTTGATAAAGCTCCACTCGACGGTGTTGGCCAAGAAAGTTGGAAGCTGCTGTGGGAGCAGGCACGCGCGTATTCGGAAGAAGTTGCTTATCTCGGAAAAAAATTTCCATTCACCGGAGATGATGCCTTGTGCGCGCTTTGCCAACAACCACTCGGAGAGGAAGCAAAGCTGCGGCTCGTCTCGTTTGAGAAATTCGTGAAAGGGGAATTGGAATCGCTTGCCAAAAGAGCCGAAGCCGAAGTTGCAACACTTGTCCAGAAATTCCCAAAGATTCAATCCGCCGAAGATTTCACGACACACCTCGCAACGCTCGGCCTCGACGATGAAAAACTCATTCAAAATCTTCAACAGTTTCGCGCCGACGCACAAACGAGGCGCGACACGCTACCCGCTGCTACCACGGTGGAGCAAGTGCCACCCGCACCGGACGCGGCACTGCTCGACGAGCTGGTAACTTTCAGTGCTGCTCTGGAAACCAAAGCGAAGGCGTTCGACGAGGACGCAAAAAAAACAGACAAAACAGAACTGAAAAAGAAAGCCCGCGAATTGGAGTCCCGCAAGTGGCTCAATGAGCAGAAGGCAAGTGTGGAGGAAGAAATTACCCGCTTGAAGAAAATTTCGGCGTTGGATGCCGCGCGCAAGCTCACCAACACCACCGCATTGTCCAAGAAAAAATCAGAGCTTGCGCAGGAATTGGTTTCGGATGCTTTCATCCAGCGATTCAATTCGGAGTTGAAGGCGATGAGTGCCTCGCGTGTTCAAGTCGAGTTGGTTCAGACCCGCACGGATAAGGGCCATGTGTTTCACCAGATTCGCCTCAAGAACGCGAAAATTGTCGTTCCGACTTCCGACGTGCTCAGCGAAGGCGAGCGCCGAGTCGTATCGTTGGCGACATTTGTGGCCGATGTTGAAGGCATCGAAGCCAGCACGCCCATCGTTTTCGACGACCCGATTACGTCTCTCGATCAAGATTTCGAGGAAAGTATTGCCGCACGGCTCGTGGGTCTCGCGAACAAACGTCAAGTCATCGTGTTTACTCACCGTCTTTCTATGCTCACGCTTTTGGAAGATGCAGCCAAGCAGTCGAGCATAGCGACGCGAGTTGTAGCGCTCAATCGCGAACCGTGGGGCACGGGAGAGCCAGGCGAGACGCCGTTTATTGCCCGAAAACCGGAAAAGGTCATCAACGGACTATTGAACGAAAGGCTAGTTCGTGCGAAAAAGATTCTCGCGGAAAATGGCAAGGCAGAATACGACATCCACGCTAAAGCCATTTGCAGCGACGTGCGGATTTTGGTCGAGCGTTTGGTTGAAGATACGCTTTTGAACGAAGTCGTTCGCCGATTCCGGCGCGCCGTCCAAACACAAAATCGAATTGGAGGTCTGGCCAAGATTAAGCCCGAAGATTGTCAGATGATTGATGAAATGATGACCAAGTATTCGCGCTATGAGCATTCCCAGCCAAACGAAGCACCCGTTCCGTTGCCCGAACCAGATGAAATCGCCGCCGACTTGACGCGGCTTCAAATCTGGCTGAAAGAGTTTTCCGAAAGAACAATTCCGCAATAATTTTATTGGTCGGGACATTTAATCTGAATTTCTTCGATTATTCCTTCGTTTTTGCCAAGCCCATCGTATTTTTCAGGCCGCAACTTGATTCGTTCCACAGCGAGCCGTTCCAGCGCATCGCACAGCGGTTCCAAACCTTTTCCTTTGACCATGACGATTCGGTCTTGAAATTGGATTTCAACAGCATCCTTGCCATTTTGCCGGATGAATTTTGCGTGCTGAAAATAGCCGTAGGGAAACAAGTGAACCTCGTTTGTGGTTTCCACCCGCAAGCATTGCGGATTTGTGGCCGTGCGCCAGCACGTCAGATTCTTTGCGCTCTCGTCCGTTGTTGAACCAGTCTTGTTGTGGGATTTTTCCATAAATCAATTTTTTCGATGTGTTGTCGAGGCGTCTCCGAACGGCGGCTTTGAATCAGTCCGGCGATATATTTGCGAACCGGCGGCGGCACACGTTGCGCCTGCGCTGAATCCTGCTTGGCAAACTCAATTGCCAGTTCACGGTCGCCCAAGCGACCGACGTTCTCGCGCAACTGCGCTTTGTCCTGGGTGAAGATTTTCACCGCCCGCGTTCCGCGTGAAATCGTGACCAGCCATTGCTGATTATTCGTCGCTGCCTTCACCGACGAATCCGAAAACAAAACGTGTTCGACAGTTTTGCCTTGCGAGCCGTAGGACGTAATAGCGTAACCGCGCACGAACTCCCGATAATTTTCCGGCAGGACTCGCCCGTCCTTCAGTTGGATTTGCCCCTTGCGATTTACGCCCGCAACCGTCACCAGCTCGCCGTTAATCAATTCCTTGCCGTCGAGCGACGGCGCATTG
>CAISYZ010000222.1 GCA_903889895.1 uncultured Verrucomicrobia subdivision 3 bacterium | reverse complement strand
GGCGCTGGCGAAGGCGAAGAGTTTGCTCTAAAGCGGAGGCGTCATGCATACCACCGCCGCCGTCCGTCGCAAACGCGCCAAGCCCTTGCCCTCCGTGGAAATCCGCGAGATGGAATTGCGCGACGTGCCGGCGGTGTTCGACCTCGGCCAGAAACTGTTCACCGCCGAGGAATGGCCGACGCTCTATCGTTCGTGGGATGACCATGAGCTGGCGCAGTTGTTCAGCAGCGACGCGGACACGTGCCTCATCGCCGAGACGCCGGACGGAAAGATCGTCGGCTTCGCGCTCGGGCGCGTGACGGAAAAGCCGCGCAGCGCGTGGCGCTACGGCTTGCTCATGTGGCTAGGCGTCGAGCGCCGTTTCAAGCGCGCCGGCATCGCGACGCGGTTGGTGCGGCAGTTGACGGGATTATTCATCGACCGCGACGCGCGCATCATGCTCGTGGACACGGCGGCCAAGAATCACGCGGCGCTGGCCTTCTTCCGGCGCAATGGCTTCGGCCAGGAAATCCGGCACGTCTATCTTTCGCAGAATCTGGAGAACGACCCGCGCTACATCGAACGCAACGACCGCAGCGAGGACGACACGGAAGATTAAAAAACCTCCGTCGCGATGACGGAGGTTTTGAAGCAAACCGGGTTGGCTGGTTCAGAGCCGGGAGATGAGCAGCTCGCGCTGGAAGACGAGTTCCTTGGGCAACTGGCTGTAGAGGTTGATGAACAGCTCGTCCTGCATCACTAGTTCGCGATGCCACTCGGACGTGTCAATCTTCTGCACCTCGGCAAATTTCTCGGCGGTCATTTCGCTGTCCAGGCCACGCATGTCGAGGTCCTGGTATTCCGGCACCCAGCCGATGGCGGTCTCGATGGCGTGTGCGCCCGTCTGGCAGCGTTGGACGATCCATTTCAGCACGCGCATGTTGTCGCTGTAGCCCGGCCAGAGGAATTTGCCGGCGGCGTTTTTGCGGAACCAGTTCACATGGAACACGCGCGGCAGGTGCTTCACTTTCCGGCGCATTTCGAGCCAGTGCGAAAAATAATCGCCCATGTTGTAGCCGCAGAAGGGCAGCATCGCCATCGGGTCTCGGCGCACCTGGCCGAGCGTGCCGGCGGCGGCGGCGGTCATTTCGGAGCCGACGGTCGCGCCGAGATAGACGCCGTGCACCCCGTTGAACGCCTGGAAAATCAGGGGCATCGTCGTCGCGCGGCGGCCGCCGAAGACAATCGCGCTGATCTTCACGCCGGCGGGATTTTCCCAGTCGGGATCAATGATTGGACAATTTTTTGCCGGCGCGGTGAAGCGGCTGTTCGGATGGCTGGTGACATGGTGCTTGCCGTCGGCATCTTTTTTGTCGGGCGTCCAGTCCTGACCTTTCCAGTCAATCAAATGCGCGGGCGGCGTCTTGGTCATGCCCTCCCACCACACGTCGCCCTCGTCGGTGAGCGCGACGTTGGTGAAAATCGTGTCGCGTTTGATGGAGTCCATCGCCATCGGATTGCTGCTGTAAGACGTGCCGGGCGCGACGCCGAAAAATCCGGCCTCCGGATTGATGGCGTGCAAGTGGCCGTCGGTGCCGGGCTTGATCCACGCGATGTCATCACCAATGCAGGTGACTTCCCAGCCTTCTTGTTTCAAGTGCGGAGGCGGGATGATCATGGCGAAGTTCGTCTTGCCGCAGGCGCTCGGAAACGCGGCGGAGACGTAAGTCTTTTTGCCCGACGGATCTTTCACGCCGAGGATCAGCATGTGTTCCGCCATCCAGCCCTCGTCGCGCGCCATCGCCGACGCGATGCGCAGGGCGAAACATTTTTTGCCGAGCAATGCGTTGCCGCCGTAGCCGGAGCCGAAGCTCATGATGAGCCGGTCTTCGGGGAAATGCGTGATGTAGGTGTGCTCGGGATTGCACGGCCACGGCACGTCTTTCGCGCCCTTCGCCAGCGGACTGCCGACGGAGTGGAGGCATTTCACGAACGTGCCGGACTTCTCAATTTGTTCGAAAACGCCCGCGCCCATGCGCGTCATGATTCTCATGTTCGCGACGACGTAGGGGCTATCGGAAAGCTCAATGCCGTATTGCGCGATGGGCGAACCGATTGGCCCCATGCTGAAGGGAATGACGTAAAGCGTGCGGCCTTTCATGCAGCCGGCGAACAGGCCGTTGAGCTTGGCCTTCATCACCGCCGGCGCTTCCCAGTTGTTGGTCGGGCCGGCGTCCTTCGGCGACTTCGAGCAGATGAACGTGCGCTGTTCGACGCGCGCTACGTCGCGCGGGTCGCTGCGGACGAGCAAAGAATTCGGGCGGAGTTTTTCGTTAAGCCAGAGGCCGGCGCCGGACGCCACAATGCGGTCGCGCATCAGCTTGTCCTCGGCCTCGGAGCCGTCACACCAATGGATGCTGTCCGGCTGGCAAAGGGCGGTGATTTCGCCGACCCAGTTCAAAATGGCTTCGTTTTTGGTAAGCGGTTGCTTGGCGGTTTTGCTCATATAATTCGTGCTGTCCGTTTCAAATTTCGGCCGACCTTCGGTGGTTCGTCGAAATTGAATTCCGGCAACGCTGGCAACCTGCCAGAACCCGGCGAATATGACCAACCCGATTTTGGTGCAAACTTGCTTAAATTTGCCCGCCGTCGCTTTATGGCCGGCAAAATCTTTCCCGTCGCGACCGCATTTATGCTGTGCTAAAATTTTGCCGCCATGACCATGCCGCCAGTTGCCCAGAACGAACGCGAGGCTGATGCCGCCAAATGTTTGGCGCGCTCCGTGGTGGACACGCTGGCCGAGGAGCCGGCGCTGGAGGCGGTGACGATTGACACCGCACAGCAGAAAATCTCCGTCGCCACGCTCGGCCGCGCCGATGTGGAAAAACTCACGGCCAAAATCTCCGCCAAGATTTCTTCCGCCCAAAATTCCGCTGCCAGCAAAACCTGTTCGCTGCTCGACGGCAAAAGCGACTGCACCACCTGCCATCAGCCGCTCTCCGAAACCGAGCAGAGGCAAATCACCATCCACCGCGACGGCCACGCCACGACCATCGCGCGTGTGACGTGTCCGACCGCGCCCAAATTCTGGCGCTGGCGCGACATCCCGTTTCCCAAAATCGCGCCGCGCGAAATGGAGATTCCCGACGACGACCACCACATTGACGAGTGGAAAGGCCAGTTCGTGCTCGCCATCGCGTGCGGTGTGTTTGGTCTGCTTGCGGCGTTCGTCGTGCCGGTGGAATTCAAGGTGTTCGCGTATGCCGCCGCGTATCTGGCCGGCGCATTTTTCGCCGCCGAGGAAGTTTTGGAACGCCTGCACAAGC
>CAISYZ010000221.1 GCA_903889895.1 uncultured Verrucomicrobia subdivision 3 bacterium | reverse complement strand
GTATTCCTCCAGCCCGGTGAAAAGCAGACCGTTTCCATTCCTTTGAACAAAGAAGCGTTTGCGTATTACGACGACGCCAAGAAATCGTGGGTGACACAGGGCGACGACTTCGAGATTTTAGTCGGCAGCTCCTCGCGTGACACCCGGTTGCGTAACGAGTTTCACCTAGCCTGGAAATAATCCGGTTTTTATGAATCCTATACGTCGATTTCTTTTGGTGCAGCATTGCTTGATGGTGGTTTTGTTCACCGGTCATCTGTTGGCTGTCGAACCGGTGCGCGTGGCGTGCGTCGGCGACAGCATCACCTTCGGCTATGGTTTGAATCACACGTATCCTACCCAGCTCGGGCGCTGGCTCGGGACAAATTATGACGTGCGCAATTTCGGCGTGAGCTCCACGACGTTGCTGCGCCACGGCGATTATCCCTACATCGGACGTCCGGCTTACACCAACGCGCTGGACTTCAAGGCGGACATTGTGGTGATTGATTTCGGCGCAAACGACAGCAAGCATCCCAACGACGGTAGCCTGGATGCGACCAAAGCGGTGAATAATTGGCAGCACAAAGCCGACTTCAATGACGATTACAAGGAGTTAATCGCCGCGTTTCACCAAGCCAATCCGGCGGCGAAAATTTTCATTTGCTATCCGACTCCAGATTTTCCGGGACGTTGGGGCATCAACGAGAAAACGATTCGCGACGAAATGATTCCGATGATTCGTGAGGTTGCAGATGAGGCCGGCGCGAGCGTAATTAATTTGCATTCCGCGCTGGCGGGCAAAGCGGAATTGTTTCCCGATACCGTTCACCCGAACGACGAGGGCGCGAAACTGATTGCAGCGGAAATATTTCGCGCGCTAACGGGCAAGTTGCCGCCGGATGAAGACAATGGTGAGGCTGCTGCATCTGCTTCAATGCAAAAACGATATCGCGCAAAAGCGTTCAACCTGTTTTCTCCCTATTTCGTTTGGAATAACAATTTTAGCCGCGAAGAAATCGGCTGGCAACCCGGCACGGAGGACGCGCCGCAATGGACGGCGAATTTTAATTTTATGACCAATAGCCTTTATGGCTATCCAGCAAGCATTCGCGGCTGGCATTATGGATGGAATCCGGCGAATGATAATTTGTTTCCTAAGCAATTGTCCGACACAACCAGCATTCCATGCTCATTTTCTTATAATTGCGGTGGCGAAGATCTCCACGGTGATTTCGCCTACGACCTGTTTTTAAGGCGAGATGACAGAAAATCCTTACCGCAACTGGAAGTTATGGTGTGGGCGGGAAATAATTCCACGCCCATCGGCAAGCCGATAGCCACCAACATCATCACGACGGATGAAGTTGCATTCGACCTTTGGGCCGGCACAAACGCTCCGGCTGGCTACTACGTTTATTCGTATGTGCCGCACCAGAAAACCGCCGTGTTGCCAACCGAAGGCAGCCTGAACGTGGATATGGCGGATTTCTTCCGGCTTCTGGAAGGACGGCCGAATTTTAGCAAGGAAATGTATCTGGACGTAGTCGAAGCCGGCTTTGAAATCGTGCGCGGCAAAGGCTGGGTGACGTGCGGCTGGTTCAGTTGCGAGGCAGAGTAGAAAATTGTCACTTCTGCGGCTTGAGCGTGATCAGCACGGCGTCGTTTTCGCGGAGGTCGAACTGATGTTCAAAATTTCCGTCGCGGCCAATCTTCACGGTGCGAGTTTCCAACGGCGCCCCGCTGTTTTTGAATTTGATTTCAGCGACCTGCGCTTTGGTGAGCTGCGCGGGCGTGCCCAGATCGCGATAGGTGTCATAGGCGTCATTCACGCGGTAGCCGACTTTGTAAATTTCCATCTCGTATTGACCTTTCGGCAGATGTGACAGGTTGAGTGTGACTTGGTTCTTGGGCTGTGACGGCAGATCGCGTTTGTAGAAAACCTGATTGATCATGTTCCTGCCCGGAAAAGTGTTGGTGAAATCCCAGACCAGCGCCTGCACACCGCCATCTTGGCCGGTGCAAATCCACGAGCACCGGTCGTTGTTCTTGAGTTCCGTCGGGCCGAGCCGGTTCAAAAACTGATACGCAAAATACGACGGCTTTTTAATGTCCTGATAATTCATAAGGCCGAAGCCGCCGTGAAACGCTTCCCAGCGCGGGCCGGATTCCTCGAAGATGTCAGTGAACGTCCAGTAGGACATGGACTGCGCGGCGTCGCCGCATTTCTTGAGCTTGTCCAAGATGTAGGCCGTGCTGTGGTAGCTGTCGTGAAACGGATCCGCCGGCGTGTAGGAAGAGCTCCATTCGGTGAAATGGAGTTCCAGCTTGGGAAACGCTGATTCGGCAATCTGCTGCCGCACCATTTTCACTTCGCCGAAGATGGAGTTCGGATTTTTGGAAAGCGCAGTGCCGTGGGTGGCGGTCTCATCCAGATAACCGCTTTCCACGCCGTAGGTGTGCGTGGAAATGAAATCCACCGGCGCGTGGTTCGTGTCGCAGAAATGAAGGAACTCGTTTATCCAGCCGCAGCCCGCCGTGCCCGGTCCGCCGACTTTGTAATCCGGCGAAACGCTCTTGATGGCGCGCGCGGTCGCGGCGTAGAGATCAAAATACTGTTGCTGCGTGCCGGCCCAAAAACCGTCCGTGAGATTCGGTTCGTTCCAGACCTCGAAATACCACGTCTTCACTTCGGCGTCGCCATAGCGATCCCTTTCATGTTCACCAAAGGCTTTGATGAAATCCGCCCACTTGTTCATGTCGCGCGGCGGCGTCACGTTGCCGCGCCACCAGAAAATCGTCTTCGAGCCGCTGGCCAGACCTTGCGGCATGAAGCCGAGTTCCACGAACGGCTTCATGCCGATGCTGTGGAGAAAATCGTAAAGCTCGTCAATGTATTGCCAGTTGTATTCCGGCTTACCGTTGTAGTCGCGATAGACGCCCATGTCGTCGGTGAACAAACCGTGCATGCGGATGTATTCAAAGCCGCACTCGCGATGTGCAATGGTCAACTGTCGCTGCCAGTCGGCGCGCAAGCCTTCGTTGGCGCGGCCGGCACCGACGCAGAATTTGAACATCGTGTTGAGCGGGCCGTTGGTTTGCTGGAGGTCGGCGGAAATAAATCTTTCCGGCAGAACATTCGTTGTGGTGCCAGAAATGGCATTTGCGGCGGCAGCAAGGAGCAGACAGCAAACAACGAGTAATTTGGCTGGCGAATGGAGGGTGAATGAATGGTTTGCCATAACGGTTGATTGAATAAGACTTATCTAATAAATCGCTGCGCGTGACGCGGTGGATTGTGATGGAATGGTCAGCGTAACCGGCGTGAGATTGTCGGCACGCGCGGTGAGCTTGATTTCCCCCGGCTCCTTTGTGGATTGAACGATGACCTGCGCGAGGCCGCTGAACAGGCTGCGCTGCCAGTCGGGCGCGCTGTTTTCTGTCGGCAGGAAAACATCCGGCTCGTGCGACGACGGATCGCCGTTGCCGACGCCAAGAATTTTGCCCGGACCGGCCAGCTCGAAATGGATTTTGTTCGCCGCATCCGGCACGGGGCGGTCTTGCGCGTCCGTGACGGAAACGGTGATGACGGCGACATCCTCGCCGTCAGCCTTCACCGTAGCATGATTGGGCGCAAGTTGGACTGCCGTTGGCGCGCCGGTGGTCTCGATTTTTTCCGTGAGGATTTCCTTGCCGCCGTTGTAGCCACGGGCGATCAAAATTCCGGGCGCATATTTGACCTTCCATTCGAGGTGGAGGTTTTTCGGCATTTTTTTACGGCCCTGGCTCACGCCGTTCAGGAAGAGTTCCACTTCCTCGCAGTTGCTGTGCGCCCAAACGTCAATTTCCTGGCCGTCCTTGCCCGGCCAGTTCCAGTGCGGAAGCAGGTGCAGCACCGGATGATCCGACCACCACGCCTGATAATAATAAAAGTTGTCCTTGGGAAATCCGCAGGTGTCGAGGATGCCGAATTGCGAACTGATGGCCGGCCAGCCAAACGGCGTTTCCTCGCCGCGATAATCGAAGCCCGTCCACTGGAATTGTCCGGCAACATAGGGCCGCGCGGCGTAGTATGGCCATGATTCTTCCGCCAGCAGGCTCCAGTCCGCCTTGTTCACATCGTAGGCGGTCAGGTGCTGATGTCCGCGATCTTGGAAATAAATCCCGCGCGTGGAAAACGTGCTGCCGTCCTCGGTGGCGACGGACGGCTTGTTCGGAAACTGCTTGTGATATTCGTCGGTGTTGCCATGCGTGAAGTAATTGAAGCCCATAACATCAATGCTTTTGGAACTGCCACCTCCCCAGCCGCCGCTGATGGCGACGGTGAAACGGCGCGTGGGGTCGAGCCGCTGCGCGAATGTCTGCATCGTCTGCGTGATGCGCGTGCCCTTGTCCGCGCCTTCGATGCTCCATTCCTCGTTGCCGATGGACCAGACGATGACGCAGGGATGGTTGCGGTCGCGCAACATCAGCCGCTTCAATGCGTCGAGCTGCTGCGGGTTGATGCCGTAGGCGCGGTTCTCGTCCATTACTAACATTCCGAGCCGGTCGCAGATATCGAGCAGTTCCGGCGTGGGCGCGTTGTGGCTGGTGCGGATGGCGTTTGATCCCATCTTTTTCAATTGCTCAACACGGAATTCGTTCACGCCGTCGGGCATCGCCGCGCCAACACCGGCGTGATCCTGATGATCGCAAGTTCCTTTCAACTGCACACGCTGGCCGTTCAGGAAAAATCCCTCATTCGCGTCCCAGCGCAGCGTGCGGATGCCGAACGTCGTTTCATAATGGTCAACAATCGTTTCGCCCTGACAGACCGTCGTGACAAGCCTGTGCAGATAGGGCGACTCGCACGACCAAAGTTTCGGGTGCGGCACGCCGAGCGCGGAGGAAAACTCCCGCGACTCGCCGGCCGCGAGGGAAAGTTTCTTGAGCTTACCGGTGGCGACAGTTTTTCCGTCCGCGTCCAAAATGACCTGTTGAATTTCAAACGCAGCGTTCGTCGGCTGGTCGTTGTTGACCGTCACGCGCGCGGTCACAGCGGCGGAATTATTCTTCACCTCGGTCGTTACGAACGTTCCCCAACGGGCGATGTGCAGCGGCGCGGTTTTGGTCAGCCAGACGTGGCGGTAAATGCCCGCGCCCTCGTAAAACCAGCCTTCTTCGAGGGTCGCGTCCACGCGCACAGCGATGACGTTTGTGCCGCCGTAGTTGAGATAATCGCTGATGTCGTAGCTGAAGGACGAATAGCCGCTCGCTTCGCGGCCGAGATAAAATCCGTTGACCCACACCTGCGAATCGCGGAAGACGCCATCAAAATCCACGCTGATGCGCCGGCCCGAATCGGATGCGGGGATGACAAACGACTTGCGATACCAGCCGACGCTGCGCTCGGGAAAGTTTTTGCCGATGGCCTTGTAGCCGTGGCTGCCGCTGCCGCGCTCGTCGAACGGCGCTTCCACCGCCCAGTCGTGGGGCAGATCCAGTCTGCGCCAGCCGCTGTCGTCGAAGCTCGCCTGCGCCGCACCCCGGGCATTGCCGGACTTGGTGAGGTAATTGAACCCCTCGCTCGCCGGCGCGGGATCAAAATCCTTCGCCGGATCGGTCGCGTTTCCAAAGGCAAAGCGCCAGCCGAAATCCATCAATAATTTTTCACGCGGCGGATTGTTTTGGGCGAAGGCGGAAAGCGCGCCCAGCAGCAGGGCGACAACAAGAGTTAAGTTGCGACATTTCATGGTGGTCTTTGAATGCGTTCAGCTTGGCCATTTTTCTCGCGCCCGTCTTGTCATCAAAACAGACGAGCGGACGGTTTCTGACAGCATTGAACTGCTCAATGGGCGTTGGCTTGTGCCGTCTTGTCCATGCTGAACACCGCGTAGCTGTGCGGCGGCAAGTGCATGCTGAACGCGACGCGATCCTCGATGTTTTCATTCCGCCAGTTCCAGCCGTGCGGCGGCGGTATTTTGCCAGCCAGCGTTTCACCGTTGAGAAGGTTTGTCAATTTCGTCGTGTTGCCGAGCGTGGAAATTTTCACATCCGCTTCGGTGGCAGAATAATTTTCCACGATGAACGTGCCGTTGTCGTAATCAAACAGCGCCACCTGCGCCGGGCCGTCGAGCCGCACGGGAAATCCGCGCATGACATAATTTTTAATGGCCGTGGTCACTTCCGGCGGCAGCGCGTAGAGGTCGGTGAAATTGTCCGGCATCGTCCAGACGTAAAGCACGCCTTTGGAATAGCGGTTCATCAGCAGCAGCGGAAAGCCGTTGCCGTTGGCCTCGGCCCGCACAAGCGACCACGAATCGTTCGTCAGAAAATCAATTTCCGGAAACAGCACGTCAGGATTTTTGTCGCCGTCGAGCGTGGAAAAATTGCCCGCGCCGAAACCGCCGGCGTATTGGTGCGCGAGAAATTTCCGGTCCGTCCAGCGGATTTCCGCGATGTCCTCGATGCCTTTGCCTTGTAGTGCGCGCAGCAGGCCGGACGTGATGACGACGGATTTTCCCGCGCGCAACTGGCCTTTGATTTTCGCCACGATGTTCGTGTCCACCTTCGCCGCTTCGGTCAGCAAAATGAGATTCGCGTTTGTCGGAAATTCCGGCCGTAGGTCAATCGGAATGCCGAGGTTGCCGAAATAATTATGCAGAAAATCTTCGCCGCTGGCAGACGGCGGGCGATAACTGGCGATACCGATGGGTTGGCCGAGCTGGCCGAGAAATTTGTCCACCTGTTCCAGTGAATAACCGGCGGCGCGAGCCCACGTCGGCGCGGCAATGCCATTCGTCATTTCGGAAAAGTTGAAAATGGTCGGCAGGTTTTCCCATGTGGCGCGATTGCCGATTTCAAACGGCCGCGTCATGGCCGACCACTCGAACACCGTAAACTCGCGCGCCTTCGCAAACATCGTGTCCCAAACCTGCTCGGCATAGCGGTCAAGATAGCCGATGCTGAAAGTGTCCACCCAGCCGCCGCCGTTGCGACCCGGCGCGATGTTCTCGAAGTAGCGGATGATTTCGTAGCTTTCGTATTGCTGCAAATGCTGGTCGGTGATCACCGGGTCGCGCGATTCGGTGCCGGTGTGGATGCCGTCAAAAATTTCCGGCTCGCGTCCGAGGTCAAAGCCAGAGCCTTGGAAATGCTCATACCAGTTCGGAAACTTGATGACCATTTTCACCTTTGGATTCACGGCTTTCGCGGGCTTGACGACCAGGTTTTCCGCCGCATCGTCCAGCAATTCCATGCGGAACTGCGGCCAGCTTTTGTCGCCTTTGGCGGCGATGTCGGAATCGGTTTTGGTCGTGACGAAAAAGAAATCGTCCTGGATGACCTCGTTGAAATGTTTCGCCGCGAATTCCGCCGCCGATTTGATGAACGCGCGGTCGTTCGGATCGGTGTAGCAAAACGACTGGAACTGTCCGCTGATGCTGCCCGCCGACAAAGCCATGCCCCCAGCAACCTGCACGCCGTGGTCGAGGAAGAATCTTTTTACGCGCTCGGTTTGGGCGTCGGTGAGCAACCGCCGGTCGCGCTGCACCTCGATATAAACCTTGTCCACCTTCAACTGGCGATGGATGCAATCCCAGTCAGCCTGGAGCTTTTGCGGATTATCGAAACTTTGGACGATGTTGATGGGAATATAGACCGCGACGGAAAAGTTCGTATAATTTCCGGCGCGGCCCAGCAACGGTGCGCAGAGCAGCGTGACAACGAGCAAATATTTACTTTTGAACTTCATTATTTTCGGTCTTTCCCGATGAAATTTCCCACGCAACTGTTCCAGCCAGCGGATCGGTGTCCAGTTTGAAACCGTTGCCAGACTTGGTCAATCTGACTTCCTGCGTCGTGCTGTCGCCGGGCAGAAAGACCAAGCCTTTTGCCGTCGTCGCCTCCTTCGCGTAAACGACCAACTCGATCTTTGACCAGTCCATCTGCGCCGTGCTTTGCGCCAGTGCAATGTGTGGCAGCACCGTGCCGTCGCGCACCAAAATGATTTCCGGAATGTTTCCGGCTTCAATTTTTTGCCAGCCACCGGTATACGCTTTGCTGGTCTGATAATCAATCCACGTTCCCGGCGGCAGATAAACGTCGCGCGACATCTCGCCATTGTGCAGCAGCGGCGCGACGAGGATTTGCGAGCCGTAGAGGTATTCGTCGTCAATCTGCCACGCGCCGGGATCGTCGGGAAATTCCACGAACAACGCGCGCACCATCGGCAGGCCATGTTCCGACGAATCCTTCGCCTGTGCATAGACATAAGGCATCAATTTGTATTTGAGTTCGTCAATCATGCGGAATTTGCCCATGAATTCCTGACCGTAGAGCCACGGTTCCTTCGGCGCAATGCCATGGCAACGTGAATGCGAACTCAACATGCCGAACGCCAGCCAGCGTGCGAACAAGTCTTTGTCCATGTTGTCCACCGACGTAGCCGTGAATCCGCCTACGTCGTGGCTCCAGAAAGAAAAGCCGCTCAAGCCAAACGAAAGTCCGCCACGCAATTCCGCCGCCATGCCTTGGTCCGTGCTTTCGGCGTCGCCGCCCCAGTGCAACGGATACCGCTGGCTGCCGGCCCAGGCACTGCGCGCCCAAATGATGTTATCGCCAGTCGTCTGCTTGGAGATGTCGGCGACGGCCTTGTTGTAGCGGAGCGGAAACAAATTGTGCTCGTAAAAACCGGTGCGGCCGTTAGCCCAGATGCCGTTCGCCGGCGCGGCTTCGCCGAAATCCACCTTGATGGCTGACACACCTTCATTCAACAGATTCGCCAGCTTACCTTGATACCACTCGACAGTTTTGGGATTGGAAAAATCCAGCACGGCGTCTTCGTAAGGCAAATTACCCTTGGCGTCGCGGACGACGAGATTCTGCTCGACGAGTTCGGGAAACAGCTTGTTCTTTGGCACGAAATACGGCAGTTGCCAGCAGGAAATGCGGAAGCCGTCGGCTTTCAAATCAGCGAGCATCTTCTTCGGGTCGGTGAAGCGTGTCTTGGAAAACTCGTAGTCGCACTGCCAGTCCGTCTCGAACCAGCCGGTGTCCAGGTGCAGCACGTCGCAGGGGATTTTTTCCGTGCGCAATTTCGCGGCAATGACGCGCACCTGCTGTTCGGCGTTGTAAGTGCAGCGGCTCATCCACAGGCCGAAGCTCCACAGCGGCGGCAGCGGCGATTTGCCCGTAAGCGCGGTGTATTCATTCAAAATCTCCTTGGGCGTGCCGAGGAACACGAACAAGTCCAATTCGTCGTCGCCGATCATCAATGAATTCAGGCCGTTGAATGTGTTGCCGAAGTCGCAGGTGATCGGCGTGGTGGTGTGCATGAACATGCCGTAGCCGCGGTTGCTCATGAAAAACGGCACGGGCTTGTAGAATTCCTGGCTCTGGATGCCATTGGCGTCATCCGTCCACAGGACGATTTTTTGGCCGCGCTTGTCGAGCGAGGTGAAGGATTCGCCGCAGCCGAAAATCTTCTCGCCCGGCGACAGCGTGAACACCGCGTTGTAACTGCGCGAGTAATCCGCCGTGCGCCGCACGAAGGCAAACGGCATGGTCGGCGTGAAGGAGGATTTGTTGTCCACATCGTGATCGGTCTTGGTCAGCAATTTGCCGCTGGCGTCGCGCAGTTCGATGTGAAACGGATTTTCCAAAATGGTCACCGAGCCGGCCAGGCTGGTGTAGCGGTGGCCGCCGGGGACTTTGTCATATTTCCATGAATCATCATGCGGCACCGGACCAGCGAGCATGAGTTCCTCAAAATTTTTGTGAAACTGCGGGCCGCTGGTCATCCTGATGCGCACCGTGCGCGGCGAGATAAATTCTATCGAGAAGGGCAGCGACGGATTGGCGGCGTATTGGTTTTCAGGAAATTCGTTCGGTTTGGCGGGCGTGACGGCCAGCAGGTCGTTGTCGAAGGCGTGCTTGGGGACCAGTTGCGAGCGCTGATAAACGATTTTTCCCGCGTGCGTGGCCGGGTCGAAGTCCGCGACCTGGTCGGCGACGTAATAATAATTTTCCGTCAGATGGAAATCGCCGCTGATGTCCACGGGCGAATTCAGGATTGTAGGCTGGGCGGCGGCAATGGCAGTAACGGCCACGCAGAAAAAGGCGGCGGCGGCGATTTTGTTCAAGGCAATCATGTGAGGATAAATGTTTTTGCGACAATTGTGTTGTTAAGTTTCGCCGATGCGGGCGCTTCTGTCTTGTCGTTAAAAAGGATGAGGCCGGCGCGCTTGAATTGACTTGCAGCTTTTGCCGGGCAGTGGACAAAATGAGGTGATGTTCCCTCGCGCCGCCGAAAAAAACAGGGTTTGCCGGTTCGCGCTGGTGTTGGTGCTGGCCGTCGCCGGTTTTTTCCCCGCCCCGGCCGCGCCGAATTATTTCACGCGCACCTGGCAGGTGGAGCAGGGGTTGCCGCAAAACAAGGTCACCGCCGTGGTCCAGACGCGAGACGGCTATTTGTGGACCGGCACCTACAATGGGCTGGCGCGGTTTGACGGCGTGCGTTTCACAGTTTTCGACGACAACAACACGCCGGAATTGCGCGGCAGCCGCGTGACGAGTCTGTTTGAGGCCGCCGACGACACGCTGTGGATTGGCACGGAAAGTGGCGACGTTTCACAATACAAGAACGGCCGTTTCTCCGCCGTGCCGCTGCGCGCCAACTGGGGCGGCGGGAAAATCTACGCCATCACCGCCGACGACGCGGGTGACGTTTGGCTGCTCAACGCCGCCGGCGAACTGGCGCGCGCGCGGGACGGCAAGGTGCTGTCGCCGCCCTCGGGCGCGGTGACCAACGTCGTCTCTCTGGCGCGCGGGGTGGACGGCGCGATTTGGGTTGGACGCGAAGGCGCTGTGTCCGCGCTCAAGAACGGACGCCTGACCAATGAACTTATCGCGGCCGGTTATGTGCAGGGCTTTTGCGCCGCGCGCGGCGGCGGTTTTTGGGTGGCCAACAACAGCGGCATCCACAAATGGAAAGATGGCCAATGGGTCGCCGATTTGGGTGCCGCGCCATGGGGCGGAAATATTGTCCCGAGCTTCGTTGAAACTTCTTCCGGCGCGCTGGCATGCAGCACGCCGGGCGACGGGCTTTGGCTGGTTTTTCCCGGTCAGACGAACGCGCCCGCGCTGCACTTCAACCACACCAACGGGTTGCCGTCGGACTGGGTGATTTCGCTCTGGGAAGACCGTGAAAAAAACATCTGGTGCGGCACCGGCGCGGGGCTGGTGGTCATCCGCCCGAATAATGTGGAAACGGTTTCGCCGCCGGACAAATGGAAAAATTGTCCCGTGCTCTCCGTGCTGCCGGCGCCGGACGGCGCGCTGTGGGTCGGCACCGAGGGCGCGGGCTTGTATTGCCTGCAAAACGGCGGCTGGACGAATTTCTATTTGGCGCAAGGCATCCACAATCCCAACGTCTGGTCGCTGGCCGCCGACGGCGCGGGTAAAATCTGGGCTGGCACCTGGGGCGGCGGGTTGTTCGCGCAGCAGGAAGACGCGTTTGATTTTGCGCCGGGAATGGAAAATGTTCTTTTGCCGGTGCCGGCGCTTTTATTCGTGGGCAACGAACTTTGGATCGGCACGCCGGCCGGCGCGCTGCGTTATCAAAACGGAAAGCTGGAGCGGTTCAGCGAAATCGCCGGCCAACCGTTCGGCGATGTGCGCGCCATCGCGCAGGACAAAGCGGGCGCGCTGTGGTTCGGAACAGCGGGCGGCGGGCTGGTTCGTTTGCAGGACGGAAATTTCCGCCGGTTCCAAAAAGCCGACGGGCTTTCGTCCGACTTTATCGAGTGCATGCATATTGCGGACGACGGCGTGCTGTGGATTGGCACGTTCGGCGGCGGCCTGAACCGCTTCAAGGACGGAAAATTTTCCGCCATCAATCATGAACAGGGTTTGCCGAACGATGTCATCGGCCACATCGAATCGGACGGGCGCGGATATTTCTGGTTGAGTTCCTACGGCGGCATTTTACGCGCAAGTGAAAACGATTTGAACCGTTGCGCCGACGGCGGCATCGCCGGGGTGCCGTTTCTGACTTATGGCATCAACGACGGATTGCCCACGCTCGAATGTTCGGAAGGTTTGCAGCCGGCGGGTGCCAAAACGGCGGACGGCCGATTGTGGTTTCCCACGGCCAAGGGACTTGTCGTGGTGGATCCGGCCGGCGCCAGCATCAATCCACTGCCGCCGCCGGTGCGGATCGAGGAGATGCGCGTGGACGACAAAAAATTCGCTGACGGCTACGCCGCCGGGCCGCTGAAAATTCCGCCGGGCCGGCACCGCATCGAATTTGAATATACCGGCTTGAGTTTCGTCGCGCCGGAAAAGGTGCGCTTCAAATGTCGGCTGAACAGCTTTGAGGCCGAATGGACGGACGTTGGCGCCAAGCGGGCGGCCATCTACAATTACATCCCGCCCGGCAATTATACGTTCCAAGTGACCGCGTGCAACAATGACGGCGTGTGGAACGAAACCGGTGGGAGCCTGAAATTCGAGGTGTTGCCGTATTTCTGGCAGACCACGTGGTTTCATGTTCTCGGCGGGCTGATGACGGTGCTGGTGGCTAGCGCTGCGGTCTGGTTCGACACGCGGCGGCGAATGCGCCGCAAACTCGAACGCACCGAACGCCAGCGTGACCTCGAACGCGAGCGGACGCGCATTGCGCGCGACATCCACGACGATTTGGGGGCGCAGCTTACCCGCATCACGATGTTGAGCGAATCCGCCTCCGAACCGGAAGCCGATCCTCACAAAGCGGCAGATGGCATCCGTCGGATCTACGATACGGCGCGCGAGTTGACGCGCAGCATGGATGAAATCGTCTGGGCGGTGAGCCCGCGCCACGACACGCTAGAAAGCCTGGCGACGTATCTGGAAAAATTTGCGCAGGACTGGCTCTCGGGCGTCGGTATCCGCTGCCGGTTGGACCTGCCACTGCAATTTCCTGAATGGCACCTCACATCCGAGGTGCGGCACAATGTCTTCCTTGCGTTCAAGGAGGCGCTGCACAACGCGGTGAAACATTCCGGTGCCTCGGAGGTGATGATCCGGCTGGCGGTGCAGGAAAAGTCGTTTGAACTGGCCGTCGGGGACAACGGCCGCGGTTTTGCTGCCGGTGAAAAAAACCAAGCGGTATCCCCGGCTCCTGGCCGCGTGGCGTCCGGCAACGGATTGGAAAACATGCGGCGGCGGCTGGCGGCCATTGGCGGTAGCTGTGATATCCAAAGCGCGCCGTCGGCGGGAACACAAATCACGTTTACCGTCCAGATCAAGGCCTCGGCGCTTTGACCGGCGGCA
The DNA here is from genome assembly GCA_903889895.1 of uncultured Verrucomicrobia subdivision 3 bacterium. Taxonomy (GTDB): domain Bacteria; phylum Verrucomicrobiota; class Verrucomicrobiia; order Limisphaerales; family UBA11358; genus UBA11358. Next base: position 1,661 of record CAISYZ010000221.1, on the reverse strand, counting down.
CGGTTTTGAAAAAACAAAAGGCTTGGAACGGTTGCCCGTTCCGGGCTTGGTTCTGCAGGAAGGGTATTGGCGCACGGCCATCAAAACTACGGCGGCATGGTTCTGGTCAGCTTCAGCATCGTTATTTTTGATGACATGACTAATGGACGGCATTGAGCGATAAATTAAGGTATGAAATTTCCCATTGGTCTGAAATACGGCATCCCGTCTATGGGTGTCCGTGTCGGCAGAGGGCAGTTTCAACTCAACTCAAACTGAATCGCAGTAAAATGAATGAACCTATGAAACTAACCCTGTTCACATCCTACCCAACGTCACGCCGGCTGGCCGCCGCCGTTTGCGGGGCCACCCTGCTGGTCGGCGGCTCGCTGGGCGCCTTCGCACAATCCGTCGGTGTAAACTTTGTTAACAATGGCGCTGGCGGCATTGATAACTCTGAAACCTCCTCGCTGTCGTCGTCCGAAACGGCCGGCGCTCCGGGCTATGCGCAGGCAAATTGGAACAATTTGTCCCGGTATGGCATCGGTGTCACTCTGAACGACAGCACGGGTTCGGCGACGGCGCTGACCATCAACTGGGATGCTCCCTGGACCAGCACCTTTGGAACAGCCGCTGGCTTGGGCACGCCGGATGGAAAATTGATGGCTGATTCTCTTGGTGGTCCTGGAAACTACTCCACAGACTACACGACTATAACCAACAATTCCAGCATCTATACAATGCCGTGGGACTCCAAGCCAATGGTTTATGTCGGCGGTCTTAATGCGTGGTGTAGTGCCCTAGGTGCCATAGGTTATACCGTTGTGGTTTATCAGAACGACAATGCTTATTACGGCTCAGACCAAATGTGGGTGCAATCTGTCAGCGGCAGCCCATTAAGTAGCACTATGGTTGCCGGGCCCGATTTGACGCCGCATTTGTGGGTTGGTCTCAGTTCGACTTTTAGCGGCACATATAACAAGATTCCCGCCACCGCCACCAACTCGAGCAGCAAAGCCTATGGTGCCAATTATGGTGTTTTCAGCAGCTTGACAAATGATGCCATCCTCATTCGCACTGGCACTGGAGATTATGAGAACGGCAGTCTGAATGGTTTTCAAATCGTCCCGGTTTATGCGTCCTTGGCTTCCGTTGGTGTCCACTTTGCCAATGCCGGCGGGACCGGCTATGCGAGTGGCAGTTCGACGGATTTGCTCGCGCCCACTGATTCGGCTGGTGATTCAGACTATGTGCAGACGAACTGGAACAATTTGGGGTCATCGGGAGACACTGGCTCGGTTACTTTGAATGACAGCACCGGAACCGCCACCTCCTTGTCCATGATGTGGTCCAGTGCCGCGAATGGCTCCACGGGAACCGCCGCCGGTCTCGGCACACCGGATGGAAAACTGATGGATGGCTACCTTTCAACTTGGTCACCAGGTGCGGCGACCGCCTTGGGTGGCAGTGTGTATTATAACAGTGCTAACAACAACCCACTCGCCTATGTCGGCGGTCTGCAAACTTGGTATCAGGGGCAATGTAAACGGCGGTTGAAAAGTGCGGCGGGCGGCGCTCGAAAAGTGCTGCACCTTCCGGGCAAAGAAGACTGTTTTTTCAGGGTTTCGTCAAGCTGTTGATTCCGCTTCGAGGTAGAAGCAGCAGGAGGGGGAGCTTCGAGC
>CAISYZ010000220.1 GCA_903889895.1 uncultured Verrucomicrobia subdivision 3 bacterium | reverse complement strand
GTATTCCTCCAGCCCGGTGAAAAGCAGACCGTTTCCATTCCTTTGAACAAAGAAGCGTTTGCGTATTACGACGACGCCAAGAAATCGTGGGTGACACAGGGCGACGACTTCGAGATTTTAGTCGGCAGCTCCTCGCGTGACTTGCGGCTGATGGGAAAGTTCACATTGCACAACGACGTAATCCAGCAATGAAACCGGACATTTTTTGAAATTATTTTTTTACACCTTTCTGGCAGTGTTTCTAGCCGCGATTCAAACTTCGGCAGCGGCAGAAAGCAGCGGCGAGATACTCACCAACGCGGAGCAAGTCCGGGCGCTGAGCGTGTCAGCAGCCAGCCAGCATCTTCCAACGAAGCTGCGCGGTGTCGTCACTGGCGAAGGCCGGACCGGTGTCGTCATCCAAGACAGCACAGCGGGAATTTTTTTATATAGCGGCACGAATAATTATTCTTGGCTCAAGCGCGGTGACTTGGTTGAAGTGGAAGGCACGACGGATCCCGGACAGTTTGCACCAGTGGTCTGGCCGCAACGCATTAGCAAGGTGGGCACCGGGCAAATTCCGGCACCGCGCCAGGCATCGCTCGATGCGCTCGAGAGTGGTGCCGTGGATGCGCAATGGGTCCAGGTCAGCGGGATTGTTCGCGAATGCCGCATGGTGCAAAATTACGAATTCAAGATGATTCTTGCCATCGGGGGCATGCGGTTGCCGGTGCAGTATTTTGGTCCAACCAATGCGCTGGGACTGGTGGATGCAGAAGTGCGGCTCACCGGCATTTGCTTTTACCAGTTCAGCAGCAGCCGGCAAATTCTCAATCCTTTGCTGATGGTGCCCGGGGACAAGTATCTCGTCGTCGAGAAGCCCGCGCCAGCGAGCCCGTTCACCGCGCCGCTGCGCCGGGCGCAAAATATTTTGGAGTTCACGCCGGAAGACACGCGCCGCCACCGCGTTTGCGTGCGGGGAGCCGTGCTGTATCAGATTCCCGGTGAAACGCTCTGGCTGCGAAACAACGGTCACGGTCTGCGCGTCAACTCGCCAAAAACCCAGCCGCTGAAACCGGGCGATACAATTGATGTGGCGGGTTTTCCCGCCAACGGAGATTTCACGCCGGTGTTAGAGGACGCCACTTTTCGGGTGATTGCACCGGCCACAAACAATCCCGAACCTATCGCCGTGACACGCAAGAGTGATGCCTTGGAACGTGACGGCGACCTGATCCAACTGACCGCCCAACTGGCCGACATCACTCGCACTTTGAACGGCTGGCTGTTCACCGTGAACTGGCAGGGTAATTCCCTGCGCGCCAGCCTGCGCCAGGCCGAAACCATCCCCGACAACCTAGAACCGGGCAGCCGAGTGCGGTTGACCGGCATCTGCCGCGCCACGGCTGACAACGCCAGTTTCATCGGCGGTGGTGGACCACAACAAGCTCGGGAATTTCAACTGCTATTGCGTTCGCCTGAGGACGTTGTGGTATTGCAACGGCTACCGTGGTGGACAACCAAGCGCATCCTCATTCTGCTTACAACCGTCACGGGTATTTCACTGCTCGTCTCCGCCGGCATCGCCTTGATGGCGCGGCAGCGGTTGCGCGAACAGGAACTCCGGCGAGCGATGGCCGAGACGGAGTTTTCGGCGATGTTCGCCGAGCGCAACCGCATCGCCCGCGAGCTTCACGACACATTGGCCCAAGGGCTGGGGGCTATTTCAATGCACCTAGAATTGGTCAAGGATCGCTTGGGTTACGAACCGGAAAAAGTCACCAAGCATCTTGACATCGCTCACCAAATGGCACGCCAGAGTCTCACCGAGGCGCGCAACTCCATCTGGAACATGCGCTCACACATTCTAGAAAATACGGATCTCGCCTCGGCTCTACAGGGAATTCTGGCGCAACTCACCAGTGGAACTACCCTCGAAAGCCATTTCCTTGTCACTGGACCCGCCCGGCGACTGGCCACGGCAATTGAAAACAACCTGCTGCGCATCGGGCAGGAATCCATCACCAACGCGGTGAAACACGCCCGGGCAAAAAAAATCTCCGTGGCGCTGGATTTCTCCGCTGGAGATGTATGCCTGACCGTGCGCGATGACGGCAGCGGATTTAATCCCGCGCAGCCGCCTGCGGGCAGCCATTTCGGTCTGCTCGGCCAGCGTGAACGCACCGCGCAAATGGGCGGCAAGCTGGAGGTCAATAGCGCACCCGGCCAAGGCACCGAGGTGAAAGTCCGGATTCCCATTTACGACTAAAATTGCAACCCGTGAAAACCAAAGATCAAATCAAACTAATAGTGGTTGATGACCACCCGACGTTCCGCATGGGCTTGGCGGCGCTGGTGGAAAGCCAACCGGACATGACGGTCGTGGCCGAAGCCGGCGGAGGTCAGGCGGCGCTGGAACTTTTCCGTCAAAAAAAACCCGACGTGGTTCTGATGGATCTACGAATGCCCGATCTTGGCGGCGTGGAAACCATTCTCGCCCTGCTGAAAGATTTTCCCGCCGCCAAGGTGATCGTGGTCACCACCTACGATTTGGACGAGGATATTTACCGGGCCATCCAAGCGGGCGCAAAATCTTATCTGCTCAAAGACATGCCGCGCGAGCAGGTGATCACCACCATCCGCGAAGTCCATGCCGGCAAACACAAACTGCCGCCAAACGTCCTCAACCGGCTGCAGCAGCGCGCCCAGCGGGAAGATTTGACCGAACGCGAAATGGAAATCATCCAGCTCGTCGTCAAGGGCCGGAGCAACAAGGAAATCAGCAGCGCCCTGTTCATCTCCGAGGACACAGTCAAATATCACCTCAAGACACTGTTCACAAAACTCGACGCGCAGGATCGGACCGAAGCTGCCATTAGCGCCATCCGCCACGGCATCGTGCATCTGGAATGAAGCTTCGGTGACGGATACAGTCTATGTTACGGCAGCCATTGTGCCCGCCAAAATTGCTGTGCGCCGGAAAGAACGTTGGAAAAATTCTGAGTGAACCCCACCAGCGTGTTGGTGGCATAGGCGTTCCAGCCGGTATTTAAGTTGGTTGAATATTGCAACACATACCGCGCACCAGGCTGGCCTTGCAGTTGAAATGCGAATCTGCCAAGCACTTTCGACGGCGCGGCCAACTTCGGCGGTGGCGCCGGGTTGAAGACAATCACATTGGCGGAATACGGCGCAAACATATTGGTAAAGCCGATGCCGGCGGCGGTAAAAGTATTGGTCTGAATATCCGGCGAGCCGATGCCCGTCTGCGCCGCCGTGTCCTGGACGATACCGTAACTGTAAATCATGGCATTGGTCAGCGGCAACCAGCCGCCAAAATTGACGGCAGCTGTAAGGTTCGATGAAGAGCTTTTGTTAATGACCAAAAGGGTCATGGTTCCGTTGGTTCGCTTCACGGCATACGCCGCCAACAATTCATAATCACTCGTGGCCTTGACCACCGTGTCGCCGCCGGCGGCAAAATGCGGCATCAGCTTGGCGATATAATATTTGGGATAACGATTTGTCGGCGCGCCTGCATTATACACGATTCCGCCATCTTCATAGAAATAGCCGGAGGAGTTGGTGCGCCAACCATAGAGCGCATTGTCGGAATTGGTGATACTGCCGCCCCCGTTGCGCGTGTCCCACCAAAGCCGCGAGTTCATTTCAGTTTGCATCACCTGACCAAGGCTGTCGGCAAACAGCAGCCCGCCGACCAGGCTGACGCTTTGCGCATCACCGGTGGAACCGTTCTCGGTGCATTCCAAAGTGACATTGGTTCCGGCAGTGCCCAAATAATCCATCACCATCTGCCGCAAACCGGTTACATCCGAAGACCAAGTGCTGGGCCATAGCAGATTGTAAGTGTCGCCGTCGGACGGCGGATATTTGTGTTCGATGAGGAAGTCCGGCGTGACATTGTTGCTGCGCAGGTAGGTCAGCATCACCGGTGTCCAGCCATTGTGGGTGACACCCGTGCGCGGATTAACGACCGGATGATTCGTGTAATTCGACGTGCCGTCCTCGGTGATGTCGGCAACCGCACCAATTTTAATAGTCGGATCCACCGCCTTCATCAATGCGTAATAATTTGTAAAGCGCATGGCATAAGTCCAAGGATCATGGGGCTTCCAAGGTGCGTTGGTGTTGTTGTCGGTCTCCCAACTGCCGCCAACTTCGTTGCCGATTTCCCAATATTTGAAATTGCATTGGTTCGTAATATTGAACATGCGCACGCCGAACGCCGCCTCGTTCGCATCGCTGCTACCGTAGTTGCAGATGATGAAGGCCTGCGCGTGGGCGTTCGTCGCGAGCTTGATGAAGTCGCTGGAATAGGAACCCCAGCCGCGATACTCGTTCGTCCAATGATAGCCATCGCCCCAACTGCCGCCGGGCCAGCGCAGGCACGGGTTGCCGAGGTCGTTCATGATGCCGATGCTCGTTGGCGAATAGACGTTGCCATCCCAGGCGACCTGGTTGATGCCGAAGACATTGGCACTCACCGTGCGCACAGTTTGCGTGGCGAGCAGGCTCACATGAACTACGGCCGGCGCCGGTGCGGCGACCAGTGAGATATCGTCCACGATAAATGGCGGATTGGTGTTGCCGGTGTTGCACCAGATCTGAATGCCGGTCAGGTTGGTGATATTGGCCGCGCCGAGCGAGGACAATGGCACAACGATTTTTTGCCAGGTATTCGCCACGGCGGTAAAGCCAACGCGCGGCGCGCTGGCCGGCCCGGTGACATTAATACCGACAGGCTGCCCGCCAGCGGAACCGCCATTAATCCAAAATGTGATATTAGTGTAAATGGTGGTGTCAATGGGATCGTGTTCCAGATACCAAGCCTGCCAGCCACCACTGGGAACAATAAACATGCTATTGGTGCCGGAGTGGACAGGATTATTGGTGGCATAATGTGGAACCCAGCCCCAGTCGCCCCAGCCATTGTTTAACCGGTCGGAAAAAACCAGCATATCATCGTTTGCCCGGCTGCTCATGATGAAGCCGGCCAGCAAAAGCCATGCGAGGTAAAACCTGATTTTTTTTATCATACCAGACATTTTCACAATTTAGCAGACCTGCGGTCTTCCTGCAAAAAAAGCGGGGACGGCACAAAATGCCGTCCCCACTGCCCCTAATTCAATTCCATAGTTGTGGCGGCCGGGATGACCGCCGGAACCATACTACACTTACGGATAGACCAACTTGTAAAATTCGTTCAAGTTCGTCGTTGGAACAGTGATGGTCGTTGTGGTGTTTGTCTGCGAACCCGCAACTGTTCCCCAGTCACTCGCCACGCCACTGACGCCGTTTTGCAGGTTGTTGGTCTGAACCAGCAGGCGATAGCCCAAGTGATCCGCCGGCCAGCTGAACGTCAGTGCAGTGCCGTTGAAGCTGTTCGTTAACTGCGGCTGGCTCTGGCTCGGTATTTCCACCACGTTCACCGTGTAGAGGTTCGTCGTCGTGCCATTCTGAGCCGTCACTTTCACATTGATCACGTTGGTTCCGCCCAAGGTCAGGGTTAATGCCCCACTAGGAACACCCGAGGTCAGCAAACCAACCGGACTTCCGTTGTAGATCAACTGATTCGTCGCATTCAGGTTACCGTTAATCACTGTCACTGTGGGCGAATTTCCGTAATTCTCCGTCGCCGCATAGCTTGTAATGTTCGAGCTAAAGGCCGGCGTGAAGGTCGCCGCGGAGCTCAACACCAGCGAGGTCAATAGAGCATTGGTGCTCGCCGTGGCTGTAACCGCCAGGACGGAAATGCTGCCATTGACAGCAAGCTTGTTCGTCCACGTCACGGCATATCCGGCCGGCGACCCGCCGACGATGCTCAGCGCCGCCCCGTTGGAGACGGCCTGGCTGAACAAGGTGAAGGTGTCTCCAACGACCAAGGCCGGACCATAGTTGGTCACCGTCAAAATACCGGCCGCAGTGTTGGTCAACACAGAACCTTTGACCACAATCAAATCATTCGACTGTGCAAGAGACTTGTTAAGATTGACCAGGAGGTTGCCGCCCATGAATAGGCTGTTGCTGAACGTGAGTGTGGCAGTGTTCGTGCCATTTCCCACACCGGGAGCCAGCGAGCCACCAGCTTGAACCGTCGTTACACCAGTAACGATGCCGCTGCCGCCGAGTGTGGCATTGGTCGCGACCGTCACGGCATTGGTCGGCACCACGCCAACTGCCGCCACCACCAAGGTGCTATTGCTAATCACCGTCGTCCCCGTATAGGTGTTTGTGCCTGCAAGTGTTAGCGTGCCGGAACCGATGGCCAACAGTGAACCCGAGCCCGTCACGCCGGTGCCCAATGTGGTGCTATAGCCGGCGGTGTTGATGATCCCAACGCTGGCGGTGGGCAGCTGAACCTGACCGCTGGGGTCTCCGGTCGTCAACTGTGGGATGTTGGCTGAAAGGGTGAGCATGCCGCCATTGTAGATACAGAGGCGTCCCACGTCTCCGGCGGTGGTCGAAGCTCCGTTGAAATTGAAGGGCTGCCCGGTAATCAGCATGCCGCCATTAATGTTCAAAATGCTGGGGCTGACACAAATGTTATATTCCGACAACTGAATCGGACTATTGGCGCTATAGTTTAATATACCGCTGCTGCCTGCGCCATTGCCAACATAGAGCGTAGCACCAAAGCCACCGTAGGCGGCAACATTCAGCCCTCCGCTCTGGTTCCAAGTGGCATAGTTGCCAATCGTCAGCGTTGAAGCGCGTGCCACCACCAGCGGACTGGCGTTGGTAACTGTGGTGGGGAACCCACTGGCACCATTCACATTGAGGGTCTGAGCCGAACTGTTGGCGGCGCCCGCAGGGTAAAGCGTGCCCATTTGGAATAAATTGCCCGAGCCTGCTGCCACCAATGTGGGTGACACCTGGCTGGAACTGCCCAAGTTCAAAGTGGTGCCGTTCGCATTGTTCGTGCACATCAAGACACCACCTGTGGCACCAGCCTGATTGTTCAGCAAGGTGGTGGTGCCCTGATAGACATTGAGTCCACCGCTATAAGTGTTACTGCCCGACAGTGTAATGGAGCCGCTGCCGCTAGTGACCAACGGAACGGAGCCACTTATGTTACCGCTGACAGTGCCCGAGCCGGCCGAACCAATTTGACCATCGCCCGCATTGGTCATCGCCCCCAGCAGGGTCACCGGTCCGGCCCAATTTGCACTGCCATCGAGCCGCAACTGGCCATAAACTTCTCCCGTGTATCCACCATAGAGGTTGACCGAGCCTGAATTCGTAACTGCCGTGGCGATATAAACTGTGCCATTTGCCAGGACATTCAACGTGGCACTGGGCGAAAGCACGGTGTTAATCTGCGACTTGCCAGCTCCGGCAGCGGCGCCGACACCAATGTTCAATGTTCCGGTGAAGCCAGAGTTCGTGCCATTGAGGATGGTAGTTCCAGTGCCGGTGCCCAGAGTCACGTTGACGATGCCAGAGCCAGTTAATGCTGTATTAAACCCTGATGGAGTGACGTTACCGCCGCCGCCGTTGGCATACAGATTAATAGTGCCGTTATTGGTCACCGCCCAAGTGCCCAGCGCATTGACATTGTAAAGGTTGACCGTGCTGGTATTGATGGCTGTGCCACCGGTATAGGTGTTGGCATTTGATAGCGTGAGCGAACCACTGCCGGAAACAGCCAACGTGGTATTGCTGCCCGAAATGGAGCCGCTGCCACCCAATATGTAAGCGTGCGTAGTATTCACCGTTACGGCTGCCGGCGACAAAGCTGCGTTCAAATTCACGAACGAGTTGCTGGCCGGATCAGTGAAGCTGACGTAGTCACCGTTGTAGAATGCAGTGGATGGTGCCGAACTATTCGTCAGCCAGTTGGGACTGGTTCCTGGATCCCAGAAATTGAAGACGCCGTCACCTGCCCAGGTGAGTGTCTGCGGTGCCACAATATTTGTGTTATCGATCACGAGATCTACCCAGTTGGGCGTGGTGGTGTCGTCCAGATGCGCCCCGGTAAAGTGCGGTCCATTGAGCGCCAGTTTCAGGTTGCTCGCAGCCGATCCGGTCTTGGAACCATAACTAATCAAGTGGAATCGAGCGCCGTTGGTCAGCCCTGAAGCTGCCGTATAAACCGCACGAATCGTGCCGCCACCAGTCAGATTCAAAGCACCCGGCACCCAAATCTGGTCATTGGTCGTAGACAGCACGTCGAAGGACAACACGCCACCAGTCGTCGTCAAATTGGTCATAATCATGTAGCAGCAATTGGTATTGCCATCGCCGCCCACGGTTATGGTAGAGCCTGCAGGAGCCACCACCGTTCCTTTAACCGTGGAACCGAGATCGCCGCGGAGCGTTTGATAAGGCGACAAGGTCAAGGTGCCGTCAACACGACCGCTTACATCAATGTGGCCGGGCGAGGCTTGGCCAGAAGCAATCCCTTGCATATAGATGGTCGGAACGGCGCTGATGGAGCCATTGCCAATCAAGAAAAGCACTGTGCCGGCACCGGAATTACATTGCGGCACGGTTAGGTTGCCACTGAACGTATTGGAGGCCATCAGTTTTATGTAGCTCTGGTATTGCATATTGAATGTTCCAGAACCACTGATGGTGTTGCTGTAGACAATGGTTGCATAATAGTTGGCGTTGTTATTAACCGTGCAACCGCTTGGAATATTTACCGGGCAACTTAAGGTCAGCCCATTGCCGCCATTAAAACTAACATTTGCACCACTTGCAATCGTCAGCGGGCCAAGAATGTTATTGTTCCCACCGCTGCTGGTAGAAATCGTTGCGCTATTGCTGAGCACGATGCCCTTGCTCAACGGAACACTCGCAGCATACATATCCAAAGTAGCGCCACTGGCAACAAAAACCGTGCAGTTTGTATTGCCAAGACCAGTTGTGCTGGTTTGATAGCTCAAGGTTCCGCCATTGATATGAATATCACCCAAGTTGGGGCTAACCGTAGTTCCAACTAAACCAACATAACCAGCACCGACCTTGGTCAGCACATAGTTGGTCGTTGGTGAATTCAGCTGGTTGGCACCGTTGCGGATGTCCCAACGGTTCGTGCCACCAATCGTGGCACTACTCGCCAAAGTTACGCTCGCCGGACCATTCCCCGCTGCCGCATTGGTGTAATTGGCCACCAGCGTGCCAAGCCCATTGAAGCCCGTGCCGCTGATGGTGCAAGCCAGCGCGGTCGGATTCTGATAGTTAAAGTCCAACGCACCATTGCCGGAAATTGTGGCCGTGCCGGAACTGTTGTTCAAAGAGCCGGCATTACCCAGCTTCACTGTGCCGCCAACAATCGTTGCGCCGCCCGTAAACGTGTTGGCACCATTCGTCAAGAAGAGGGTGCCGGTGCCTTCTTTGAGCAGCGAGGCTCCTCCGGTGATGCTAGATCCAGTGAAGGTGTAAAAGTCGTTGGTATTGTTTACAATCAATATGGTGGGCGAGACCGACGTGGTCAGGTAGATGTTGGTCACGCTGGAGGAGTCGTTAAATGTCACCGCGTCACCCAATACCCCCGACTGCTGATAGAACGTCGCCACACCGTTGGTCTTCCAGTTGGCCGTGGTGGCAATGTCCCAGTTGGTCGCGGTGCTGCCCGTGCCGCCGGCCCAAACCACGGGCGTGCCACCGGGAATCACCAAATCGATCGAGCCATTGGCGACGTTGTTGGACAGAACCCCGGGCAGGCCGCGGACGCCCGTCACGCCTAAAACGAGATTAGACAAGCCACCCGACAGAGTGGTGTATTTAATTATCGGATAATCACCCGCATTTACAAAGGCTAAACCGGGAATTATCACGGTGTTGGTTCCAGTCAATACCAGATTGGTCGCCGTAATGAGGGCGTTCGTGGTCAAAGTTTGCGAGAGCCGGCTGAAGCTCAAGGTTGCGCCTAAATTCGTTCCCACTAATGCCAGCGTGGACATTGGAACTGTAGAGAAGCTCAACTGGTTCGGAACATCCAATACCGCAGCATCATTGTTGGTAAAGGCTCCGCCACCCTGTTGCGAACCAGAGAGCATCAGATAGCCACTATTCACCACCGTGGCACCAGAGTAAGTGCATACACCACTCAAGGTGGAAATGTTTGTGGGATACTGGTTGCAAATTATTCCGCCAGTTCCGGAAACCGGGCCAGTAACCGTGATTTTGCTGATGCCACCACCGCGCACGCCAGTGTTATTCAAGGTCAAGTTGGCATTCAAAGTAAAGCTGCCAGCATACGTGTCGTAGTTGCCGTGGCTGCCGCTATAAGCCGGACTGTCATCGTTCAAGGTGCCGCCCCCAACGCCGACCGTGACGTTGTTGAAAATACTCAAGCCGGGGTTGCCGGTGCTGAAGCCAGTTCCCGTGCTGTTGTTCCAGGTATCAAAACCGCCGCCATTCGTCAGGGTGACGGCTGCGGAACCCAAGGCATTTGTGTTTTCACAGAAATACACTTTGCCGGCACCGATGATAACTTGCGACGGTGAAGTCAGTGCGTTCGTGCGCAGATAAATGGAGTTACCACCCTGCATAATCATCGTGAGGATGTGGCCATTGCCACTGATGCCCACGCCGCTGTTACCAATCTGCCAGTTGCAGGAACTTTCTCCAATGGTGGCATCGGCCGCCAACACCAAATTGTTGACGCCGATGTTGCCGTAACCAAGGTTCATGCCGCCGCCACCGCTGACGCTGGTCAGCGCACCCAGTCGGCCGGGCGCACCGGAACCGCTGATGACCACCGGATACGGAGCGCCGAGGTATTGGCCGTTCAAATCCAGGCTGGCACCGGCGTTGACGGTAACAAGATTGCCAACTGAATTGGTGCCCAGCACATTGGCCGCGCCAAGCTTCACTGTGCCCTGATTGACCACCGTGCCGCCGGAATATGTGTTCACTTGCGACACCGTGAGGGTGCTGTTGGAACCATTCTGCACCAGCGATCCAGTTCCAGTAATCAAGCCCTGAACCGTATAGTTGTTAGTCCGGTTGAAGGCCAGCGTCCCGTTGTCATTCACACTGCCCGTCCCCAAATCGCCGCTGCCGTCATTGTTGCCAACCTGCAGCGTGCCGGCACCAATGGTGGTGGATGCATAGGTGCTGCTGTTGACGTCGAGAATCAAGGTGCCCGAACCGCTCTTCGTCAGCGCACCGCCGGACAAGCTGCCGCTGCCAGTGAACAGGTAGTTGCTGCTGGAACTGACCAAAACCGAGCCCGGTGAAAATGTCGTGGTCAAATTGACCAGGAAATTGCTGGCGGTATTGTCGAAATAGATGGCTTGGCTGTCCTGATAGTTTGTCTTGATGCCGGCGTAAGTCCAGTTGGTGGTCGTATAATCCCAGTTGGTATTAACCCGGGCGGTCCAAGTGGTAATCGGCGCAAACGTGACCGAAAGGTCAATGGAATGGTTGGCTGCATTGGTGACAATCGTCGCACCCACGCCGCCGGCGATTGAATTCAGCACAAAGCTGGTGCCAGTGCCACTAAGCGAGGTGTATTTAATCAAATGAATGCTCCCAACCACAATGTTGGCCGGGTTATTTATCGTGACATAGATGGTGCCATTGGCTGACAAAACTCCGGTGCCGTTGGTGGCATTGATAATCGGATTGGCGACATTGCCGTAACTGTTCAAATCAATGGTAAGGTAAGACGTATCCCCGCTGTTATTGCCAAGGGTCACGCCGGAGGCTGGCAACAAAGCCGTGGGGGCGGATAAATGGACAGACAATGTTCCACCGTTGGTCGCCAACACCAAACCACCGTTGGTCTTGCTGGTGGAAAGAATCATATCCAGCGTTCCACCTTCCACCAACGTTGAGCCGGTGTAGGTATTTGCTCCTTCCAAGGAAGTGCTGCCGGAAACATTGACAATGCTCAACGCACCGCCGCCGCTGTTCTTGACCGCGCCGGTGAAGTAACTGCCAGCGCCAAGGGTCAGGGTCGCTGGATTGGCTGAACTATTATCAATCACGCTCAAACCGGAATAATCGTCACCAATATAATTTCCAGAATAGCTATTGCCATTCAAGTCCAAGGTTGCACCCGAACCGCTGCCAATGGTCACATTTCCGTTGGTCGAAAGCGCATAAGGCGACCCTAGTTGCAGGGTGCCTGCATCAATATAAGTGCCACTGTTGTCAGTGCCGTAATTGCTGTTGGTGCCGGTCAAAATCAGCGGGTAATTGCCGACCTTGGTCAGACTGCCGTTCCCGGAAATATTGCCGGCAATCAACATGCTGCCATATATTGCGCCCAAGGTGCTGTCGGCGTTTAATGTGATGTTATTACTGAAAGTCGCCACGATGGTGGAGGGCTGCCCCGCATAAGCTTCTTGATTGGCCACCAAGGCTCCCAAACTGTCAGGACCAGCGCCGCCATTGAGAACAATTGGGTTCAGCACGATGCCACCGTTGTTTTTTCGCAATGCTGCGCCATTTTCCACGGTGATGGTATTGGTTCCCAAACCGGAAATTGTAGTATTGCCGCCGTTGACGTCAGACAGGACTGCGGGCGCAGTTACATCCACCGAACCAGCCAAAATGTGATTCGAACCGCCACTCATTTGGAAGCGACCATTGCCAATCACCGTCCACTTGAAACCCGGCGAACCGACCAAGCCATAACAATCATACCGTCCATAGGCGCTATATTGGACGCTGCCGGTATTCACACCCAAACTGGAATCCGCTGTGAAGGTAAAATTGCGGCTGGGAGAATACCATGAACCATATTCCAACAGCAACGATCCGCCCGCGAGGGTATAGCTGCCATTGCCACTGCTGTTGATATTATTGACAACCATGTTGGCCCCGCTATTGATGGTCGTGCCACCGCTATTATTGGTGGACACCGTTAACGTGCCCGGGCCGTTCACCGTGAGCGTGCCGGGACCATTGATCTGGCCTGTGGTATTGCCGACGGCGATGTCGCCCGAGGTGGTGTTGATTGCGGTCGGACCCGTCAACACCAGATTGAGGTCAATCAATTGCTGAGTGCCGCTGGCGTTGGTGATTCCGCCGGACAGCCAAACATCATTGCCCACCAGGTCAAACCCGCTAGCAGAGCCGTCAAACGTGATGCCGGAAAAACTGTAAAGATTGGTGGCGAGGTCATTGTTTGGCGAGGTCTGGGTGCTGCCGGTGAAATCCAGACTGTCGCCGGTGCTGGGAGCCGCCAATGCCGCCCAATCATTGGGATCGCTCCAGTTGTTGTTGCCGCCACCGCTCCAGATATCCTGCGAAAACGCTGGTAGCGTTGCCGTTAACATGAGCGTGAAGTATATGTTGAGGGATTTTTTCATGATTTTTCGATGGTGGATGAGGAACAAGTGGCTGTGAATTGATTCGGCAAATGGCTGACTAAATGGAATTCGTTATTGGTTTGTCTAAAGCAAGCATTGGTATTGGGTAAATTTATCACCGGCAGTGGATAAATATCCACTACCCTTTTGGGTAGTCTTTTAAGGCTGGAAGCGGGGGTTGGACCCCATGGAAACACCGCTAGCCGTGACTTTTCCCGACAGCAGTAATAGGCACCTGAGATTCGGTCCTAAAGTTCATGAAAAGTCGGGAAATTAGCCAAACGGCATAGCATGCAGAAAAATCAACTTGCTTTATAACGCCATCAACCGATTTTGCGACAAAACTACCGTGCAATGGGACAAAGTCACAGTGTTTTGTAACGCCATCAAAGCGCTTTGTAGCGCCGTCAAAGTGTTTTAAAGCAAAGCAATCCTGCGTTGAACAAAGTCACAGTGCTTTGTAACGCCATCAAAGCGGTTTGCGACAAAACAATCGCGCGATGGAACGAAGCAACAGTGTTTTGTAATATCATCGAAATGCTTTGAGACAAAGGCAAAGTGTTTTGCAACAAAGACAAAGTGTGCGGAAGTGCCTTCCGGGCAAAAAACCTGCAAAAACAGGTTTTCGCCGAGCCACGGCTGGCAGCCGAATGACCGAAGATCCAAATCCTTCACCGCCTCCGCAATATTCAGTCTGGCGTTAACACCAAGCGGCTTCATATAAATCAGCCCGGTGGGGCGGAGGCGCCCCATCACCAAAATTTCTTAGTTGTTCATGCCCACCACGGGCTAGACGAGATATCGCAATCAATTTGTGACTGTTTTTGATGACATCGCATTCACAACAGACCTTCAAATTTTTCCAGAGTGGCTGCCAGCGTGCAAAATGACGACCTGACGAATGCCGCGCTTCTCGGAGGCAATAATTTTGCCGTCCAGTTCAAGCGGGTTGCCCGCATGTTCCGGCAATGCAAGGATGGCCTCACAATTTTGAGGAACTGTAATGTTGAAATTGAGACGGTTGCCGGACTTTTCCCAACTGACCGCGACTGGCCCGAATTCGGTCACGACCACACCTTCCGCGCGCGCGAGATCGCCGAGATGCGGTTCGATGATGATTTGCCTTTTCCAAATCGGTTCATCGCGGCGAACACCCAAAACATAAGTGCTCAAAGTGTAGCCGGGAACAATGCCGTAGCAATGGCATTTGGAGCCGTGCGGATGCTTGCTGCTGTCCATCATTTCCCAGGTCGTTTGCCACGGGCAATCCACCATGCCCTGCCAGCCGTTCCGAATTCGATCCAAAATAATTTGGTCGTATTCGGGGCGATCCAGCGAGGCCAGCAGGTTGAAGAAATAATGATTCGCCATCACCTGCCGGATTTGGTCGGCGTGTTGCAGCGTCCAAGCCACCACCTGCGCACGACGTTCCGGCGGAACGATACCTTGGTCGAGCGCAAACAAATTCGCGTGCAGCGTCGGCTCGGTGCGACCGTTCGCGGACTTGAGATTGATGGCCTTTTTTGAGTGCTGGTCTTGCGGCAAAATCACCGGCGTGCCAACCGCCGAACAATAAGCGCAGGTGGTTTCATCCCACAGAAGTTTGTTGAAGTCAGCCTGTAATTTTTCGGCAGCGGCGGACCATTTCTTGGCGGCTGGTTTATTGCCGATTTGCGCAGCCAGCCAGCCGGCATCGCGAAAAGAGCGCCAGATGAAAGCGTTGTTCGCCGCGCCTTCGCAGGTGGCGTAGCTCATAGGATTGTCCCAAGCAACCCATTCGCGGCAGAGAATCAAACCGTCCGGCTGGCGGCGTTGCAGAAACCAGTTGAGTTGCCGTTCGCAAAACGGCCAGAGTTCACGGATGAGTTCCTTGTCGCCGGTGGCCTCGTAATATTTCCGGAATCCTTGCAGCCAGTCGCAGGCGCGGTCTTCCATGCGCGTGTGGATGTCCACCATTTCGGAGCAGGTCCGCGCGCGCACCATGCCGTCGGGTTCCTGACTGTAGGCGACGCGCCGAAGCATGTTGGCGTAAAGCCGAGCATCGCTCCAAGCAGGCAAACCATTCACGGCGGGACCGGCCATCATCACGCGCGTCGCGTCATACATCGGCGGATCGCAATCCATCCATTCGGAACGCTCGCGGTCAGCGCAATCAGTGTAGGCATCTTCGCTCAATAGCTCTGTCGAACGCGCGGTGATCTGCCAAATGTGGTTGAGTTCGCTGTCGCTGCTGGAAAAAGAACCAATCCGGTCAAATGGATAATTCACCGCGATGAGACGCAAATTGCGGATGGTGACACGACCCGTTTCGACGCGCAGGCTCAAGGCATTTTGCGCAAAAGTATCGCCGCTCATCCAACGCTGGATTCCGGCGCGACAAATATAAGTGCTAGATGGACCACGATGCGATTCAGGCAAGAGCAGCGTGGCAACAATTTTAGTTCCGACTTCGGCGTCGAAATCCGCGACCCAATATGCCTGCTCAATCTGCGGCAAATGAAAAACTTGCGTCTGGCCATTAGTCAAAGTCAGGCCGTCGGTTGGAACTGGATCGTTGAGCGTCAATTCACGCTCGCGCAAATGCGGAATGCTGCGGGGCGATAACTCGGGCCAGTCGGCATGGTCGGTGGTGTCCAGCGTTTTCGCAAGGGGCAGCGATGAGTCATCAAAGTTTGTCGCCGTCCAGTCACCGGCCATGTTCCGCGCGTCGTAATTTTCCGCGATGGACGAATAATAATGTGGAACCGGCAAAATATTTCCGGCTTCGACAAAACCGCGCCACGAAGCATCCGTGACGATGGCCGGAAGCGCAGCCAATTCGAGCCGCGCGGTAAAACCAGGCGCGTGCCGGCGAAACCGGCTCAAGGTCTGCCCCATGTTGGCAATCGCATCGCCGGGCCAGTCGCGATGCACAATCACAGCGATGACATTAGTGCCGGGATGCAACCGCGCGGCGATGTTCCACGAATCGTATTCCGGATGGATGCTCTCGAAACGGTTCGGCCCGCGACCGACATATTCGCCGTTGAGGTAAAGTTGGTAACGCGTGTAGGCAAAAAGATGCAGTTGTGCCGTGGCGGGAACGTCACGCAAAAAGAATTCGCGGCGAAAGCCGGCGTGTAAACTTTCATCAGTCACGGGTGCTTGTAGCCAGACGAAAGAGCTTTGCAGTTTGGCACCCAGTTCGTTGGCAACGCACGCTTCACCGGAAAGCAAAGCCAGCGCACAAACTGTCAACATTTGCCGGAGCCATGTCCGGCGTTTAGTTTTTGATGGTTTTGTCATAATTCAACGCTGCTGATACTTGGGAAGCCTTTTTGTTCGAGCCGGATTCGCTGACCAGCGTCACCACGCTGCGGGCGGGAACAGTGAAAATGTTTTTGCCGATGATTTTTTGTCCGGGTTCGAGATTTTTTTCATCTGCTGTGATGTAAGTCGTGAAAATGCGCTCCGCGTCAGAAGATTTGGCGAATCGCAACCGAACATTTTTCGCCTCATAGGCACAGTTCACAAACACCAGCGCCGCGGTCTTGTCTGGTTCATTAAAATATGCCGACGCCAGCAAGCCTTGAACATCCTGCGGGCCGGACAGTTCCACCCGCACCATACCGGGCCGGATAAAGCGGCTGAAATTTCCCAGCGTCCAGAGCAGCTTTGATTCGTAAATCGTCTCCGCGTCGCCGGGTTTTTGGTAGTCGGTGTAAATCAGCCCGCTTTTGAAATCCTCGTTGGCCACGGCCAGCCACCATTGCCACGATGACGCGTTCACGAGCGTCAAGTCGCAATGGATGATCCGCGCCACGCGCAGCGCGGTGTCCATGCCGAGGTCGCGCCCCGGTTCCATAATGCAGTATTCACTCTGCCAAATTTTCCAGCCCGGAAAATGCTTGAACGCTTTGCCCAGTTGCTCACGGTCCGAAACCAGCTTGCCCGGCATCGCGTCCGACCAATAGCTATGATAGCTGATGACACCGCCGAAACACGCCGCCACGGCCGGAACGCCGCAAATCCAATTCAGATAATTCCCATAGCCGTTGTGCCACCGGTCGCGGGCTGCTTGATCAAAAGCATACATGTCCGGAATCGAGCCGGACTCCGGACCGAGGATCTTCGTCTTCAGACCATCCGCCACCAACCGTGAATGAAGCACGGTATAAACATTTTTCAAATCGGCGTTTGAATAGCGACAACCTTCCTGGCCATGCTGCCATTCCCACTGCGGCTCGTTGACTGGCAGGACAAAATTAAAGTTAATCTGCTCGGTCAGATCGGGATTGTCGCGAAAATGAGCGATGATGTCGGAAAGATATTTGGCAAAATCATTTTCCGTCCCCGGCTTGAGATTCGTGGTGGAGCTGGCATCGTGGCCAAGATTGCTCAAGCCGTTTTTGGTTAGACGCAGCGGCGGGCTATAGGCTGTGGCGAAAAACTGATTCACGCCGTGCGCTTTGGCGGCGCGCAAAAACCAACGCTGGCCGGCTTGCCGCGTCCAGTCGTATTTCCCCGGCGCGGTTTCAAACGATTCTGTGGTGCGCCAGTCATCGCGGATGGTCTGATGATTGATGCCCGCGCCGAGATTGAAACGCCAGCCAGACAAACCGATGCCGGTATTGGTGGAAAACAGCAGGTCGGCGATTTTATTTTTGTTCGTCTCCGACCATTCCGCACCAACTTTCTGGATGCTCCAGGCGTCGTTCACACCAAAATTATCCATCACCTGATAATGAATGGAAGTGTCCAAAATAAATTCCTGCACCTCCGAAGCCCGCACCCCCGGCGCGAGGCAAAAGCAGACCAGGCAGGCTGCACAAAATTGAAATTTTTTAAAGGAGGAAGTCATTACGGTCCCAGCAATGTGCGGTAAAACCGGCGGGCAAATCCAGCCGTATTCGTATCCGTCCAGTTGAAGGGCAAACCAACCGGATTAGTGGTGAACAGATTCGTCCAAGTGACAAGATTGGTGGAGACTTGCACGGTGTAATCCGGTCCGACGACCCCGCCAACCGACATTCTAAACAGTCCATTGCTGAAGCTCGACGACGACAGCGTCGGCAGCGCCACCGGCAAAACCGTCACGGAAAAATTTTGGGTGGCGCTCAAGCTCGGCGAGCCGTTGTCCGCAACAACCAAGCGAAAAGCGTTGGTCGAACAGGCCTGCGCGATGAGCGGACGCCAGTTCAAAATGCCATTGGTCGAATTCACAACCGCGCCCGCCGGTGAGACTGGCAAAGAAAACGTCAAAGATTGCGCGGGTTGGTCCGAGTCGCTCGCGGTGTTGGTAATAAGCAGCGTCTGGCCGGGGTTGATGGTTCGGTTGCCGGCGGTGCTGGTGAATACGGGCGGCGCGTTGGTGTAAACGCCGGTATTGATGATGGCGGTGGTGATGGAATACGGGGCCAATACGAGATTACGATCACCGGACAGACTCGCACCGGCGAGATTCTCCGTAAGCGTAAGGCGTTGTTGCGTCGCCCCATCATTGGCAGTTTTATAAACCTGCCACGCGCGTTGCAGCGGATCCGTTGCCCACCACGCCGTCGTTTGAATTACGGGATAAGTGTAATTGCCGCTTTTGTTGATCAATACCAAAACCAACCGGTCGCTGATGGCGGGATTACTGTTGGTGTGCCGGTAAAGCGAGACGAGAATATTGGTGTCGCTGCTGGCCGCTTGCGCCCGCCAGTCGTTGGGCCGGATGAATTTACTGAAATGACCCAGCGGATAATACGTCTGCGTGCCGTTGGGCTGGCCGTTCCACCAAGCCACCGTGGCCCACATCACATTCCAGACCATGTAGGCGTTGGCGTTTTCTACGGTCATGTAATTGTGAATCGTCACCGCCAGATGCATCCAATCCGGCTGATTCGTGGGGCTGTAGGTTTCCTGGTCGTCGAACGGATTCCCCTCGGTCATGAACTTGGGAATGGTTGTATAGGAATAAAATGAATTCAATGAACTCAAGTTGCCCGTGCCCGTTGTCGCCGGCGCGTCGCCATACAAATGATGACCGATGGCGTCCACGGTCGCCGGCGCAGCGTTGGTGAGATATTTCGGAATTTTACCGCCGCCAATTGCAGTGGTGTCGGGTCCAAGAATTTTTTGCGAACCGAGGCCGGCGGCGGAAAATGCGCTGCGAACCGCCGCCAGCGCCTGCGGATAGCCGGCCTGAGTCGAGGTTTCCGTGGCGCTCAAGTAACTGCCCGCCTCATACTGGGCGTTCGTCCCGCTGGAAGCAAAGTCCGGTTCATTTTGAATCGAGACATAATCCGGCAAAGCGGAGTTGCTTTGATAATATTGCAGCGTGCCAGCCCACCAGTTCGCGAAATTGGTGTAAACATATTTGCCGCCGACTTTGGCCAGCGTGCCGCCAAATACGCTGGCGGTGCTCTTGAGATTTTCCGGCGGCGACCAGGATGACAAAGTGATGTAGCCGTTCGGTTGCATCGCGCGAAAATTGGTCGTGATGGCAACGTTGGCCGCGTCGTAGCCGGCAAAATTTGTGTTGGCCACTCCATAGGCAGTGCTCAGACGAATGAAACTGAAGTTGAGGCCGCTCGACGAAAACACCTGCGGGTAAAGATTGTAGCCACTTAGCAATTTCTGGTCGCCTTGGCATAAGTTTCCGCCGAAGCCGTAGATCTGTTGGTAAGTCGTGGCGGGATTCAGCGTGATGGTGGAAGTGCTGGGACTTACCTGCAAGCTGCCCGGGCCGGTGATGTAGGGTGCACTCGTATTGCTATTATAGATGCCCGCGGACTGATGCACTCCGTTCAACATCAGACCGGCCACCGTGTTGGTCCCGCCAAAAGCCAGTTGCAACCCGGCTCCGCTGGCCACAATGACGGTTGAGTTGGTGACGATTGTCGGCTGGGATATTACCAGAATGCCGCCGTTGACGGTCGTGGTGCCGAGGTAAGTATTCGTGCCTGAAAGTGTCATGATGCCGGTGCCGTTTTTGGTCAGCGAACCGCTGCCGCTTAAGACGCCGGAGTATGTGGAGTTGGCATTGTTACCACCAACCGTCAAGGCCACTGCCGAACCGGCACCATCCGCCAGCACGATATTACCGCTGCCAGCCAAGGCACCAAAAACCGGCGCGTCTATACCAGCGGAAAAAACCATGGCGGGATAACCGGAAATGATGCCTGTGTTGTTATCATTGACCGTGGCAGTGGATAACGCAGTATTATTATCCACGGAAACCGCGCCGCCGTTGCTACTGGAGGGCGCATTGATGGTCAGCGTGCCGGACCATGTGTTGCTGGCATTGCTGAAATGCGTATAACCTTGATGACCCGACTGGGTGTAGTTATCCACGGTAATCGGCCCAGAGCCGGCAACCACGCCGTCGAGATACAGATCCTTGCCAATCCAGCGGGTATAGCAAAACAACCCGCCGCTGTTCACCGTCACCCCGCCTTGAATGTGCTGTCCGCCGTCGGTCACGGAAAATTGTCCGTTGTTAAAGGTAAAATTATTGGCACTGGGAAAATAATAATAAACCACGGGATAACCAGAGGTGCCGCCGAACCGGAACTGTCCGCCGCCCGAAATGGAAACATTACCCGAACCTAGTGATCCGGAATTTTCATTGGCACCATAATCGGCACCCATGGCCAGAATTCCAGCAGCAACAGTCGTGCCGCCGCTGTAGGTGTTGGAACTGGTCGTGAGCGTCAGCGTGCCGCTGCCGACTTCTATGAGCGGGCCATTTCCAGAAATGACGCCGCTCAATATTTGAGCCGCACTGCTGTTGTATTTCAACAACCCGTTGTTGATGATAGCCCCCGCATAACTACCTCCGCCCAACTGGCCACTTCCACCAATGGTCAGCGTGCCAGCGTTAATGGCCGTGGCTCCCGTGAAAGTATTCACCCCCGACAACGTAAGTGTGCCAGGCCCCAGTTTAGTCAAGCCGCCGGTGCTAGAAGTGGCTGGCTTGAGATTAACTCCAATGGTGATGGTGTGGCCGGCAATTCCGTCATAGGTATTAATAATGGCTCCGCTATTGCCGATGTAACTATTGGTGCCATAGGTGGCCCCACTGCCTTGATAGACTTGAATGTAGTTATTTGTATCGGCCGTCGCCACCAAGGTTCCGCCATTCCAGTTAAACCACGCGGTGCCGCTCGACTCGCGGTCGGCGACCTTAAGATAAGGTGTGTAAAGCGAGCCTCCGTTCAGATCCAATTGAAAAGTGGCTGGAGCAGTAGCATTCACCGAACCATCCACGCCGTTGGTGGCCCAGACTGTGGCATTCGTGATTGTCACATCCGCCCAGTCATAACTGCCGGCGGCGGCCACAATCCGGTTGGCCGCCAAGGTGCCGCCGGCAATGGTGAGATTGGCCCGTCCCACCGCCACATCGCCCGTAATTGAAACCGGGTTTCCAATCGTCAACGTGGGATTGCTGGAATAACTGCTGCCATTGTTGCCAGCGCCCTGAACGGTCAAACTGCCAGCTTGTAAACTATTATTGGTGAAGGTCGTGCTAGTGAAGTCGGCGGTCACGAAAGGTGTGTTGGAGAAAGTCACACTTCCCGCCGTAATAGGCATGGAGAGATTGATAATTCCTCCAACTGTATTAAATAGAGCGCTATCGGGGGTAACGTTGTTCCAAACAGCCCCAGTCCAGTTGGCGTCAGTGTTATTCCAACTACCAGTAGCCGAACCGTTGTTCCAAACCAAGCCAGCTGCCGAAGTTGTCATGGGCAACGCCAAGGCGACGGCACCGATCAGCGTTAATACATCACGATATGATTTGTGTGAATTACGGATTCGCATGGCTGGCTAATAATTCAATTAACTGTCCGGGTTTGACTTATTTTTGTCTCGATTCACGGCCCAAGCAGCACGCGAAAAAAGCGCATGTTGAAATTGGTTGCGGTTACGTCCGTCCAGCTGAATGGCAGTAACGCAGGGTTGGTGAAATACAGATTGTTCCAAGAAATCAAGTTGGTCGAGACTTGAATGGTGTAATCCGGACCGGCAATCCCGTTGACAGTAAGACTGAATACACCAATGTTCAAAACAGCCGTGCTGACTTGCGGTGAGTTGAACGGCAGCACTGTCACGGAAAAAGTCTGCGTGGCAGTCAGGCTGGACGAACCGTTTTCTGCAACTACCAGGCGAAAAGTATTTGTCGTGTTTGCCTGAGCAAGGAGCGGACGCCAAGTGACGACACCGCTCGCGGGATCAATCGAGGCGTTCGTGGGCGCGTTCAGAAGACTAAAGGTCAGCGGCAACGGCGGCAGGTTCGGATCGGTCGCCGAATTGGTGATAACCACCGTGATGCCGCAATTGACGGTTCGGTTGGAAATGGCGGCCAAGGAAATGGATTTGGGAACGGACGGCAAAGTGAATGGCCCGACAAGAAAATTGGATTGAACCTGGCTCGCACTCAACACGCCGCCCCAAACGCGCACGGCGTTGATGTAGCCGGAAAAATACTGGCTCGCCGAACCGCTGCCGCCAGAGGCGCGCTGGCAACCGATGTTGATGGGATCGCCCGTCGGAGTCGCGAGTGCGCCGCCGAGCGTGTCCGTGAACCACAATTGTCCGTCGGCGTAAATTTTCACCGTCACGTTTCCGTCGTAGATGTAAACGAGATGATGCCAGCCGTTCGTCGAAGGAAAGCCCATCGCGCCCCACGGCACGTCGTCGTTGAAATGCGTCACCGCGCCCCAGCCGGCGGCGTTGCCGAAGTTGAACGCGCAATCCTTCCGTGTGCCGCTGCGGTCGCCGAGCGACACCATCGTTTCCTCGGACGCCAGCGACGGGTTGTAAGCCCACACTTCGAGGCTGCGTGCGCCCGCGCCAGTGATGGAGGCGATGGACGTGTTCGTGGAACTGTAAAGCGCTGAGGTTCCGTCAAAATAAATTCCCGGCACGCCGGTGCCAGCAACATTGGTTGAGTAAGTTGGCGAACCGGCTCTGGTGAAATTGCCGATGCCAGTGCCAAAATTGGTCCAAGTGCTGAACAACGCGAGTGAACCGGACGCGGCGTTGGTCGCGCGCAAATCCACATAAAGCGTGCCGGGGCCGGAAAATGTCGGCGGCGGTTGGAGCACGGCGATTTCCGCGTCGGTCAACGGTCCGGTGTAAACGCGCAAGCCATCCAGCGCGCCTTGGAAAAACGGCAACGAATTACCCGCGCCGCGTGCAAGATAATTTTGTTGCGGTGAAGTGTTCACGTTCGGCGCGTTGAGTTGGTCCGGCGAAATCGTGATGTTCGCGGTCGCGACGTTGGTGCCGTTGATATAAAGCCGGCCAGTGACGTTGTTCGACAAGGCCACGGCGACATGCGTCCACGCGCCGACGGGCAAAGCATTGTTCGTCCACGCCAGCGTCTGCGTCACGCCGCCGCTGGTGATGGAAAATTTCGCGGAGCCGGTGCCGTCGTTCGGTGTCAGAAACATGCAGTTGGTCGCCGCTGTGCCGAAATACCAGACCGGCTGGTTGCCCGCGCCGCCGGACCATTTCACCCAGGCAGTCACGGTGGTTTCTTTTAAGTCCGAAAGCGATCGGTCGAGCGTCACAAACTGATTCGCGCCGTTAAACGCCAAGAAACCGGAGCGCTGGGCGTCAGAGCTGATCCATGCCGGCCCGCCTTGCAGGTAACCGTCGGTCACACCGAGCCAATCTTTCGCGAGCGAATCGTGCGGTGCGTTGAATTCATATGCGGCGAACAACCGGCGCGGCGCGGTGCGATTATTGATCCAGACGAGCGGGCCGGGATTGTATTCCTCGAAGCCGAATTGAAAACCGTTGCTGCATGATTGCGCGGTGGAAAAATCGCCGTCGAGCACGGCATCGTTCCACGCCTGCGCGCCGGTGGACACGGTGTTGTCGTGCCACGTCACCGCCGAACCTTTCACCGTCGCCCAGTTGCTGATGACGGATCCGCCGGTGATTTCCGCGTGTTGCAAAATGCGCGCGTAATTGGCCACGACGGAATTGTCCGTCACCATCGCATAATCGCGCACCTTGGCAAAATCCTTCACGAGCGCCGTGTCGCGCACGAGCGCGTGGCCGCTGACAACGGCATTGTTGGTGACGACGGCGCTGCCTTCGACGATCGCATAATCCAAAATGCGCGCCGTGCCGCGAACTTTGGCCGACCCGAGCACTCGCGCATTCGGCCCGACGTAAGCCGTGCTGTCCACCGTCGCCGTGCTCGCGCGCCAGCCGCCGCCGTTGGCGACTTGCACCAAACCGGAGGTGCCGCCGTTGGTGCTTTCGTTGGGCGTCGCGCCGGTGATTTGAATTTCAAACGGAAACCGCGCCTTCGCCGGCGAGGACTGAAACGATGCCTGCGCTTCGTCAATGGACTCGGCCAGAAAGTTTGTCGGCGTGCCGGCGACGGAAAGATAAAGCGTGTTTTCGTTGGTCGCGAGCGTCACCGAATTCGTGCCGGCATTCCACAACGCGCTGTAGCGCACCGCACCGGTGTCCGACACGACGACGAAACTCGCGCGCCAATCCGCGCCGCGTGCGCTGTCCGGCAGGCCGTGGAAATTCACGCTCACCACGCGGCCCGCGCCGCTGCCCTGTGGAATCAGCCGGATGATTTTATAGCCCGTCTGCTGCGGTGCAAATTCCAGCGGCGTCTGCCACCAAGACGGATCATCCGGACGCTGGCGTAATTCGGCAAAAGTCCAGCGCTGGTTGTGCTCGGAATCACCGGCGTTAGCCGCGTTGGTCAGGGCGGCACGGTGCGAGTAATCCCACATCACATCGCGGCGCGCGATGTAACCGATAATGTCCTGCACCGAATTGCCCGATGCGAGCCGCGCGAGCGTGGTCCAGAGATATTCGCCGGACAACTCGCTCTTCCAAATCTGCGTGCTGAAAAAATTCCCGTAGCTGGCGCCAAGGCCGGGTAGGTTGTCCGGATTTTCGTCAAGATAAACCCAGAACGGCCAGCAGAGGTAATAGTCATTTCCATAGCCGATCCAAAAGTGCGACATATCGACGTAGTTGGGATCAAGGCCGCTTTGATTCGTGTTCCACGGATACCAATAGAGCCACTGTTCGCGACCGTAGTTGGCGTGGTTCTCCCAAAACTGGCCGTCCACGTTTTGATAACCGGTGGTGCAGGCATCTTCCTGACAGGCGTGCGTGAATTCATGCGGCGGCACCCACGTCGGCGGATCCACGGCCAAACCATCGGGCGTGATGTTGACCCAGGGAATGCCGTTGCCGTCCGCGCCGGTCCAGTAGCCGCCGTTCCAAGTGGTGACGTTGAGTTTGTATTTTTTGCCGGTGTAAGGCAGCGCGGTTCCGAGCGGCCGGGTCGGCTCCGGAAAACCCAATCGCCAGACGTGCGTTTTCCAAACCTCCTCGAAATTGCGCAACGTGCCGTGCGGCATGGTCGCGGTCCAATAGCTGTTGGAGGCGACGCTGGCGTCCCAGCAGAAACGAAAATGCTTCGAGGACATTTCCTGAACGGGAAATCCGTTCACGTCGTTTGTGCCCGCGCCCGGAACATTGGATGCGTAAGAAGGATAATAAACATCGCCGGTCAAATCGCCAACGCGGACGTAATCCAGCGCGAAGGCTTGGCCATTCGTCGCCGAAGTGCCGAGCGGATCAATCCGCACATCCGACAAATTGCCGCGCCAAAAGACGTGCGGGCCGAAGAAAACGCGATAAACATGAAACGCGCCGTCCGTGGGAACGTTGGTAATGGCCGCCATTCGCGCCAAACTGAATCCTGTCGTGCTGTTGGCAGTGCCGTAATAATTGTTCGTCGCGCCAAAATAAACTTGGATGCCGCCGCTGAATCCCACCGGTAGCTGCAAACGAAAGTCGAGATAGTCATTAAACGCCAAATCCAAATCGGGGCCGTTGGAACTCAGTCCGGTCAGAGTCACCTGCGGGTCGTTGCCGCTGGCGGTGCCGGACAACACGCCGCCGGCAACCGTCACGCCGCTGATTTGTGAAGTATTCCAGCCTTCCAGATTTCCATTCGTGTTCCATTCGCCGAGGCTGGTGTAATTGGTCAGCGCTACCGTGGGATCAATCAAAGCCACCACTCCGGCGGATGAATTTGTGCTGGCGGCGGCACTTTGGTCGCGCACTTGAATGGCGTTAAGTTGCGCGGAATTGCCCGCCGCGGGTTGCGCACCCGTCATAGTGAAGGCTTGCGTCGTCGCATCGGCGGTGAAGTTGCCGATGGCATACTGCCCCACGCCGCCGTTGGCAGCCGTAGTATTGTATGCGAGCGTGACGATGTTGCCGCCGGGACTCGTCACCGTCTCGGTGCGATTGGAAGCGCCGATGCGCGTGTCATTCACCCAAATTTGCAACTGATACACATGACCGATGGTAAGGTTGTTCAAGGTGACGGTCATGGTCACGTTACTGCTGGCATAAACGCCACCTTGCAAGACGGCCTGGTAGGCTGAACTAAAATTTGTCCAAGGCGCTCCCGCTCCACTACCGAAAGCCGTCGTGTTATACCAATAATAACCGTTGATGGTCACATTGCCGCCGAGCGAGGAAGGGCTATTGCCGGCGGCGAAAGTGACTCCGTTGACCGAGGTAGAAACGTTAGAATCATCGTAGGCGTAAAGCAACCCGCCACTCGTGGAAACATCTGAATCACTAGCGATCGTAGATCGCGTATTCCAAGTAATACTCGCCCCGAAAAGAACAGGCGACACAGAGAGTGCTGTTAAAATGAAAATAGACAAAGAAGCCGCGAGCAGCCAATCAAACCGAGTTGGAAAAGGCGTTTCCACTTCGGCTAACGGTCAGGGCCCAAGCAGCACGCGATAAAAGCGCTGCTTGGAATTGGTTGTCGTTGCATCCGACCAGTTGAACGGCAGCACAGCGGGGTTGGTTGTGAAGAGATTCGACCACATTAGCAAATTCGTGGACACCTGCAATGTGTAGTCAGGTCCAACGGCACCGTTGATTAAAATCTGAAACTCACCATTGGTCACGGCTACCGAGGTGGCCGCCGGAACGGTCACGGGACGCACGGTGACCGTGAAATTCTGCGTGGCAGTCAGGCTGGGCGAACCGTTGTCCGCGACCACCACGCGGAAAGCATTGGTCGTATTGGCCTGAGCAATGAGCGGACGCCAGTTCAAAATACCGTTGGCCGAATTCACCATCGCTCCTGCCGGCCCGATTGGCAGCGAGTAATTCAAAGTTTGCACGGTTTGATTTGGATCGCTCGCGGTATTGGTCATCACTAACACCTGCCCCGGATTTAAACTGGTGTTGCTCGCCGTGCTGGTGAACACCGGCGGCGCGTTGGTGTAAATTCCGGTATTGATGACGGCGGTCGTGATGGAATAGGGCGGCAAAAGCATGGTTTGATTATTCGTGAGTCTCGCTCCAATCACGTTAGTAACCAAGGTCAGCCGTTCGCCGGAGCCAACATTTGCGGTTTGGTAAACTTGCCACGAACGCTGCAAAGGATCAGCAGCCCAGTAATTGGAGGTGCCGACACTCGCAGAAACGGAAATGCTGTCGTTATTGATAAGCACCATGACCAGCACATCGGCTATGGCCGGGTTACTGTTGGTTCGGCGATAAAACGAAGCGAGCAGATTCGGGTCCGTGGATGTGACGTTTGCGCGCCGGTCGCCGGGGTTCACGAATTTGCTGAAATGGCCGACAGTGTAATATTCATCGGTAGCCGGACTTCCATTGGCGTTATAAAAACAGCCATAGTAGATGCTCCATATCAAATAAGCATTGGCGTTTTCCAAACTGAAAACATTGTGCATCGTGACGGCCAAGCCCATCCAGCCCGGATAATTCGTGCCCCAATTATCGCCGTCATATTCGTCCATGAATTTCACGTTGGTTGCCCACGGATACTGCGAATCAAGTGTGGTCAACAGTCCAGAGCCCGTCGTGGAAATGTTGTTGCCGTAAGGATGATGGGAAACCGAGATGGAACCGGCGGGCAGATTATTCAAATAGTTCGGAATAATACTTCCACTCATTCCCGAGGTGTCCGGCCCAATCATTTTCATGCTGCCAAAACCATTGGCCAGAAACGCATTGGTGACCGCCGCGAACGCCTGATTGTAACCGGCATAAGTTCCGGCGGTGGTGGTCAACTCACAGCCGGCCTGCCAGGCGTTATTGGTTCCGCTGGTGGGATACCAGTCCGGCTCATTCTGGATGGAGACAAAGTCAGGCAACGACGAATTGCTCTGCCAGTATTTCAACGAGCTCACCCACCAGTTGGCGAAATTGGTATAGACAAAATTCCCCTGCGCATTTTTTGCCAACGTGCCTTCGAAGGCGCTGCCGGTGCTCTTGAGCGACCCCGGCGGCGACCACGAAGTCATCATGATTTTTCCATTCGGCTGCAAGGCGCGAAACGCGGAGATGACGACATTGTTGACGTTGGTCAGACCGTTGAACGCCGGTTCAGTCTGGCCGTAAGGATTGTCGATGCGGAGAAAACTAAGATTTAAACCGCTGGGAGAAAACGCTGACGTCAACAACCCGGTGCTGGCATTAAACAAAGCCAACTGCTCGCCGCCGGCCAGGTTTCCACCGATGCCATAGATCGTCTGATAAGTCGTGGTCGGATTCAGCGTGATACTTGCAATCACCGAACCTGACGCCACGCTGGTGTCGCGCACCTGAATGGCATTGAGCTGCGCCGAGTTTCCCGTCGCCGGTTGCGCACCAGTCATCGTGAACACCTGCGTCGGCGCGTCCGCGGTGAAGGTGCCGATGGCATATTGGCCCACGCCTCCGTTGGTGCTCGTATTGTTGTAATCTAGCGTAAGGGTATTGCCGCCGGAACTCGTCACCGTCTCGGTGCGGTTGGAAGCGCCGATGCGCGTATCGCAAACCCAGACCTGAAGCAGATAGGGATGCCCCCCGGTAAGATTGTTCAGGGTTACGCTCATCGTGTTGCCACTGCTGGCATACACGCCGCCTTGTAGCACCGATTGGTAATTTGTGTTCAGGTTATCCCACGGTGTTCCAGTCATGCTACCGAAGGCTGTAGTGTTATACCAATAATAACCACTGATCGTGATATTTCCGCCAAATGTAGATGCGCTGTTGCCGGCGGCGAAGTTAACGGTATTAACCGTGGCGGAAATGTTCGAGTCGTCGTAGGCGTAAAGCAGTCCGCCATTGGTCGAGACATCCGCATCACCAGTAATCAGCGCCCGCGTGCTCCAGGTAATGCTCGCAGCCTGAATGCCAAGCGCGCAGCAACACAGTGCTACCAAAACGGTCTGGTAAATGTGGCGTAACAAGATGATATAAAAGCAACCTTAGTTACCAAGGCCCCGCATCCAAATCACTTGGTTTGTAATAAACCGTCCAGGTGCTCGCGGTTCCGCCTGGTTGAATGGGAGAGGTTGTCGCCGCAGCGCCAGGTCCTGACCACTTAAAATTCCGCCACTCCGCATGGGCATCCTCATAAAGAAAATCCCCACCGCTCGGAACATTGCCGCTGCTGTTATGATTGCTGATGGGCGCGGTTTGTCCGCCGACGATACTCACCCAGCTCCCGGCTGCTTCCTGAATTTTGTCAATCATGACCGGTGCCTTGCGGTAAGCGCCGCCAAACTTCGCGCGATTAAGAACCCAGTTCCCCAAGCCGAACGCGTTGTAATTGTCGCTCCCCGCCAAACGACCGCCGGGCAGGAACTGGTAACCAATTAAGTTGGTCGTTCCGGGATTGGCTGTTTCATAAACCCGGTGATAAAGGTCTGTCGGACAATAAATGACATCATTTTGACTACGGGTGCCAGTCGTGGACGATCCGACTTTGTTGGCATACAAATAGGCCGGGTAGAAATTGATATTCCAAGCCCCGGAAACCCACGCCCAGTCTTTGGCACCAGTCCCGCTGTTGTCAGGGAAATAGTCATGATTATCTCCGGCATACATCGCCAGCGCCGTGCCCCATTGTTTCAAATTGCTCAAACATTGAGCCTGAAAAGCCTTCTTTTTTGCCGCCGCGAGCGCGGGCAGCAGCATCGCCGCGAGAATGGCAATGATGGCGATGACTACCAACAGTTCAATGAGGGTAAAACCGCGCCGCGTTTTTTCCCTGGAAAGATTCATAAACCCGTGCATAAACAACTTTAGGGTGTGTAAATTGTGTTTTCCAGTCTCGTCAGGTCTGCCATACAGTTAGCTGCGGATGCACTGTAGGAATTTTCAGCGGTCAACGTTTTCCATTTCCAATGTTCTGAGTGCCCGTCCGCGAAAGACAGGCTACAGCCCTGACTGTGCCGGATGGAAGGGGAATTATTGTTCCATGATGTCTGATTTGCATTTACCTGGAGGAAAAAAATCCCGTCATCAATCGTGTTGATGCTCTCCTCGATAAATGTCAACGCATTGACCGGCGGGGGACTCTTGATGTCCGAAGTTTTTTTGAACACCGGATAAGCCGCCACGACGGTGGTCGTATTTACCTGCCCAGCGGCGCTGGTGTCGCCGGGCAACGCCGCCCCCATCCGGGCATTCAAGGAAACTGTTCGCACGGGAACAATATTAGCTCCAGCCGGTGTTGGCGGGCGCGCCGACGGACATTGATAAATCCCTGCCGAGGGGTTGTAGGGGTAAAGTTTGCAGTTCTGAATCAACGTGACGTTTGTGGCATCCACGGCATTTTGCATGTTTCCGCCCACCCAGGATTCCGGCGGGGCGACAGAGGAAGTCAGCACCCAGTTGTTGACCAAACGTTCGTTGTTGTCTCCGAAATACATGGTCCAGCCAAGCGCCAACTGTTTCATGTTGCTCACGCAGCGAATACCCTGCGCACGATCCTTGGCTTTGCTTAATGCTGGCAAAAGCATGGCCGCCAGAATCGCGATAATGGCAATCACCACTAGCAACTCAATCAAGGTAAAGGCAGCTTTGTTATTCTTTCTTTTCATCTAATACAAAATGGAAAGGAGAGCCGGTCAACCCATAACCAGCTCCCCCCACCCAAACGTCACCGAACCCCTTCGGCGACAAATCAGTTTTACGGCAGCCGCAGCCGATAGAACACCGACGGGTTGGCGGGCACGATGGTGTTGGTGACGGCACTGACGGACGCCGAACTTGAAACATCCACCCAGTTAGTGCCGAGACCGGACGTCAGCGAATTCGTTTGCGCCTGCAGAATCCAGCCGAGGTGATCCGCCGGCCAGCTCAAAACCAGACTGCTGCCGCTGACGGTGGCGGTGATATTGGTCGGATTGGTGGCAATGCCGCCTCCTTGGACGGACAGTGTGCCGTTCACGATGAGATTATTCGTGTTCCAAGTAAGTCCTGCCCCGGGCGTGGCCGGAACAATGTTGGTGAACGCGCCACTGTAAGTCGACGCACTGAACAGCACGAAACTGTCAGTCGAGGCCAAGGGGCTGCCGCTCAAATCAAGTTTCAGCGTGCCGCCGTAGGTGATGGAGGACAGGCCATTCACGCTATCATTGGTCACCACCAAGCCGGTTTTGCTGCCCTTCAATTCAATCGTGCCGCGTGACACCACATTGCCCAGCACAGTGAACGCGCCGTCGCCCTTAAGCGTCTGATTTGTGTTCAAGGCCAAGGTGCCCGAGGTGGTGCCACTGACATCCAGCGTGGCAATGCTTTCGACGAAAATGCTGGTGGTGTTTGTCAACACCCCATTGCCGGTAAGCCGGAGCGCGCCGCCATTGATAATCGTCGGACCGGTGTAGGTATTCGTGCCGGAGAGATACAAGTTGGCGGCGCCGTTTTCCACCAACGAAATGTTGCCGGCAATGACGCTGGAGTAGGTGCTGTCGCTGCTCAAATCCAACGTCAGGATGCTGGCGTTCGTCGAACTGTTATTCACCGAACCACCGCCGGGATTGGACAGGCCGGTAAATATCTGACTATAACCATAGAGGTCAAACGAGCCGCCAGCTATCTGCAGGGCGGCATTGGTGCAAATGCCGTTGTTGGCACCGATTTGTGTCGTGCCACCGCCGATGCCAAAACTGCTGTAAGAGCCGCCGCCGGAGAAGCGCGTCCGGCCATTGCGCGAACCGATGCCGGCACCGGCATTCAAATTGGTCACCGGCCCGGAGACGACCAGCCAGTTGGTGCCGAACGGCCCGCAGAACAGACCGCCGTGCGCAATGACCGCACCCGTGGCGATGGTAATCGGCCCGGAGAAGGTGGCGCCATTGGTGTCCGTGCCGCTGCCGGAATTGCCCGAACCGGGATCCACCATCAGCACGCCGTCGAAATAATCCGAGGCGTTCACGACGGTAATCGCGTTGCTGATGTTCAGGCCGTTGCCAACGAAAAGCTGGTTGTAGCCATAGCTGCCGTATCCGTTGCCGTTGTCGAGCGTCACCGGCCCGGTGCCGAGTGCGTTGTTGTTGTAGGCATAAACTGAGCCGACGTTGATGGTCAAGCCGCCGGAGAAACTATTGCTCGCTGTCAGCTTAAGCCCGATCACGCCGTTGCCGAGGCTGCCGGGCGTGGCGTTGGAATACTCCAATGAACCGGCGCCGACGATTTGATTGGTCAACGTCTGCGCCCCAGCTACCTGGTAAGCCAGCGTCCCCCCGCTACCCAGTGTGGCTAGGACACCGGTAGCCGGCACGCCCAGCGCGGTGGCATTGACGGCAGTCAAGACTCCGTTGGTGACGAAGGTGCCGCCGACGTATGAATTGGATCCACTTAAGGTCAAACCACCGCTGCCGGTGACGACCACCTGACCGGAGCCGCTAATGTTACCACCGAGGGTCAGGGCGGCGGAACCACCGGCAACCGTCTTGCCTGATCCGCTGATGATGTTGTTATAATTTTCAACCGACGAATTCGATATGACGAGAGCCGAATTGTTGACGATGCTCCCGGCGACGGAACCATCGTAGCTGACACCGTCACCAAGTTGCAGCGTGCCGTTATTGATGGTGGTGCCGCCGTTATAATCATTCGCGGTTAGCAAGGTCACGCTGCCGGTGCCGCTCTTTGTGAAGTTGGCGGAACCGGTGATATAACCGCCGGTGAGAACGTAATTATTGGTGGTGTTAAACGTAACTGATCCGGGTGCGATGTTTGCGGGAGTGATGGTCACTGCAGCATTCGCGGGCGGGACGTTGCTGAACAGCACATTGTCGCTGGAGTAAAAATAATCGGCTGACCCGCCGTTCAGCCAGTCTTGGGTGATTTGAATATCCCAGGAGTTGCCGCTGCCGCCCTGCCAGACCAAATTTGCGTTGTATCCGCTCACCTGCAGCAAAACCTGCTGCGGCGAACTGCTGGTGTTGTAAACAATGTTGTAAGTCTGCCGTCCGCCAGTCGGCACATTGGCCAGCGTGAAACTGCCCGCGCTGCCGCCGAGGCTGGCGGCTTGAATCAAAACGTAGTTGGTTTGGAGGAATCCCCCAACCGGTGCATTGGCGAGATTGATGGTGGTCGTGCCGTTGGGCGTCAGGGTGCCGCCGACATTAATCACATCGTTGCTGCCACCGGCACTGAAATCAAAGTTCAGCGTGTCGCCGCCAGCCAGTGTTAGATTGGTCGTGATGGTCAGTGTGCCCACCGTGCCGCTGCCGCCGGGATTGAACTGGCTGCCACCGCTGTCGGCCACGCTGCCGTTGACCGTGCCGCTGCCGGAAATGCCCTGGCTGCCGCCCAGCGTGTAGCCGGCGATTGCCGACACATCCAAAGTCGCGCCGGCGGCGATGATAATGTTTGTCGTGTTCGGCAGCGAGGCCGTGGACGCGAGCGTCAGCTTGCCGGCGTTAATGGTGGTGGAACCGGAATAATTTCCCGTGCCGCCATAGAGAATGTTTCCTGCGCCATTCTTGATGAGCGCGTCGCTGGAATCGAATTGGTTAAGATTTCCGGAGATATTCAAATCCACTCCGCCCGGAACCATGCCGGCCGCGGCACTCAAGGTCAGGACATTCCCACGCATGAGAATGGGCGCGTTGACATAGGAAGCGACGGTGTTGGAAACCGACGAGATGCTTTGCCCGGCCAGAACGTATTGCCCGCCGCCGGAACTCATCGTGCCGCCATTCAAAACGAAGCTGGCGTTATAGCCTTCGTTGCCGGCTGCGTTCGTCAGCGTGCTGCCGTTGATATTGACATTAGTGACGCTTTGCCCGCCGTAATAACCCAGTGCATCCGTCAGCGTGAGCAGCACGACGGCGTTGGAATTGAGCGTCAAATTATTGCGCACACAGCCGGGACTGCCGCCATTAGCGAGCACCAACGTGCCGCCGTTGACCGTCGTGCCGCCGGTGTAGGTGCTGATGCCGGAAAGCGTGAGACTGCCGCCGCCTGCCACCAGGAGCGAACCGGAGCCGCCAATTCCAAGCGCATTGGTGGTGGAATATCCAGCGGTATTAATGGTGGCATTGCCACTCAGGACAAACTGTCCGGCGGTGCCGGTGCCGGTGCTGGTGATCAATTGGGCGACATTTGTGGAGAGTGCCAGCACGCCGCCCGCACTAATCGTGAGGGATGGATAACCACCCGAGCCGTTGTTCGTAAAATTGAATCCCTGTCCGGTGATGAACGTGCCGGCGATGGTCATGGCGTCATTGGCCGAACCGCCCACTACCGCGTAGATCGGATCCACGCCGGCATAAGTAAAGGTGCCGCCGGCCGAGATGGTGTAGTTGGCCACATAACCGCCAATCTCTTGAATCATCATGTCCCCGGTTTGAATCCAGTTGGCATTGGCACCAACCGCGAAGCCGGAATCGCGTCCGCACCACAAAGTGCCGTTATTGGTCACGGTGGTGAGGAAGCCGTTTGTGCCGGCGACGCTGATCGTGCTATACCCTGTGCCGGCGCTGGTGGAACCGACCTGGACAACTTGACCACTAGCCACGGCAGCAATTGTGGGAACCGTCTGCGTGGTGGTGCCAATATTCAAAGCGCAACCATTGGCGCTGTTGGTGCTCACCAGGTAACCACCGGTGGCGGCCGTCTGGTTGCCCAAAACCGTCAATGTGCCCTGATTCACCACAGCTGGCCCGGTGAAGGTATTGGCACCCGACAACACCACGGCACCACCGCCGATTTTGATCAATGACTGCGCACCGCCGGACTGGCCGATGTTGCCGGTGATGTAGCCGGCGCCGGAATTGGCGCCGATGTGTCCGTCAGCGGAACTGATAATCGGGCCGGCAATCGTGAGCGGGCCGGACCAGACGCTATTGCCTTCAATCCGTAACTGACCCAGCGCTTCGCCGGTGGTGCCGCCGTAGAGTGTAAGCGCCGCCGGCTGGTTGGCACCCGAGACATAAACCGTCGAGTTGGAAAGAACATTTACAGTGGCGCTGCTGGAGAGCACACCATTCAACTGCACTTTGCCACCGGTGGAATTCGCGCCCACGTTCAATGTGCCGGTGAAACCTGAATTGGCCCCATTCAACAGCGTGCTCGTGCTGCCGGAGCCAGTGGTTACGTTCACAATGCCGGAGCCGCTGATCCCGGCGCTAGGGCCTGCGTAACTGACGCCGGCGGCCGTCAGATTTAAAGTGCCGGCGCTGCCAATGTTGACCGCTGCCGTTCCTAAACCGCCCGCGACGCCGGTGTTCACCGTGCCTTGATTGATCACGGTGCCACCCACGTAGGTGTTCGGTGTGGACAACGTCACCGATGCCGTGCCGTTCTTGGTCACAGTGGTTCCGCCGGCGATGGCTCCGGTGCCGGTATTGGTATAGTTATAGGTTGAATTGTTGAAAATCACGTTCGCGGGTGTGACGGTGGAGTTCAGCGTCACCGTGGTGTTGGCCGTAATATAGGTGTCCCCAAACACCACCTGGTCGTCCTGAAACTGATTACCCGTTTCCTGATAGTATGTCGCCGCCGGAGTGGGTGCGCTGTTTTTCCAAAGGGTGTTGGTGGTATCATTGACATCCCAATTTCCCGTGGCCGTGCTGTTCCAATTCAAGGGTTCCACCGGACTGCCGGTAACCGTCAAAATCAAGGTTTTGTTGCCGGTGCCGCCCCAGGCCAAACCGCCGCTCAAGGTTCCTTGCCGACCGGAAGGGCCCCAGTTCAACGTCGGCACCGCCGAAGGTGCCGTGCCGCCAACGACTATCAACGGATAGGTGCCGGCGGTGACATAGGCCACATCCACGGTGATGCTGGGCGTTACCCCGAAAGTCAGATTGCCGCTCACATTGAGCGGTGCCGTGGTGGTGCTCGGGGTCGTGTTAAAGGCAAACTCCACTGCGGTGCCGGTGCCGCCGGCATTGAAACTCAAACTGCTGCAAGTCCACTGGGCATTGCCGCCCGTGTAATTGACGCCCAGCGTTGCCACCCCCGAAGCCGGCGTCACGGCGACCGCGCTGCTAGCCAGTGAGCCACCGGTAACCCCCATCAACTTGCCGGCGCTGACCGTGGTCACGCCGCTGTAGGTGTTCGCGCCGGAAAGAGTCAGCGTGCCAACCCCGGTCTTCTTCAGCGTGCCGAGTTGGGACGGGGCATTTTGCAGCACCTGGCCGACGACGATATTGCTGACGCCGACATTGAAGTTTGCGCCGTTGGTCGTCAAATAGACGTTCGACAGCCCGCTCAGGTAGTTCAGGCTTGCGGCCAAAGGCGTAAGGTAGCCGTTGGTAAAGTCCAAGGTAAGATTAACGGTGCCGGCCGGCACCGGAAAGGCCGGCAAAGTCACCTGCGCGCCGCCACCCAGGTAAATACTGGCGCTGCTGCTGGGGGCCGCCACCAAATGCTGGAAGTTGGTCGCGACGAATGTGCCATTGGTGATGTTGAAGGTTGCGGTGGTCGTGGTGCTGCCGCTCTGGCCGCCGATGGACAGGTAGCCAACGGTGGCGGCGGTGCTCCCACTTTGGTTATACGCCACAGTGCAGCCGGTCACCGCGCTATCATCCCGGCCCACTTGCAGTTCTGCCAATCCCAGCGAGAGGGTGCCGGTGCCGGTCAAGTTGAAGATTCCGGAACAACCGGTATTCACTCCAAGCATAACACCACGATTATTTGCGGAATAAGTCCCGGTGGAAAGTGTGCCGCCACTCAAGTTATAAGTGGCAACAGTATTCGTGCCATTACCCATCAGCATGGCCGTGCCACCGGTAAATGAAACCGTGCCACCACTTTGGTTTACGACCCCGATGTAAGAAGCATTGATTCCGCTCCCAATCACGAAGGTGCTGCTCCCCAAGGCGAGGGTGCCGCCCGTGACCCCCAAGGTTGCAGTGCCAATACTGTTGCCTACGGTGACGGCCCCCGGACCGCTGGCTCCCGCACTGGTATCCAGTTCGCCGGCACTAACAACGAGCCCGCCAGTAAAAGTGTTCGCTCCGGAAAGGCTCAACGTGCCCGCGCCATTCTTGACCAAACCCGCCGTGCCGGCAATCACCGCGCTGATAGACGCCGTCTTGCCCGCGCCGAGCACGTTCACCGTGATGGTCGGCGTGCCGCCGGCGAGCGTGAGAATATTTGCCGGCGTGGAGTTGTTATCCAACACCCAGCTTGCGGCGGAAGATGTCACCGTGTCGCCAAAAATTAAACTGCCGAGAGTATGGGCCGCGTCCAGATGAACCACCGTCGGATCGGTGGTGATGTTGATGGAATTGAAATCGGCGGTATTGGCGGAACCGTCCGCCACGGTGGCGTTGGTCCAGTTGGCCGTGGCACTCCACAGTCCGCCGCTGACGACATTGGTCCAGACGCCGCTGGCGGCGCGGCTGGACCAAGGGGTTGCGAGCGCCATAGCGAGGACGGCGAGTAAAACTAGGGTATTGGGCTGGTTTTTTGACAGGGTATTCATGCGATAATCAATTGCTTTTTGGGCTTCAGTTAATCATTGCGTTAAACCCAGTGAAAACCCGACAGGATAAATGAAAATATTAGGGCTTATCCGGATGCCATAGCAAATCAACCCACCGCCGAGGCGGGCTGTGCTCGATCCATCGTAAAAAAGGTAAAAAACATCCGTCTGGCGGCAATTAAGTGGCTACGCGCACGGAGCGACGCGCCCCTTCCGCCCCATTCTCCCATCTGCCGCCTCCGTATCCGGTATTTGCCAGGTCTCAACTCCTTCCACACTCGTTCCACAGCTCGTGGAACGACTGTGGAAGGAATAGCAACCAGTCAGGCACCTACCACGAATTCGAGCAAGACGGACTCAAAGCCGGGCCGATGAACGTCCAGCCACTTGGTCCCAACCGACACTGGCCGCCATTTGACATCGAACCGGACCGGGCACAGATTGATTCATGGCCAAAATGGATTTCAACACCGGCAATCTTCTGCCACACGGAATCATTGGCAATATGTTGTTTCGGCGCTGGGGAAACCGGGTGATTATCACCCCGGTGCCCGATTACTCCAAACGCAAGGCCAGCGCCAAACAAACGGCGGGCCGCCAGCGGTTCAAACAGCAGACGGCCCCCGCCGCGCATCAACTGCTGGCCGACCCGAAGGAACGGGCCGCCTGCCAGCGGCTGGCCGAGGAGAAGCATTGGCCCATCTGGAACGCCGCCATCAGCCGGGCCAGCCAAGCCCAGCACTGAAGGCAACCCGGCCGCAGGTGGTGAGCCGCTGCCGCCTCGCCGACGACGAACCAGGTTTTGTGCAATGTTCAGGAGGTCATTGCGGTGATGCGGACAACCAAGCCAGACCCGATATGAAAGCGAAGAAGTTTCTGCTGCTGAATATGAGGGGGCTTTGATTGGGGCGAGCCAGCTTGGGCGAGGCCAGAAGACGTTAATCGCCACCCAATCTGACAAACTTCTTTGCATTTCTTGATTTGCAGACAATGATGTCAACTTAATCGAGTCGCCATGCCAGACAACGACCTTACAGTGCTGCTGCAATCCCTGGGCAACGATGACGGGCGCGCGTCCAGTGAACTGCTGCCGCTGGTCTATGAGGAGTTGCGCCGGCTCGCCGGCGCGCGGATGCGGCAGGAAATGGCCGGGCACACCCTCCAACCCACCGCCCTTGTCCACGAAGCGTGGATGCGCATGGTGGGCGAGACGGACCGCACTTGGAAAAACCGCGCCCACTTCTTCGCCGCCGCCTCGGAATGCATGCGGCGCATCCTCATCGAAAGCGCGCGGCGCAAATCCCGGATCAAGCGCGGCGGCGGCCAGGCCCGGTTGAACATTGATGACCTGGAACTCGCCACCGCCACGCCGGACGACAAAATCCTGATGATTGACGAAGCGCTCGGCCGGCTGGAAAAGGACGACCCGGAAATGGCGCGCGTGGTGGTGATGAAATTTTTCGGCGGCATGACGAATCAGGAAATCGCCGAACATCTTGGCGTGACCGAGCGCACGGTGGAGCGCCACTGGGCCTACGCCCGCGCCTGCCTGTTCAAAATCATCCGCACGGAAATCTGAAATGCTGTCGGACTTGTCCGGCGGGCAGCGCATTGATGAATAACTACGCAACATGAACCTGCAACCGGCAAGCGAAGAGGCCATCTTCGACGAGGCGCGGCGGATTGCCGATCCCGCCGGCCGCGCGGCCTTTCTGGACCGCGCCTGCCAAGGGGATGCGGCCCAGCGCGAACGGCTGGCCGAGTTGCTGAGCCTCGAACCGCTGGCGGAAATATTCTTCAGCGGGGTGGTGGAAAACATCTCGGCCGGCAACCTGGCGGAAATGTCTGCGGAGGCGGCCACGGTGCTGGATGAACAAATTGGCACGGCCATCGGACGCTACAAGCTGCTGGAAAAAATCGGCGAGGGCGGCTGCGGCGTGGTTTACATGGCAGAGCAGCAAAAGCCGGTGCGCCGCCGCGTGGCGCTGAAAATCATCAAGCTCGGCATGGACACCAAATCCGTCATCGCGCGCTTCGAGGCCGAACGGCAGGCGCTGGCGATGATGGAGCATCCGAATATCGCCCGCGTGCTGGATGCGGGGGCGACGGAAATGGGTCGCCCGTTCTTCGTGATGGAATTAGTGCGCGGCTTCAAGATCACCGAATACTGCGACAAAAATAATTTGGCGATGTCGCAGCGGCTGGATTTGTTCATCCAGGTCTGCCACGCCATCCAGCACGCGCATCAGAAAGGATTGATTCATCGCGACATCAAGCCATCGAACATTTTGGTGACGCTG
Organism: uncultured Verrucomicrobia subdivision 3 bacterium; assembly: GCA_903889895.1. Lineage (GTDB taxonomy): Bacteria > Verrucomicrobiota > Verrucomicrobiia > Limisphaerales > UBA11358 > UBA11358. Next base: position 4,745 of record CAISYZ010000220.1, on the reverse strand, counting down.
CATGACGGCGTGCCGGTGCCGAAGGTGATCGATTTCGGCATCGCCAAGGCGATTGACGAACCGCTGACGGACAAAACCCTGTTCACTTCCTACGCCCAGCTCATCGGCACGCCAGCTTACATGAGTCCCGAACAGGCCGAGATGAGCGGGCTGGACATCGACACGCGCAGCGATGTGTATTCGCTCGGCGTGTTGCTCTACGAGCTGCTCACCGGCAAAACCCCCTTTGACGGACAGGAACTGGTGAAGTCCGGCGTGGACAATCTGCGCCGCACGCTGCGCGAACAGGAACCCGCGCGGCCTTCCACCATGGTGACCACCATGCAAGGCAACGAGCTGCTCGCCACCGCCGAGCGGCGGCGCTCCGAGCCGGTGAAATTGATCACGGCGTTGAGCGGCGACCTCGACTGGATCGTGATGAAGGCGCTGGAAAAGGACCGGCAGCGGCGCTACCAGACCGCCAATGGCATGGCGATGGAAGTGCAGCGCTACCTTGCGAACGAACCGGTGCTGGCGCGTCCGCCGGGCAGGTTTTACCGCCTCCAGAAACTGGTGCGCCGCAACAAAATCATTTTCGCCGCCGGCACCGCCATCGCGGCGGCGCTCATCATCGGGCTGGGAATATCCACCGTGATGTTTTTCCGCGAACGCGAAGCCAGAAAAATTGCGGACGACGCCACGCGGCGCGAAACGCAGTTGCGCGAAGCTGCCGAGCAAGGCCGTCAAAATGAAATGCTGTTGCGCCAGGAGGCTGAGTCGCGCGAAAAAGTCGTCCAGGCCGCGATGCTCTTACGCCGGAATAATTATACCGAGGCGGATGTGTTGATCGCCGCACTCCCGCCGAACCAGCAAAATCTGGCCGGCGCCAGCGTGTTCCGAAGCCTGGGGGAATGGCATGCGCTGCGCGGCGAATGGCCGGCGGCGGCCGAGCGTTTCGCCGTGCTGCTGCGCATCAACGAGCCGGATGAGATTTATTCGGCCTCGATGGATTTTTCGATGCAGACACCGGTATTGGTGCGCCTCGGCAATCTCGCCGCCTATCATCAGCTGCGCGCGGAAATGGTGCGCCGCTTTGCCGATGTATCCGACCCGCAGGTGGCGGAACGCGTGCTGAAAAACTCCCTGCTGGCCGAGCCGGACCCGGAGGTGATCCGCACCCTGACGCCGATTGCCAATTACATCACGACCTATGTCAACGGCATGAGCGCCGAGTATCCGAACAAGACCTGCTGGCAAAATCTCGCGCTGGGATTGTATCATCTTCGCCAGGAGGGTTACGCCAAGGCGGCAGATTGCTGCCGAAAATGTCTGACTTACACCGGCCCGGAAGGCCTTGATTCACCGCGCCGCGCCGCCGCCCAGCTCATTCTCGCGATGGCCGAATTTCATCTAAACCAGACGGAAGCGGCACAAGAAAGCTTGGAGACGGGAAAACGTCTCGTTGATACCAAGCTGAACAGCTCGTTGAACCGCGGCAACGGAGTCAGCGGATATTGGTTCGACTGGATGTTTGCTTCTGCCCTGCTCAACGAAGCTGAAACTCTGGTGGCGACGGCTCGCTGACAGCAAGCCGTCACTCGGTGGCGAGCCCCATTTTGGTGATGACGCGCTGGAAAGTCATCTGTCCATAATCTGGGAGCGGCCAAGCGAAACCCCGAAAAATGAGGTTCAAAAAATTCCGCTTCAAGGCTTGGCCTTTTGTGGTTAAATTTCCTGAATGAGCAAAACTGCATTGTTATTCGCCGGTCAAGGCGCGCAAGTCATCGGCATGGGCAAAGATTTGGCCGAAAAATTTCCATCGGCCAAGGCGTGGTTCGACCGCGCCAACGCAGCCCTTGGCTATGACCTCGCTTCAATTTGTTTCAACGGGCCGGAAGCGGATTTGACGAAAACCGAAAACGCGCAGCCGGGCATTTTTCTCGTGAGCTGGGTTGCGTTTCAATTGCTCAAAGAACAGGTGCCGAATCTGAAGTTTGAAGCCACCGCCGGTTTGTCACTCGGCGAATTCACCGCGCTGACGGCAGCAGGCGCGCTGAGTTTTGAAGACGGCCTGCGCGTGGTGCGCCAGCGCGGCAAGTTCATGCAGGAGGCCTGCGACGTGACGCAAGGCGGGATGGCGGCGATCATCGGTCTCGATGAAGCGCCGACGCGCGAGGTTTGTGCGGAAGCCGGCGTGGTGCTGGCGAATCTGAATTGTCCCGGCCAGCTCGTCATTTCCGGTGCGGCGGAAAAAATCACGAAGGCGTGCGAACTCGCCAAAGCCAAAGGCGCCAAACGCGCGCTGCCACTGCCGGTGGCGGGCGCGTATCACTCGCCGCTCATGGCCAGCGCGCAGCCGAAGCTTGGCGCTGAATTGGCAAAGGTGAATCTGGTTTCGCCCAGCGTGCCGGTGATTTCCAACGTCACGGCGCAGGCGCACGGAACCCCGGCGGAAATTTCCGCGAAGCTCGTCGAGCAGGTTTGCGCGTCGGTGTTGTGGGAAACTTCGATGCGCGCATTGCTGGCACAGGGTTTTACGCGGTTCATCGAACTCGGGCCGGGCACGGCGCTGAGCGGCTTCATGAAACGCATTGATAAAACAGCGACGATGCTGAACGTCACGGACGCGGCGAGCCTGGAAGCGGCGGTCGTAGCGTTGAATGGTTGAATCGTGAATCGGTTTTGCTTTTCAATCGCCGCCGCCGATGTAACGATTTAACCTTGCAACGGATTACCATTTAACTTTATGAGCCAACTCACCAATCAAATCGCCGTGGTCACCGGCGCCGGCCGCGGCATCGGCCGCGCCATCGCGTTAAAATTCGCCAATGAAGGCGCGGATGTCGTCGTCGTCTCGCGCACGCAGGAAAATTCCGAGAAGGTCGCGGCGGAAATCCGCGCGCTCGGCCGCAAGGCTTGGGCGCACGCGGTGGACGTTTCCGATTCTGCGTCCGTGGGCGCCGCCGCCGAGAAAATTCTCGCCGAGGCGGGCAAGGTGGACATTCTCGTGAACAACGCCGGCGTGACGCGCGACGGTTTGCTGATGCGCATGAGCGATGCAGATTGGGACTCGGTTTTGAACACGAATTTGAAAGGCGCATTTCTCGTCACCAAGGCGTTCAGCCGCGCGATGATCAAGGCGCGCACCGGGCGCATCATCAACATTTCATCGGTCATCGGCCTCATTGGCAATGCAGGCCAGTGCAATTACGCGGCGAGCAAGGCGGGCCTGATCGGCTTCACGCAGTCGGCAGCCAAGGAACTGGCCGGGCGCGGCATCACGGTCAACGCCATTGCGCCGGGCTTTATCGAAACGGACATGACGGCGGAGTTGAAGGAAGATTTGAAGGCGGCGCTCATCAAGCAGATTCCGCTCGGCTGCCTCGGCCAGGCGGATGACATCGCGGGCGCGGCGCTTTACCTCGCCAGCCCGGCGGCGCGTTATGTCACCGGTCAGGTTTTGACGGTGGACGGCGGAATGGTGATGTAAAAGCCATTGGCCGCGAGTGGTAATAAAATTTCGCCGGCACCGGGAGCGGGTGTGGCAACCATTAAATAAATTTTTCGCCAAATAAAATTCAAATCGAGGCTTGACGCCTACGGCGGTTGCAAGCTAGAAAGACAGTCATATTATGTCAGACAAACCTATCGAACAGCGCGTAAAAGACATCATCGTCGAACAACTCGGGGTCAAACCCGACCAAGTCGTTCCGGCGGCCAAGTTTATTGAAGACCTCGGCGCGGATTCGCTCGACACCGTCGAGCTGGTCATGGCGCTCGAAGAGGAATTTGGCATCGAAGTGCCGGACGAACAGGCCGAGAAGCTCCAGAGCGTCGGCGACGTGATGAAATACGTCGAAGAAAACGCGAAGTAAGCAAAATAATTTGCACCAGCGGGGCAGTTTTGGCTGGACACAGCCTGAACTGCCCCTTTTGATTTTGTCATGGCAAACAATTATACCGACCGCCGCGTGGTCGTCACCGGGCTGGGCGTCGTCACGCCGCTCGGCCACGACCTCAATACCTTCTGGCAAAGCCTCATCGCCGGCCAGTGCGGCATTGACAAGATCACTGCGTTCGACGCGTCGGCCTTCGACACGCAAATCGCCGGCGAGGTGAAAAACTTCGATCCGCTGCCCGCGTTCCCGTCGCCCAAAGAAATCCGCCGCACCGACCGCTATTCGCAATTTGGCATCTATGCCGCCTGGAGCGCGCTGAAAGATTCCGGCCTCGAACTTGACCAGGAAAACCTCGATGAAGTCGGCGTGTTCCTCGGCTCCGGCATCGGCGGGCTGGCCACAACCAGTGAACAGCACAAAATCCTGCTCGAACGCGGCCCCGGCCGCATGTCGCCGTTCACCATTCCGATGCTCATCTCGAACATGGCCTCCGGCCTGGTCTCGATGTATTTCAATCTGCGCGGGCCAAACTTCGCCACCTGCTCGGCGTGCGCGACGGCGAACCACGCCATCGGCGAAGCTTGGCGCACCATCAAGGCCGGCGACGCGCAAATCATGTTCGCTGGCGGTTCCGAGGCGGCGGTCATTCCCATCGGCAGCGGCGGCTTTTGCGCGATGCGCGCCATGAGCACGCGCAACGACGATCCCAAACACGCCTCCCGGCCGTTCGACAAGGAACGCGACGGTTTCGTCATGGGCGAAGGCGCGGGCGTCCTGGTTTTGGAAGAACTGGAACACGCCAAAAAACGCGGCGCGAAAATTTATTGCGAAATTGTCGGCTACGGCAACACCGCCGACGCGCATCAT
>CAISYZ010000219.1 GCA_903889895.1 uncultured Verrucomicrobia subdivision 3 bacterium | reverse complement strand
GCCAGAGTGAAGCCTGCGCAACGGTGCGAAAATAACTTCACAAGTGAGCGCCAATGGGCGAGCAGAATCTTCACCGTTTCAAGGCGGAGTCCGGCACGGGGGAATTGATGCGGGGAAGTTTCTGCGAAGGGGGTGGATTTTTCCCGGAGTTGCCCGGAGAACGAAATGCGGCAATACTTCGGTTTATATGGGCCGCCGTAACGAATCCGTTGGTGAAATTCTGGTAAAATCTCCGTGGTGGATCAGCGTCGTGCTGGGCGTATTGGCTTTTGCCGGCCTGCGCTGGGGCGTCCATGCTTGGTTTGGCGACAACAAGATGGCCCAGCCGATTGTGACGGTGGCCAGCAATTACGCCCCGTTCGTGGCGCTGATTTTCGGAGTGCTGGCAGGCCTGTCGTTCTGGTTTGGGAAACGGCGTCAGGCATTAGTTGACCAGCAAACCAGTCTGGAATCCCTGCGCGGCGTGCCGTGGAAAGACTTTGAATTCTTGGTCGGTGAAGCCTACCGCCGTCAGGGTTACGCTGTGGATTTTTCCCTCGGCAAAGGAGCGGATGGCGGAGTGGATTTGGTGTTACGCAAGTCCGGTCGCACTTCACTGGTGCAATGCAAACAGTGGAAGGTGTTTTCCGTGGGGGCACCGGTGATCCGCGAGATGTTCGGCTTGATGACGGCGGAACGCGCTGACGAGGCCATCATCGTGACCTCCGGCAAATTTACAGCCGAAGCGGAGAGTTTTGCCCAGGGAAAACCAATTCAATTGGTGGACGGAACGAGACTGCTGCAACTGGTAAAACAGGCACAAGTCGGCTTGCCTGCATCAAGCGCCACCGTGAAGGCAGAAACTGATGCACCGCCGTTCTGCCCGTTTTGTGGCAAGGCGATGGTCATACGCACCTCCCGGCGCGGCAAAAATGCCGGCAATAAGTTTTGGGGCTGCCCGGATTATCCGGGATGCCGGGGGACACGCAATGTTTGAAAAGCTACTAGCTGCCCGCCTTTTTACGGTTTCGGAATAGGTGCGGGGTTACTCCAATCCACCGGCAGAGCTCGGCGTGCGTCCCCTTGCCATAGCCGATGGGGCGTTTGGTGGGGGTCAGGTCGCCATTCTTCAAGGACTTGAGCACGGCCGCTTTCGTGGCTGGGATGCCGGAAAATTTAAGGAATTTGTTCGTCCTGTAGGAAAGGCCATTGTCGGGAAACCGTTCGTAATGATGGCTGGGATACGGCAGGGACGCGGGGTCAACGCCAGCCCAGCGACAGACGTCGCGGTGCGCGTATAGTCCATAATTGAGTGGCAGGAGACCCGGATAGAGTTTGCCAGTTCGGAGAGCGATGGCGATGGCGGTTTTATCGACGGTAAAACCAGACCTGATTAGAAGGCGATTGATCCGATTGGATAGGCCGTTGGGAGGGGATTGGATTATGTGGCGGGCGGCTTGATAAATCTGCGCGGCCCGGCAAGCAGAGCGGTCGAACCGGTCGCCGATTTGCTGGAAGGTCAGTTTTTCCTGATCCCGTAAGCGGAGCACCAGCGCCTCGCGGTTGGACCGGAATGATTCGGTCTGGCTCATGGGCGCGGTGGATGGGCGGGCGGCGGGCGCTGAACCCGGCCATGTTCGTAACAGCCGCAGAAGACGTAGGCTTGAACTTTCACATGAAGATTTATAGCAGCAAAACCAGAGGCAAGAAAAGATTTAGATGGGCTGCCGATGTCTAATGCGAGCCAGGAACAATCCGATTTAGCCGACAAACTCGGCCTAAAGGGCAGCGGAGCTTGGGCAAGTGAAATGACATTCTCCGGTGGCGTGATGCCTGTGCGGAGCAACCGGCGTAAAATGCGTGAGGCGGAACATAAAAACAAATCGGAAATCGTCTCGAATGTAGACGGCTCAAGGTGTCTGGGTAATATGGCAACGGCTGGCGTGCGTTATCATTCATCATTTCGGGCGGCGAAATGAAGTGCAAGGGCGCAACGGCTGGCGCGATTTTGGTCAACGGGTCGGAGCGCACTCAGCCAGCGGTGCGCGTAGGGGGAAAAGTGGCCGCGTCAATTTTTAACGGCCACAGCGGAGCCTAAATCAGCGATTCAAGGATTTTACAGGAATTGAATCGCGTCGTGTTGGGGGTTTCTTGGCAGTCTCGTCCGTTTCTCGCCGGGTAACAAAGTGGAGCGGTGATAAACGGCCGAGTCTGCGCCGGTCGGGGGAGCCAAGTCTTTGCGAGCTACAAGGCGGAGTCCGTGGAACGGGGGAATTGCAGGGCGTGAAGTCTTGGCGACCGGCAATTTCGTTGTCGGTTTTCTTCGGGGTAAGCGTAGTGGCGGATATGCAATGGCTTATCTCGTTGCTTTCACTGATGGAAAAACTGTTTATCGCGTCTTGACGCGAATAGTTCACCATATTTCACCTCACCCGCAGAATCCAAATCGTAAGGTAAAAAAACATCCACAGCTTCACCACTTTGATGTTCAAGGCAAAATTGAACCGCATCAATTTTTTCAGGCTTTTCTGGTGTGGCGACTTTGACATCACAACAAATTCCTGCCGCTCGAATTTCATTTCTTGAAACACGTTCTTTGAAATCTTCTGTAAGTATTTCAATCAATTCTTTGGATGGTGGGCGTTCATTTTTACCCGCAACTCCACAATCCACGATTGTTCCATCCGGTTTCATATATGCTCCATAAGGAAAAAATTCTCCGTATTCCGCGAGCATCCTTTTTGCCAGTGGAAGCATTGCGTCTAACATCTTATTAAGGTCTGGATGTGCCATAATTATTTTGGACCTAAATCGTCGCGTTGAATGATTTTATCAAAACTTTGTTGCGCTGGCCCAGATATTTTTGTTTTTGTTCCTGTAACCAATACGGATTCACGTTCAGTCGCTTTTGCCGCGTCTGTTTGAATGCGAATTTGCGCGGTTCTGTTTACAACTTTTGTGTCTTTTACTTCGACAGAAAGTTTACCTGTTAAAGCGTCTGGAATCGATTTACCTTCGGCTGTAGATACTTTCTCCGTGTTTTTTGCGAGCCCCATTTCATTCAACACTTTTGCTTCCGCAGCGCGTCCGCGTTCGGCATTTTTCAAAAATGAAGCTCCCTCTTTCACTGCTAGACCGGCGGCTTCTTCTTCTCCCGCTGGTGTCAGCATCATCCCCGCTTGAAGCAAGGCTCCACCGCCAGCCTTGACCACGGCAGTTGCCGGGTTTCCAAGTTTATTACCGTTCGCGTCGGTCAATTCAGGGCCGAAGACACCGCCATTCAAAGCTTGGTAGGAGTTCGGGTCAGCATGAACACTGGTATTGCCCATGAAGAAATGGCCGATGCCTTGACCGGCGCTCTGCGCAGTGCTACTGGCCCATCCGCCAACTATTCCTGCCCCTGCCTTGGTGTCATTCCACCAGTCGGACACGCCATAGTGTCCGCTTGGGTCATTATACCGCAACGGGTCATTCATCACATAACTGTAACGGTTATAGCTCTGCGGATTGCTCAAGTCGGGGATTTCCGTGTCCGCCTGAATGAACCGTCCTAGCTCCGGGTCGTAATAGCGGGCGTTGTAATAGTAAAGCCCGCTCTCGGCATCGAACACCTGTCCGGTGAACCGTCGCGAGACTTGGAAGCCCGCCTGCGGGCTGGCGGTCTGCGTCCGTCCAAACGGATAATAGGCGTTGACCTCAATCTGGTTGTGCGTCGAATCGCTCAACGCGCTGGACGTATTCAGATTGTCCTCGTTATAGTAATAGCCAACGCGGTTGGTGTCGGTGCCGCCGAAAAGGGGCGAGTTGGTTTCAAACGTGCAAACCTGTTCGCCACCGGCAAACACATGGTAGAGAACCTTCCCGCCTTTTTCTTCGTAGAGGTTTCCAATCCAGAATTGAACATTGGTGGGATTCTGGTTGATGCGCTTCCACAACCGCGCACCGTCGGCGGCGTAGCCGAATTCATCCGACATCACCCCGGCCTGCGCGATGGCCGACAACTGGTTCTCTGGGTCATACGTCAGCGCCTGCGAATTGGTCAAACCACCGTGCCGCACCATCATGTTGCCGCACAAATCGTAGAGATTGGTGTAGCCGAAAGCGGTGCGAACGGCCTGAATGCGCGGATTGGCGTAGGAATAATGGGAACCGCCGCCCTCGATGTTGTTGGTGATGTTCCCGGTGGCGTCGTAACCGTAATTGCCGCTCAAGCCGGTGTAGGTTTTGATGCGATGCAGATTGTTATAGGTCACGCTCACGTTGGTAACTCCGGTTCCATTGATGAACGAAATGTCATCGCCCGCCGTGTATTGGAAGCTCCGGTTGAAAACCGTGCCGCTCGAACCGGCGGAAATGTTTTGCAACCGTTTCGAGGCGGCGTAGTAACCACGGCCAACCGTCAAACCACTGCCGTAGGTGAAATTGGTGGTGTGCCCAAATTCATCGAAGGCGGTGGCCGGTGCCGAGTAGTAATTGTAACTGCCACCATTGAGCGAAACCAACTTGGTGCTTCCCCCGTTCCAGTAGGAATAATTGACGGTCGGGCCGGCGTTCGGATAGGCGATGGCCGTGGTGTTGTCGCCGTCGTCCAGCGTGTAGCTGGTGGTGTAGGCATTGGAATTGACATTCAGGTAGCGGGTCGTTTTGATGGTGCGCGCCCGCGAATCGTAGCCGGTCTTTTCATAGCCCTGCTTGTCAATCGTTTCAAAGAGCAACCCCGGATAGACCGTGTAGCTACCGTCGCCGCCGTTGGAATCATAAATGTTGGTGACGGCGGAATAGAGCGTCAGGGTGTGCGTCGTATAATTGGTGCCGTAAACCAGTTTGGTTTGGAGACGGCCCAGCGGGTCTTGCTGGCCGTTCGCCGGATTGACGTAGGAAAGTTGAATGACATCGCCTCGCCCGTCAGTTTGAATCCGCAGACGGTTCGCATAATCCCGCTGATAAGTCCACTGGCCAAGATACGGGTCGGCCATCGCCACAACGCCGCCCGCGTCGTTGTAGGCCCAATACATGTTCTCGTTGTTGGCATTGACAAGGTTGGTCAGGTTGTCGGCCATGTCGTAATTCAGGGTGGTGGTGTAGGTGTTGCCGCCGTCCACTTCCTGAATCTGGTTGGTGCGGCCAAAGGCATCGAGTTGATACTTGCGCACCTGATTGTCTTCGTCGGTGAAGATAATCCACCACGGGTCGGTGCCGTTGGCGTAGCTCCACGTCTTGGCACCCAATGGAGAATTGCCGTCGCCAGTGTTGGCGGTCGCACTGCTGAACGCGCCACCGGAAGTGAACGTGACGCTCACCGGGCGGTTGGTGGCGATTCGTCCCGGTGCATCGTAACCAATCCACGAAGCGGTCAGGCCGGAAGTGGCAGGCTTGGTATAAGTGGCTCCGGTTCCGAACACCGGCCATGTGGTCAGGAAAGCGTTGCCGCGCCCGTCGTAGGCGGTGGACACCACGCGGAAGTTTCCGTTCTCGCCCTGGGTGCGGGTCTGGATGGCGCGTCCGAAGCCGTCAATGTAGGTGCGGCTTTCCACGCCGCCAACGCCGTCATTGTCCTGCACGTCCGCATAGTTGACGGCTTGGCCGGATGCAATAGCCCCCAAGGCAGACGGGTAGCTGATGATTTTCTGCCAGACTGCCGCTCCGCCGCCGATGGGGATTTTATCAACCTCGGTCAGACGGTTGAACGAATCGAAGCTGTTGCTGATGGTGAGTCCCGCCGGGTCGGTGGAAGCCGCAAGCTGACCGGAACGCGGATTGTAAGCGGTCGTGGTGGTGAAACTGCCGACGGTTGCCGTCGCCGGGTAGGTATTGAAAGTGGAATCGTAAGTGATGGTCGTTTGGACGCCAACCGGGTCGGTGGTCGTGCCGACAAGGCCATAGGCCGTGTAATTGGCATAACTGTTGGTGGCGTAGTAACCGGCGGAAATCCGGGTCAGCTTGGTTGCCAGCGTGCCGCCGGAATTGTAGGAATAATCCGTCTCCCGAATCGTGTTGTTGTTCACGTCGGCGAGCGTCACCTTGTCTGGATGGTCAACAATATAAGTGCCGATGGGCGTGTAATGCGTGTTGTAATAGCGGTTGTCGGTGTTGGTATCGGTGTAGGTGAAACTGCCGACGCTCGCCGGATTGAAGCCTGTCACTTGACCGAGTTCAACCTTGTTGGTCAGATTGCCGTTGCTCGAATCATAATTGAAATCCGCGGCGGTGACTTTCGGCCCCGGATAATCGCAAGCGAAGCTCAAAGTTGTGAACGGGAAATATCGTCCATTGCCCAAGCTGGTCTGGTCAACCTGATTGACCGTGACATGGTAAAGCGCGTTGTCGTTGCCATAAGTTTCAACGCGGTAGGCCATGTAAACGGCGGCTGAAAAGTGCGGCGGGGTCATGTGTGTGACGCGGCGGTTCAAAAGTGCGGCATCTTCATTAACAATGAAGCATGTATCGCAATATGAATGACTGGGCCGAGATTCGCAGAAGAGTGTTGGTGGATGG
>CAISYZ010000218.1 GCA_903889895.1 uncultured Verrucomicrobia subdivision 3 bacterium | reverse complement strand
TTCAAATTTGCCTTCGTGTGAAAGCAAGCGGCCATAACAACACCAAACAAAAATCCTGTGTTCCGCAGGATGCTCCGGAAGATTCCGGGGTGAAACCAAAGGAAAATCGCAAACATGAGCACTATTGGAGTTAAAGAACTGTTGGAAGCCGGCGTCCATTTCGGTCATCAGACGAAGCGCTGGAACCCGAAGATGAAGCCTTTCATTTTCGACGCCCGCAACGGCATTCACATCATTGATTTGAGCAAGACCGAGGCGCAGCTTGCAGCCGCCCTCAATTTCCTCAGCAACACCGTCCGCAAAGGCGGCAAGATTCTCTTCGTCGGCACCAAGAAGCAGGCGCAGCTCGTCGTCAAGGAAACCGCCAAGGAAACCGGCCAGATGTTTGTCGTGGAGCGCTGGCTCGGCGGCACCCTGACCAATTACGCCACCGTTAAGACCTCCATCAAACGCCTCAAGGAAATTGAGAAGATGGAAGCCGACGGCGGCATCAACGATTACGTCAAGCAGGAACAGGCCGTCATCCGCCGCGAAGGCGCGCGCCTGAACAAATATTTCGACGGTCTCCGCGACCTCGACAAGATGCCCGCCGCGCTCTTCGTGGTAGACACCAAGCGCGAGCACAACGCCGTCGCCGAAGCCAAGACGCTCGGCATCCCCGTCGTGGCCCTCGCGGATACGAACAGCGATCCCGATGACGCGCAGTATCCGATCGCCGCGAACGACGACGCCATCCGCTCCGTCCGCCTGATTCTCGGCGCGGTCTCGGCGGCGATTACCCAGGCCCGCGCGGAATTTGAATCCAAGAAATCCCGCAAGGTGAACGAAGAAGCCGCGCCCGCCGCTCCGGCGGAAGCCGCTGCGCCCGTCGCCGCCTGATTGATTTAACCCTGGCGGACGGAAATAATCTTTCCGTCCGCCGCAATTTTTAACCTTCAAATTATTATGGCTGAAATTACCGCTGCAAATGTCGCCAAGCTCCGCGAGATGACGGGCGTTGGCATGATGGAATGCAAAAAGGCCCTCGTCGAAGCGCAGGGCAGCATCGAGGCCGCCGTGGATTTGCTCCGCAAGTCCGGCGCCGCCAGCGCCGCCAAGAAGGCGACGCGCGCCGCCAACGAAGGCGTCATCGCCCAATACGTCGCCCCCGGCGGCCAGGCCGGCCTGCTCCTCGAAGTGAATTGCGAAACCGACTTCGTCGCGCGCAATGAAGCCTTCCGCGCCTTTGCGGACGAACTCGCGAAGAAGGTCGCCACCAATCCCGCCGCCGACCTCGAAGCCGACCGCCAGGGCGCCGTCAGCAAGATGGGTGAGAACATCAAGATTGCCCGTCACGCCAAGCTGGAAGTCTCTGGCAACGGCCTCGTGGCCGCCTACATCCACACCGGTGCGAAAGTCGGCGTGCTCGTCGAAGTCGGCTGCACCAAGGCCGACACCACCGGCAAGGAAGAATTCAAGCAGCTCGTCAAGGACATCACGCTCCAGATCGCCGCCGGTTTCCCGCAGGTCGTTTCCCGCGAAGCCGTCGCGCCGGAAGTCATCGCCAAGGAGCGCGAGATTGCCGCGAACTCCGACCGCCTCAAGGGCAAGCCCGCCGCCGCGATGGAGAAAATTCTTCAGGGCGTGCTGGACAAATTCTTCCAGACCTACTGCCTCGTGGACCAGGGCTTTGTGAAGCGCAACTCCGAAGTCAGCGTCAAGGAACACGTCGCGCAAATCAGCAAGCAATTGGGCGACGAAGTGACCATCCGCCGGTTCGTGCGGTTCCAGGTCGGCGAAACCGCCGCGTAAGTTTTAACGGAAATCAAAAACGGCGATCCGCAAGGGTCGCCGTTTTTTTTGTGGGGCAGAAATGCGTTCAGCCTTTGCAGCCTATCCTCATATTAGGCGTCATAGGTCAAGACTGATAGTGCCATCCGGCTGGCAAAGAATGCGTCCCATCATGTCAGCCGTCAATTTTATCTGCTCGTCCCGAACTGAGCTAAAAATACCGCTGGCTGGCAATATGGCGGTAAATGTGTGCTTGGTGACTGAATATGTAAGTCTTGCCATAACGCTCGTGCCGTTGTGAACAATCTTGAGTGAAGCGTATTTTTGCAAGTTCTCCTTTTTCATGGCGTGTGAATGATGCCTAACGAAAAAAGCTGAGCCACCGCCGACTCGCGGCGTGAACCGCGACAGCGGAACTGCAAGCGCCAACGGCGGTTGGCTCCGGCGACTGGTTAGGCGGCAAAATCATCGAGACTCAATGTAGTATCAGAGCCAAAAACATCAACAGATATGGCGATAGACTCAAAAGTAACGCGAACCAAGACAACAATGCCGGTCTTTCTTGGCGCACGATACTTGCAAAGGCCAGAATCAATCCAGCGACCATGCAAAGCCCGCTCCACAAAACCTCATCGCGTCCGTGATGTCCGGCTGAACCGAGTAAATAGCCGAAAAGCATCGCTGCCAGAGATAACAGCGCGCAAATAGCCATGCGCCGCTTGGTTGTTTGTGTGGTGCTCATCTTGCCGCCTAACGAAAAAAGCTGAGCCACCGCCGACTCGTGGCGTGAACCGCGACAGCGGAACTGCAAGCGCCAACGGCGGTTGGCTCCGGCGACTTGTTAGGCGGCAGATTCATCACATACGCACGTTACCCTGCGCAAAATTAACAGGACAACACGCTGAAAGTCTCCATCCGTGCTCTGTCTTATCAAAAGTATAATAATAATAGCCGCTCCCTTGCACCCAAGACCGCTTCGCTC
>CAISYZ010000217.1 GCA_903889895.1 uncultured Verrucomicrobia subdivision 3 bacterium | reverse complement strand
TCTTCCTGCGGCTCGAAATGAATGTCCGTCGCGCGATCCTTGAACGCTTCCCAAATAATTTGGTTCACGAACTTGATGACGCTCGCCTCCTGATCGCCCTCGGTAATTTCCTTGTCGTAGGCCAGCTCAAGTTCCATCGGCTCGCCTTCGCCCATTTCATCGAGCGTTTCCGCACCGACGCCGTAATATTTTTTTAGCGCCTTCTCGATTTCATTGCGCGTCGACAGCGCAAAACTCACCGGCATCTTCACATCGAACCGGATGGCGTTCATCATCGCCGCGTCGAACGGGTCGCTAACGGCGATCTGCAAGACGCCGTTGTTGATGGCAACGGGCAGGACGAAATACTGGAATGCGATCTTCGTGGAAAGCTTGCCGCGCACTTCATTTTCGACGGTGAGCTTCGGCAGGTCGAGATATGGCCAGCCCAGCGCCGTCGCGAGTTTTTGGACAAAGACGTCCTCGGCCACGCCGCGCTCGCGCGCAACGAAGGTAAGCAGCGGCTCGCCGGAGCCGGCATCCACCGCCGCCCGCCACGACTTGCGCCAATCGTCGAACTGCGCCGGTGACGCTTCCGCGACCGTCGCGACGAGATTTCTGACCGGGCTAAATGCCATTTTGGTTCAAATTGAACAATCCGAGCCGCGAAAAGTTGCAGAAAATCGGCGGCTTTACAAATGCGAACTTTGGCGGCGGCGAAGGCGGCTTTTCAGGATTGCCCGCCAAAATGTGATTTCAATTCGCAGAAATTCGTGTAATTCGTGTCGTCATGAAGCAGTTCGCCACCATCACTGTCATCGGCCGCGACAAGACCGGCGTTATCGCCCGGGTCACGAATTTCCTTTTTGAGCAGCATGCCAACATCGAAGCGCTGGAGGAACAGGTCACGCGCGGCCAGTTCAGCATGACGCTGCAGGCGTCCTGGAAACGCGGGGCGCTGAAGGTGGATTCGCTGCGCGCCGGCCTCAATGCGCTCGCGAAATCGCTCGGCATGGAAATCAAATTCCGACTGACCGATCCGACCCGCCGCCAGCGCTACGCCATCATGGTCACCAAAGAGACTCACTGCTTCGACGCGCTACTGGCGGCAAAATTGGAGGCCGAACCGGCGCTCATCATTGGCAACTACGACGACTTCGCGCCGCGCGCCAAGAAACACAAGCTGCCGTTTGCCCACCTCGACTGGCGCGACCGCGCGAAGTCCGAAAACGCGGCGCTGGAACTTTTGGAAAAGCACGAGATTGATTTCATCGTGCTGGCGCGTTTCATGAAAATTCTGTCGCCCAACTTCGTCTGGCGGCACAAAAACAAGATCATTAACATCCATCCGTCGCTGCTGCCGAGTTTTCCCGGCCCGCAGGCCTACCGGCAGGCTTATGAGGGCGGCGTGAAAATCGCCGGCGTCACCGCGCATTTTGTTTCCATGCGATTGGATGAAGGCCCGATTATCGCGCAAGGCTCGTTCGCCATCACGCCCGGTATGGAACTGAAAGACATCGTCGCCGCCGGACAAAAACAGGAAGCCAAAGTCCTCGTCAACGCGGTGAAACTTTACCTTGGCAAACGGCTCGATGTTTATTGGGGCGTCGTCAGGGAAGTTTGAACCAAACTCCCGTTTGCGTCATGGCATGGCTTCTGGTAATTGTAGGTTGTGAATTTTTTCATCCAACGCAGCAAACTGCGCGACCTCTACGACAAGGTCGTCGCGGGCGAACGCATATCCGAGGCCGACGCGCTGCGGTTGTTTGAAACCAAAGATCTGAACGCGCTTGGCGCCATCGCCGATTTTGTGCGGCAGCGCAAGGTCGGCAACCGCGCCAGCTTCATCATCAACCGCTATATCAACTATTCGAACTACTGCATTCTCTCGTGCCAGTTTTGTTCATTCGCGCGCAAGAAGCGCGACGCCGATGGCTTCGAGCTGACCGTGCCGCAAATTGTCGAAAAAGCGAGCGAGGCGTTGAAGCTCGGCATCACGGAACTGCATATCGTCGGCGGTCTGCATCCGTCGCTGCCGTTCAGCTATTACCTCGAGATGCTGAAGGCTTTGAAAAATCTGGATGCGCGGCTGCAACTGAAATGCTTTACCGCCATTGAAATTCTTCACCTAGCGTGGCTAGCGAAAAAATCCGTCGAACAGACGCTGGTTGAACTGAAGGCCGCCGGTCTCGATTCGCTCACCGGCGGCGGCGCGGAAATTTTTCAGCCGGACGTGCGCCGCACTATTGCCAAGGGCAAGGAATCCGCCGCCGAATATCTGGACGTGCATCGCACCTGGCACAAGCTCGGCGGCCGCAGCACCTGCACGATGCTTTACGGCCACGTCGAGAGCTTGGCTGACCGCGTGGATCATCTGCGCCAGCTCCGAGCGTTGCAGGATGAGACTAGTGGTTTCACCGGCTTCATACCGCTCGCGTATCACCCGGAGAATAACGACATACCGGTGAAAACGCCGCCGACCGGCTTTGATTCGCTGCGCACCATCGCCGTCAGCCGCATTTATCTGGATAATTTTCCGCACGTTACCGCGTATTGGATCGGCCTTGGCATGAAGCTGGCGCAAGTGGCGTTGAGCTATGGCGCGGACGACATCCACGGCACCATCATCGAGGAGCATATCTTCCACATGGCTGGGGCCAACTCGCCGCAGTTGCAGACCGAGACGGATATGATCAAAGCCATCCGTGAAACCGGCCTGACGCCAGTGCAGCGCAACACATTTTACGAGCCGATCAAAGTGTTGGCTGATGCCACCGCCTCCGAACCGGCGGAAAATCCGGCCCATTCGAAAGTTCTCGAAGATAATTTAGCAACCGCCTGAAGTTTCAAAGCACGTCTTTTAACGCCTTCAGGCAGCGCTCGTTTTCTGACGGTGCGCCGATGGAAATGCGGATCCACTCCGGCAATTGATAACCGCCCATCGGCCGCGTGATGACGCCGAGCTTCTGCATCGCCTCAAAAACCTTCTGCCCGGCGCCCACGCGAACGAGAATGAAATTGGCGTAGGACGGCACATATTCCAGATCCAATTTTCGGAACGCGCTTGAGAAAAATTTCAGCCCGCCAAAATTATTCTGACGAGTCTTGCGGACGTGCTCGTCGTCATCCAACGCGGCCAGCGCGGCAGTTTGCGCGAGCAGGTTTGCGTTGAACGGCTGCCGGATTTTTTCCAGTGCGGCGGCCAGTTCCGGTGCGCCGATGCCGTAGCCGATGCGCAATCCGGCGAGGCCGTAAATCTTCGAAAACGTCCGCATCAAAATCAGGTTCTTCCGCGCGCCGAGCCGGATGAGCGGAACCAAATCCACTGCGTCCTCCAGAAATTCAATATAAGCCTCGTCCAGCACCAGCAGCACGTCGTCCGGCACGCGGTTAACAAAATCAATCAGTTCCTCGCGCGGCGCCATTGTGCCGGTGGGATTGTTTGGATTCGCCACGAACACGATGCGCGTTTTGGTGGTGATGGCCCTGAGCATCGCCGGCAAATCGTGGCCGTAATTTTTTGCCGGCACGGTGATGACGTCTGCGCCGAACATTTTCGCCACGATGGGATAAATCGCGAAGCAATATTGCGATACGACAATGTCCGTGCCCGGCCCGAGCAATGCGTGGGCGACGAACTCAATGATTTCATTCGAGCCGTTACCGAGAACCAGGTTCACCGATTCTACGCCAAGCTTGGCCGCGAGTTTTTGTTTCAGGTAAAACGCATTGCCGTCGGGATAAAGATTCACGCTGGGAATCGCTTTCTGCAATGCGGTGACGGCGAGCGGCGATGGGCCGAACGGATTTTCGTTCGACGCAACCTTGATGATGGAATCCGCCGGAATGCCAAGTTCGCGCGCGACTTCTTCGATGGGTCTTCCAGGTTGGTAAGTTGGAAGTGTTTTTAGAAACGGAGAGAGCGGGAGCATGGAATTATTCGCCGGGAAGTTTCGCATCCGCGCCCGGATACAGTTTCTGATAATCCGTCGCCTGCACGCCGATGATGGCGGCGACGCCAAGAATGTCGTGCGAGGTTGAACCGCGTGAAACGTCGGCGGCGGGCCGGTTCAGGCCAAGCAAAATCTGACCGTAATAATTCGCGCGCACTACGACGCCGAGCATTTTGCTGGCGATGTTGCCGGAATTCAGGTCGGGAAAAATCAGCACGTTCGCGCGCCCAGCCACCTGGCTGTCGTGCAGTTTGCGCGAGGCTACTTCCGGCACGAGTGCGGCGTCCAGTTGCAATTCGCCGTCGAAATCCGCCTCAACATTGAGCAACGCCGCCTTGCGCCGCGCCGCCGCCGTGGCCGCCTGCATTTTGCCGATGGACGGATGCGCCGCGCTGCTGCCTTTGGTGGAAAACGACAACATCGCCACGCGCGAACGCACGCCGAGCATGTGCCGCGCGAGCCGCGCGGTGGAAACCGCGATGTCCGCGAGCTGCTCCACGTTCGGCTCGGGAATCACGCCGCAGTCGGCCATGAACAGCGTGCCGTTCTCGCCGATGCGCGTGTCCTCGACCTCGACGACCGCGCAGCCGGAAACCGCGCCAATGTCCGGCGCGGCCTTGACGATTTGAAACAGCGGCCGCAGCACGCTGCCGGTGATGTGCGACGCGCCGGAGACGAGGCCGTCGGCCTGATGCATCGCCAGCATCATCGCGCCATAGAAATTCGGCTGCAACATCGCATCGCGCGCCTCGGTGGGGCGCAGACCTTTTTCGCGGCGGACGCGGTGCAGCCGGCTGGAAAAATTTTCCAAATCCTCGCTCGCGGCCGGATTGATGACGCGGATGCCGTCCAAAGAAATCTTCAAATCAGCGGCAGCGGCGCGAACCTTGGCCTGGTCGCCGAGCAGAATCGGCACGCCCATGCGCAGCGCGTAAAATTGCCGCGCCGCCTGCAAAATGCGCGGTTCCTCGCCTTCCGGGAAAACCACCCGTTTGGGATGCCGCTGCATTTTTTCGATGACATTGCCGATGAAACGCATGGGCGTAAGGTAGCCGCCGCTGCCGAAACTGCAAAAGGAATTTGAAACCGCCACCGAGACCCCGAGCGCCCAGAGGCTGAAGAAATAAATTTTGTTTTTGCCCTGTGTCCCCGGTGTCTCCGTGGCAAAACTTTGTCCGCGCATTGACTTGGATTTCTTTCGCAGTTAGCCTTGGGCACAAATGCAGGAAATCATCGAGAAGCTGCTCATTTTGCAGGACCGCGACCGGAAACTCTCCCGCGTCACCCAGGAACTGGCCCACATCGGCCCGGAACGCGATGGGCTGAAAAACAAGGCCTCCAGCACCCAGACCGCGCTCGACGCGGCGAAATTGCGCGTGAAACAAATCGAATCCGAGCGCAAACAGCGCGACCTGGAAATCGAGGCCAAGAAGGCGCAGATTGAAAAATACCTGAACCAGCAGCTCCTGACGCGCAAGAACGAGGAATACAAGGCGCTCACCCACGAAATCGAGATGGCCAAGGAAGTCATCTTCAAAATCGAGGATGCGGAGATTGTTTTGATGGAACAGGCCGAGGTCGCCGCGAAAAACGTGGTGACCGCCGCCGCCGAAGCCGCCGCCGCCAAGAAACTTGTGGACGACCTCATCGGCCAGTTGAATGCACGCGAGGAAAATCTGAAGAAGGAATTTGCCGAGCTGACCGCCGGGCGCGCGCAGTTGGCAGCCGCCGTGGACGATTCCACGCGCAACCGCTACGAGCGGCTGTTCAAGAGCAAGGGCGAGAACGTGGTGGTGAGCATCGAGCACAGCGCGTGCGGCGGCTGCCACATGAAATTGCCCGCGCAGATTGTGACCAGTTGCCGGGGCGAGGCTGAACTCATCACCTGCCCCAGTTGCGCTCGGATTTTGTATTTTACCCGCGGCATGGTTTTGACGGCGGCGGAGTAAAGAACTTTTGCGCGCCGCTTGGAATTGTTTTTCTGGAAAGAAGTTGTAGAGTAGAAAGGAATTTGGTGAGGGACGGGTGGATTTGAACCACCAACCTTCGCCGCGCAATCTCTGCAAGACCGCTCGAACAGCGATGCACGCTCCAATCGTGCTACGTCCCCAAACCCCGCTTGTGACACCAAGCGGGGAAAATTTTAACCGCTTAACTCAACTCGGTTCTCACGTTTAACGAGCACAAAATATAAGCAAGCGGATGGTGGAGCAAATCAGAGTTATTAAATCTTAATAACACATTCTTCACATATTCACAGGCCACAAGCCAAATTGTGTGAGTAAAAAACATCAATGAATACAATCACTTAGCCATTGTCAGAACCGTTTTATCCACCAAGATTTCACAGGCGTTAATTTTTAATCGGGTTCGGGGTTCAATTGTGACAGCATGAAATCTACATTTTACAGCTTCCAGCATCTGCAAATAGTCATTGGCAAACAGCTTGATCTGCTAATTTATATTTTCAAATTAAGGCACAACCAATAATCTCGTTACTTGAGGAATTCAGCAGCTTCATCTATTCTATACTTGGTTTTGGAAGGGTGGAGAATCGCTCCGGGCGCAAGTCCGGGGAGGAAAGTCCGAACTCCATAGGGCGCGATGCTGCGTAACTTTTGCGATTTCAAATTTCAAATTTGAGATTTCAGAAGATACACGCAGGCGGAAAGTTGGAAGACTTTTCGACGGACAGTGCCACAGAAAATTAAACCGCCGTTGAGCGCAAGTTCAGCGGTAAGGGTGAAAAGGTGCGGTAAAAGCGCACCGCGTGACGCGCAAGCGACACGGCACGGAAAACCCCATCGGGTGCAAGGCCAAATTGGAAACCGAGGAGCTGCCCGCTCCGCGCCCGCGAAAGCGGACAGGTTTCGGGTATCGGTCGCTCAGACAAATGATTCTCTCCGCCGCAAGGCGCAGACAGAATTCGGCTTACAGCCCTTCCAAAACCACTCCGCCCTTTCACCCAAAGGATGAAGCCAAGCCGGCGCGCGGAATTTTCTGCATTCAGAATTCATCATTCTCACTTCTTTATTCGCTCCGCTCCGCGGGTCGTGTCCGCCGAGGAATACTTCTTTGGCGTCCACACCGCCGGCTCGCCCAGATTTCCCAGCCGGTCCACGGCGCGCAGGGAAATGGCGTCGGGCCGGGCATTGCTGAAGGTGTATCCGATCCATTGGCCGGGCAAAATCTGCGTCGTCCAGTTGCCCTGCACGCAGACTTGAAACAACCACCAGCGCGCCGCGTCGTTTTTTTGCCAGCCAAGGGCCATCCCGTTGTTGGCGAGGGTCGTCGCGTTCAATTGGGGTTTCGTTGGCGGCGCGGTGGCGAGCCACGGCACCGCCGGCGGCAGCGCGGGCTGGGCGTATTTGGCGGCGACGGTGCGGGCGAGGCTGGTATTTTCCAGAAGATTGCGGAGGTGGTAATGGATGCCGCCGCCGTTGCTGGTCTGGGTGCGGATGGCGTCGATTTGCCGGCTGATTTCGTCGTCAGAAAATTTTGTGCCGACGGCGGCATCATTCAGCGCGGCGAAGACGTGGCGGCCCTTGGGGTTTTGCTGCCGCCACCATTGGAATAAGGTAATGAAGCTGTGTTCGCGCGGGGCGATGGGCCAGTAAAGCTGCGGCGCGAGATAATCCACCCAGCCATTGCGCAGCCATAGCGGCGCGTCGGCGTAGAGCTTGGCGTAGGAATCGAGCGCGTGGGCGTCAATGCCCGCCGGCACGCCAGGCCGCCAGATGCCGAACGGGCTGATGCCAAACTGCACCCACGGTTTCGCGGCGTGAATGGCCGAGGAAACTTTCTGGACGAACTGGTTGATGTTCGCGCGCCGCCAGTCGTCGCGGCTCAAGCCGGTTTGCGCACCAAACTTTTTCCAGCTCGCGTCGTCGGGAAACGGCAATTCACGTTTCGCCCAGTCTTTTTGCGGATACGGATAAAAATAATCGTCAATCACCACGCCATCCACATCGTAGCGTTTCACCACATCGAGCATGGCGGCGATGGCGCGGGTCTGGGCTTCCGGTTCACCGGGATCGGCGATCGTCTGGCTGCCGTAGTGGCGGATGATTTCCGGATGTGTGCGTGTGACGTGGTTCAGCGCGGGCGGCGACTTGGCCTCGGGATGCGCGGCACGAAAGGGGTTGAACCACGCGTGCAGTTGCAGCCCGCGCTTGTGCGCCTCGGCCACGGCGAGCGCGAGCGGATCGTAAAACGGCGACGGCATCCGGCCCTGCACGCCGGTGAGATATTCCGACCACGGTTCGAACGGCGAGGCGTAAACGGCGTCGCACACCGAGCGCACCTGAAAAAAAACGGCGTTCAAGTGCAACTGCTGCGCGCGGTCGAGGAGCGAAAGCAATTCCTGTTTCTGGTCGGCAACGGAAAGACCGGGCTTGGACGGCCAGTCAATGTTCGCCACGGTGGCAATCCACGCGGCGCGGAATTCGCGGGCGGGCGGCGGCGCGGAAATTTTGGCGGCGAAATTGGTTTCCGCCGCCGCGAACAGTTGCGTCGCCGCCAGCAGCAGACCGGCGCAAAAAATTGATTTCCGATTCATCCGGTGCCAAATGAGACGCGCGCGCCGGCCGTTTGGCAACGGTTTTTTGCTGGTGTGTGGCCAAATTGACATTCTGGTCGAAGTTTGGTTTATTATGCTAGTTGCAGCCTAAATCCGGTTTCCTTCCTGAAGCCGGATGCGGGAGACCCAAATTCCTCAAGCGATTGAGGACGGGGCGAACGAAGTCAGGCAACTGATTTCAAGGCCACTTTCAAGGCCAAGCCCGTCAGCTAATCTCGCAGGCAATTGGAAGGGCGATCCTCTAGCTCCCGCGTGTGCGGGAACCCACGGTCACCCCGATTAAAACGCGCGCTGAATTGTGCCGAAGACAAAACGGCTCAAACAGCCGCAAACGAAATTGGTTATGACATCAAATACATTCACCGGCAGCTATCAACATACGCAACGCGGCACGCTCATTGTCGTCGCGACCCTCAGCATGGCATTGGTCGTCGCCCTTTTGGCGATGCTGGTGCTCAAGCCATTTTGGATTACGACCGTTTTTTTGGTGACCATTGCCTGGCTGTTCCATTCGCTGAACATTGAAATCACCGACCGCACACTGGGTTGGAAATTTGGACCAGGATTGATTCGCAATAGTGTCCTGCTCGCGGAAATCGTTTCCGCCCAACCGGTCCGCACCGGGCTGAGCTGGGGCATCCACTGGGGACCGCGCACCGGCTGGCTTTACAACGTCTCCGGATTCGATGCCGTCTTGGTGACGCTGCGCAGCGGCAAGAAATTCGCGCTCGGCACCGATGAACCACAGCTACTCGCCGCGCGACTGTCCGAAGTGATTCAGAAAAATCCGTCCGCCGGTTTTAAGGCGTGAGTTGAACCGGATTCTTTGGTTAAATTTCGACCATCGCTGTTCATGAATTTGTTTAGCTCCATAAAAAATCTGGTTATTGGCCGGGCGCATAATCTTTCAGACAAAAAGATTTTCCACAACATGTCGCTCATCGCGCTGTTGGCTTGGGTCGGGCTCGGGGCGGACGGTCTCTCGTCTTCTTGCTACGGTCCGGAAGAAGCCTTCAAGGCCCTGGGCAGCCACACGCACCTGAGCTTGTTTGTCGCGCTGGCGTCCATCGTGACCATCGTGGTGATTTGCGCGAGCTATTCGCAGATCATCGAACTGTTCCCGACCGGCGGCGGCGGCTATCTCGTCGCCAGCAAGCTGCTTTCGCCCACCGCCGGCGTGGTGTCCGGCGCAGCGTTGCTGGGCGATTATGTGCTGACCATCGCATTGAGCGTGGCCAGCGGCGCGGATGCGGTATTCAGCATGTTGCCGGAGCACTATCTGAAATATAAGGTGGGTTTTTCCGCCGGCGCGGTGGTGTTTCTCACCATCTTGAATCTGCGCGGCGTGAAAGAGTCCGTTATTTTGTGGGTGCCAGTGTTTTTCGTATTCGTCGGCACTTACACTTTCGGAATCATCTGGGCAGTGGCGGCGCATTTTGGCGATCTGCCGCAAATCGTGCAGGGAGTGACGACGGACATTCACGCCGGTGACGCTGAGGTAGGTTTCATCGGCATGCTGGCCGTCATGCTGCGTGCCTATGGTCTCGGCGCCGGCACCTACACGGGCATCGAAGCCGTGAGCAATGCCGTCAACACCCTGCGCGAACCGCGTGTGCAGACCGGCAAACGCACGATGGTTTACATGGCGGTGTCGCTGTCGTTCGTCGTCGGCGGATTGTTGCTGGCGTATCTGCTTTATCAAGTTGCACCAGTGGAGGGCAAAACGCTCAACGCCGTTCTCTTTGAAAAACTCACCATGGCGTGGCCGGCCCATCTTTCCAAAACCTTCGTCATCGCGGCGATGGGTTCCTCGGCGGCACTGCTGGTCATCGCGGCACAAACGGGTTTCGTCGGTGGTCCGCGCGTGCTGGCCAACATGGCCGTGGATCGCTGGATGCCGACGCGCTTCGCCACGCTGTCCGACCGGCTGGTCACGCAAAACGGCGTGGTGCTCATGGGTCTCGCGGCGCTGCTCATCGTGCTGTCCACCTCGGCGGCGGTCAACGTGATGGTCGTGCTTTACAGCATCAACGTCTTCATCACGTTCAGCCTCTCACAACTCGGCATGGTGCGGCATTGGTGGCAGGTGCGCGCCACCGACGCGACTTGGCGGAAGAAAATTTTTATCAACGGCATCGGCCTGCTGCTCACCGGCGGCATCCTCGTGCTGCTGTGCGTGGTAAAATTTGACGAGGGTGGCTGGGTCACACTGCTCGTCACCGGCGCCATCGTGGGCCTGGCGTTCTGGGTAAAAAGCCATTATCGCCAGACGCAAAAAAAACTGCACCGGCTGAACGAGCTCGTCGCAGCCGCGCTCGCCGATGACGCCATTGTCGTGGAAAAAACGCCGCCGCCATGCGACGTGAACGCGCGCACCGCCGTGCTGCTGGTCAATGGCTTCAACGGCCTCGGCCTGCACACGTTGCTCGCCGTCGTGCGGATGTTTCCGAAGGTTTATACCAACTTCGTCTTCGTGCAGGTCGGTGTGCTGGACGCCGGCAATTTCAAGGGCGCGGACGAGGTGGAAAATTTGCGCGAACATTCGCAACGGGAAGTGAACCGCTACGTCACCTACATGAGCAAGCGCGGCTTTTATACCGAGGCTCACTACGCGCTCGGCACCGACATCGTCGAAGAAGCGGCAAAGCTGTGCGTGGTCATCGCCGAGAAATTTCCGCAGGCGCAGTTCTTCGCCGGACAGCTCGTGTTTAAGGATGAAAGCCTGGTCACGCGCTGGCTGCACAATCACACCGTCTTTGAACTGCAACGCCGGCTCTATCAAAACGGCCGCGCGATGCTGATTCTGCCGATACAGGTTTGACCAAAAATAAAAACGGCCCGCGATTTTTGTCGCAGGCCGTTTTTGAATTTTAGCTTTTTAGGCCGCCACTTCGGCGCCTTCAAGGAAGCCTTGCAGATGCCGCACGCGTGTCGGGTGTCGCAGCTTGCGCAGCGCCTTGGCCTCGATCTGACGGATGCGCTCGCGCGTCACGTTATACATCTTGCCGATTTCTTCGAGTGTGCGCTCGTAGCCGTCGGCCAGACCAAAACGCATTTCCAGAATTTTCCGTTCGCGCTCGGTCAGCGTCGTCAACACGTCGCTCAATTTTTCGCGGAGCAAACTGTAGCTCGTCACATCGGACGGGTTTTCCGCCGATTTGTCTTCGATGAAATCGCCGACGCTCACGTCGCCGTCGTCGCCGACGGGCGCGTGGAGCGACACCGGCTGCTGCGCCATCTTGAGCAGCGCGTGGATGCGCGCCACCGGCATGTGCATTTCATCGGCCAATTCTTCCGGCGTGGGTTCCCGGCCCAGCTCCTGCGTGAGCTGCTTCTGCGCGCGCCAGAGCTTGTTCATAATTTCGATCATGTGGACCGGAATACGGATCGTGCGCGCCTGATCCGCGATGGAGCGCGTGATCGCCTGGCGAATCCACCAGATGGCGTAGGTGGAAAACTTGTAGCCGCGGCGATACTCGAATTTTTCGACGCCTTTCATCAAGCCGATGTTGCCTTCCTGGATCAAATCCAGGAACGACTGGCCGCGATTGGTGTATTTTTTGGCAACGGAGACGACAAGGCGCAAATTGGCCTCGGCCATGTGCGTCTTGGCCTTGAGGCCACGGTCAGCGGCGGCCTTCAAATCTTTGAACGCCTTGTAAAACTCTTCGCGCGGCATCCGCACAAACTGTTCCAGCGTGGCAATCTTCTGTTGCTCTGCTTCGACGGCCGCGCGTTTTTCGGATGAGTTGCGATGGCTTTCCAGCTCCGCCAGATGGCGCACGCTCGCCTGAAACTTTTCGTAAATGTTGCCAGCCACGACAATCATTTCTTCAACGACCTTCTGCTTGTAATAGAACTTCGCAAAAGTTTCCTGCAGCTTGACGCCTAATTTCTTCAACTCTTTTTCGAGTTTTTCTTTGCGGCCCTTTTGCTGCGCCTTCTGCCAGGCAAGATATTTCGCGTCGACATTCGCGTCCATCGCGTGAACCTTTTTGATGAGCTTGCGCAAATCCTTCAAATGGCCTTCGCGGTTGGCGATTTTTTTGTCAACAATGACGCGGTCAAAACGCTCTTTCGGCGGGTCGGACAAAATCTTTTCCGCAATGGCGATATGCTCCTTGGCCGTGAAGCCGAGGTTGTAAACGATGCGCTTCATTTCCACTTCCGCATCCTCGATTTTTTTGCAGATTTCGACTTCCTGTTCGCGCGTCAGCAAGGGCACCTTGCCCATCTGGTTCATATACATCCGAACCGGGTCGTCGAGAATTTCCAGGCGTGCGTCGTCGTCGGCCTCCTCTGTCTGCGCCTGTTCGGGGCCTTTGCTGCGTTCGGCGCGCTCAGCCTCGGCCTGATCCATGACAATTTCCACATCGAGACTGCGGAGTTTCGTCAGCAAGGCGTCGAGATCCTCCGGACTTAAATTGTCCGGCAGAATATCGTTGATGTCGTCGTAAGTGATGTAGCCGTGTTCCTGCGACAGGTGCAGCAACGTCTTGATTGTCTCGGTCAAATCCACCGAGGTCATCGCACTGCCCGTCAAGGGCGCGGGAGACAGGCTGTTAACCGGCGCCTTGGCCGCAGACGCCTTGGGCGCGACCGCTGCAGCGGCTGAGGCAGACTTAGCGTTTTCCGGTTTGGCGGCCTTGCTGGAAATGACAAACCGCCGCCGGGCGGGCGGAGTATTGACTTTGGGCGCTTTCGGAGAACTAGCGCGCGGGGTGCGCAGCGCGGATTTGGGCGCCGTTGCTTTGCGTTTCGACATAAATTATATGACTACAAAATACCGCGCCGGTTCAGAAAAACTCACGGTTGACCGTATAAATACGGCTTCTGACGAGAAACCCGCGTTCATGGCCGTGAAGCTGGAACTGCGAACACCAGAAGACTGACGCGCGTCAATACTAGCCTTTTTAGTAGAAATTACAAGGAAAATCTTGGATTTCAGGCTCAGTCTAGACTGGCAGTGCCGGGCTGGAAGCCAAACCGCCTTAAAATCAATCAGACCGCCGCCCGCACCGCCACCACGTCACGGCCGATTTGCTCCCGCAGTTCCGCCGGCGAGCCAAAACGCCGTTCATCCCGAAGTTTTGCGCCGATTTCGACTTCCAATTCTGCACCGTAAAGGTCGCCGCTAAAATCCAGCAGGTGCGCCTCAACGCGCAATTGCGGGCCGAACGCCACCGTGGGCCGCGTGCCGATATTCAGCGCGACACGGTAAGCGTGGCCGTTGATGTTTGTGCCGCCGGCATAAACGCCGTTTGGCGGCAGCACCAGGTTTGTCGAATCCAAATTCGCCGTCGGAAAGCCAAGCTGCCGGCCCAGCCGGTCGCCTTCCACCACGCGTCCACAGATCGCATAGGGCCGGCCCAGCATCTGGTTCGCCGCATCGAAATTTCCCGTGCGAATCATTTCGCGAATCCGCGTGCTGCTGACCACCTGGCCATCGAGCGCCACCGCCGCGAGACCATGGACTTGAAAACCTAATTCCGCGCCAAGTTTTTTTAGTAACTCAACATTGCCGCTTCGCCGGTGGCCAAAAACAAAATCCGCGCCGACACAAACACTGTGGATTATCCCCAAATCGCGAGCCAGTTCGCGGATGAAAATCTCCCCGGCTTTTTCGCTGAAAGGTTTGTCGAAGGGAATTTCCAGCAGCGCGTCCGCGCCAAGCACTGCGATGCCGCGCAACTTTTGCGAGCGCGAAAAAATTTGGGGCGGCGTCTTCTCCGGCGCGACGATGGCATTGGGATGCTGGTCGAAGGTGACCACCAACGCCACCGAGTCATGCTGCCGCGCATCGGCGACGGTCTGCCGGATAATCTGCTGATGACCAAGATGCACACCGTCAAACACGCCAATAGCCAGGCAAACCTTGCGGCTGCCGTTGCCCAGTTCGTTTGCGGCACGGATGATTTTCATGTGTCACGCATTGGCGGCGAGCTTTAAAAACGGCATCACCCGTTTTTCCAACTCCGCCGTCGTCAGCTTCAAAATCGTATCCAGCGGCAAGGCGTCCGCCACATCAAATTTTCCCGACGCGCTCCGCCGCAAAGTCGTCAGGTGCGCGCCGCAGCCTAGTTTTTGGCCGAGATCGTGCGCGAGGCTGCGGACGTAAGTGCCCTTTGTGCAGGCCACGCGAAACTTTCCGAACGGCTCGGCGTATTCTGTAAAACGGTAGTTATAAATATGGATCAGTCGCGGCTCGCGTTCCACCTCGATGCCTTTGCGCGCGAGTTTGTAAAGCGGCACGCCGTTCTTTTTGATCGCGGAAACCATCGGTGGCACCTGCATCAAATCGCCAATGAATTTGGCCGCTTCCTCGTTTAACTGGTCGAGCGTCATCGGCATCACCGGCAGCGAACCGGTGATTTCACCGTCGCAATCATAGCTGTCGGTCGCTTCGCCAAACTTGATCGTGCCCTCGTAAACCTTGTCGTCGCCCATGAGCCGCTCAGATAATTTTGTGCCGCGCCCGAGGACGATGATGAGCAAGCCGGTGGCGTTCGGATCGAGCGTGCCACAATGTCCGACCTTCTTGATGCCGAACTTGCGACGGATGGCATCCACGACATCGTGCGAGGTCGGTCCGGCCGGTTTATCAACGAGAATCGCGCCGTCGAGTGCGGAAAAATCTTGCATGAAATTGGAAAATTACTTTGCGGCCTTCAGCGCGCGCTTGATGGCGGCGATGACTTTGCGCTGCACGGAAAGCGGCTTTCCGGAAATCCGCGCACCCGCCGCCGCCGGATGACCACCACCGCCGAATTGCCCGCAAATTTCGCTGACGTTCACCTGCGCATTTTTCGAGCGCAGGCTGATGCGTGTCAGCTCAGGTTCCACTTCCTCGAACACGCAGGCGACGACGACTGGCTCAATGGCGCGCAGATGGTCAATCAAACCTTCGGTGTCGTCGCTCTCCGCGCCGGTGCGGGTGAAATCTTTTTTCTTCAGCCAGAGCCACGCGATGCGGTCGCTGTCGGTCAGACGGAATTTGCTATAAACGTGCTGGAGCAGCTTCGCGCGTGACAGCGGATACGATTGATAAACTTCATCGCAAATTTTTGCGAGGTTCGCGCCGCGCGTGACCAACTCCGCGCCGGCGTGAAATGTGCCGGGTCGCGTGTTCGGGTATTGAAATGAGCCGGTGTCCGTCGAGATGGCGGTGAAGAGCAAATCGGCGATCGGTTTGGTGATCGGCCAGCGTGCCACTTTCATCAAACGATAAATCAATTCACCCGTGGACGGCTCGCGCGGCGAAACCCAGTTCACATCGCCGTAACGCGGATTGCTCGCATGATGATCAATGTTGATGAGGATTTTGCGCTGCTTGACACTTTCGCCAACCGTGCCCAACCGCTCGTAACTCGCGCAATCGGTGGCGATGACGCAGTCGAATTTTTCGCCGCGCTTTGGTTTTTCGATTAGTCCGTCGCCGACGAGAAATTTATATTTCAGCGGGATGGCATCCTGGTTCCAGACCGCGACTTTTTTTCCTTCGTTGCGCAAGGCGAGCGCGAGGCCGAGCTGCGAGCCGATGCAGTCACCGTCGGGCCGGATGTGGCCGACGATGCAAAAGGTTTTGTTTTCGCGGATGACTTCGAGAATCCGGTCAATGACTTTCGGGTAGCTTTTCACGACTGGTTTGCATCCGGTTTCGGCGCTGATTCCTTTTCCAACTCTTCAAGGATTTGCAAAACTTTGTTGCCGCGCACAATGGAATCGTCTGCAACAAACTTGAGCGTGGGCGTGTATTTGAGAATGACGCTTTTGGCAACGAGCGCCTGGAGACGGATGCGGTGCTGCTCCAAAACCAGCAGCGCGTGCTTCTGTTGGGTGGCGTTGCCGAGGATGCTGATGAAGACCACGGCGGACTTCAAGTCGCCAGCCACGTCCAAGTCGTTGACTGTGATGAGGCCGACGTCGTTGACATTGAACTCCCGGCGGACAGCCTCGCCAATCGCGCGCTTCAACAGCTCGCGCACCCGCTCGTGTCGCATATTGGGCATGGTCGTGGTTCGTTAAATCGTTGAATCGTGAACTGGAGCACCGATTCAACGATGCCACCCGTCACGATTCAACCGCTTCACAATTTCGCCGCGACTTTCTCAATCGCGTAACACTCGATGGCATCGCCAATCTGGAATTCACCGAAGCCCTCAATACGAATGCCGCATTCCATGCCGGCGCGCACCTCGTTGACTTCGTCCTGAAACCGGCGCAACGACTGCGTGACGCCTTCGTAAATAATATCCTTCTTGCGGCGGACGCGCACCTTGCCGCGCACGATGCGGCCGCTGCTGACCATGCAGCCGGCGACCGGAATGCCCTTGGACAATTCGAAAATCTGTCGCACTTCCGCCGATCCGACAACGACATCTTTGGTGTCAGGATCGAGCAGTCCGGCCATCGAGTCCTTCACCTGGTCAATCAATTCATAAATGATCGCGTAAAGTTTGATCTGCACGCCTGCATGCTTCGCTTTTTCCGAAGCCGTGCTGTCGAGCCGCGTGTGGAAGCCGAGGATGACGGCTTTCGACGCCGACGCGAGTGCCACGTCGTTTTCCGTGATTGTGCCGACGTCGCTGTGCAGGACTTCGAGCGAAACCTTGTCCGACTCGATTTTCTTGAGCGCTTCGACAATCGCCTCGACGGAACCCTGCGTGTCCGCCTTGACGACGACGCGCAACACCTTGCTCGCGGCCGCTTCGAGCGACGCAAACAAATTTTCCAGCGTGACCTTCGAGCGGCTTTCCAAATCCTCGGCCTTGGCGGCAAACTCGCGCTCCTCGGCCAGCACCCGCGCAGCCTTCTCGTCATCCACGGAGCTGAATTCCCAGCCGGCTTCCGGCACGCCGTTCAGGCCGAGCACGCGCACAGCTACGGAAGGACCAGC
The DNA here is from genome assembly GCA_903889895.1 of uncultured Verrucomicrobia subdivision 3 bacterium. GTDB lineage: Bacteria > Verrucomicrobiota > Verrucomicrobiia > Limisphaerales > UBA11358 > UBA11358. The sequence continues at coordinate 28,029 of CAISYZ010000217.1, read as the reverse complement.
TTCCTTCAATCGCTGGCCTTCCTCATTGATGAGCGCACGGACCTTGCCGTAAAACTCGCCGCAAATCACCACGTCGCCGAGATGCAGCGTGCCTTTGCGCACCAGCACCGTCGCGGTCGGGCCACCGGGCGATACGCCGGATTCAATCACATTGCCCTTGGCATTGCGATTCGGATTGGCCTTCAACTCGAGCAAATCGGCCTGAAGCAAAATCATCTCAAGCAATTTATCAATGCCCTGTTTCGTCAGTGCCGAACACTCGACATAAATCGTGTCGCCGCCCCAGTCGTCGGGCACCAGCCCTTTTTCCTGCAACTGCTGGCGGACCCTTAGCGGGTTTGCGTTCGGATGGTCGCACTTGTTGATGGCGACGAGAATCGGCACCTTCGCGGCCTTGGCATGCGCGAGCGCTTCGAGTGTCTGCGGCATCACGCCGTCGTTCGCCGCGACGACGAGAACGACAATGTCCGTGACGTTCGCGCCGCGCGCACGCATGGAGCTGAACGCCGCGTGACCGGGCGTGTCGAGAAAAGTGATTTGCGCGATTTCTTTTTTGCGCTCCGGATGCGGCACGGCAATCGTGTAAGCACCGATGTGCTGTGTGATGCCGCCAGCTTCACCCGCGACGACGTTCGCCTTGCGGATGACGTCGAGCAAACTCGTTTTGCCGTGGTCAACGTGGCCCATGATGGTCACAACCGGCGCGCGCGACTTCAAATCTTCCGGCTTGTCGTCCACATCGAGCTCGACTTTTTTCTCCGTCGCGTGCACCACGCCTTCGCCCTTCGCGCGTTTTTCCGCCTCGAACTTAAAACCAAAATGCGCGGCGACCTGCGCGGCAATCTTTTCGTCAATGGTCTGGTTGACCGTCGCCATGACCTTGAGCTTCATCAACTCGGCTATGATGGCGAAAGGCTTTTGCTTCATCGCATCCGCCAGCGCGCGGACGACGATCGGCGGCTTTATGGTGATGACCTGCGCGTCGGACGGCAGGGAAATTTTCGGCGCTTGTGGCGCGGCAGGCTTGGCCGGCTGTCCACCAAATTGCGGACGGCCATCGCGACCGCGTTGAAAGGACTGGCCTCGGGAATCACCGCGCGACGGCGGCTGACCGGGACGACCGGGACTGGAACCACCGCGATCACCGCCGCGTTCGGGCGGGCGCTCGCCGGGACGCGAGGAACCGGGGCGCGTCGGCAATTGAATCCGGCCAACCAACTGGCCAATCTGCGATTTCGGCGGCTCCGGCGGAGCGGGCGGAGCAACGGGAATAACCGGCTTCGGCGCGGGCGGCGGGACAACGGGCTTGGGAATTTCGGTGGTCGGCGCAGGCGCAATAACGGTGCCGGCAACGACTGGAGCCGGCTCGATTTTTTCCTCAACCACCGGCGCAGGTTCCGGCTTAGGCGGTTCCGGCGGCGCGGAGATGATCTGGATTTTTTCCTCGACCGGCGCAGGCTTGGGCTTTTCCTCGACCGGCTTGGGTGCGAAGCGCGCGGCGACTTCAGGATGGTCTTTGATCAGCTCCTCTTCGAGGTAGTCGGCGCTGATGTTGTCAATGGAGCTGGACGGAACCTTGGCAGTGGTAATGTTAAGCGACTTGGCTTTGGCCAGGATCACTTTGTTGTCCAGACCAAGCTTCTTCGAAATGTCGTAAATCCGACGAGGCATAATTTTTTTTCACCGACGCCGACCGGAATGTGCGTTTCGCCTGCATGGTCAAATCGCAAAAACCAAAACTGTTCCCATCCGCGCCATAAAATCTTAATTGCCGCCGGGCAATGAGCGGCGGGCCGCCTCGGCCCGCGCTGCTTCCAAAATCGCCGCCGCGTTTTCGCCGACGCCGGGGATGTCCGCGAGATCGCTGGCTTCCGCCGAAAGCAAAACTTCCAGCTTGGTAACACCGGCATGGACCAGCGCATCCGCCTGCTCGCGGGTGATACCGGGAATCTGCGCGATTTGCGCGACCGCCTCGGCCACCTGTTCGTCAAAGCCTTTGGTAATAATCTGCTCGGCGTCGATATCCACTTCCCAGCCGGTCAACCGAGCCGTCAGGCGCGCGTTCTGACCGCGCTTGCCGATGGCGAGCGAGAGCTGGTCTTCGCTGACGAGCACATGCACGCGCTTGGTGGCTTCGTTGATTTCGATGGTCTTGATTTTCGCCGGCTCCAGCGCCTTGGTGACGAACGCCTTCACGTCGGATGACCACGGAATCACGTCCACCTTTTCGTTGTTCAGTTCGCGGACGATGTTTTTCACGCGCTGACCGCGCAGGCCAACGCACGCACCGACCGGATCCACTTTTGGGTCGCGCGAATAGACTGCCATCTTGGTGCGAAAACCGGGTTCGCGCGCGATGCCTTTGATCTCGATGGTGCCATCACCAATCTCGGAGACCTCCAGTTGGAATAGCTTGACAATAAATTTCGTGTCCGCTCGGGACAAAATGATTTCCGGTCCGTGCGGACCTTCCTGCACGGCCTTGACGAGGCAGCGGATGCGCTCGCCAACCTGATATTCCTCGGTCGGAACGCGCTCCTTGTTTGGCATGACGGCTTCGAACTTGCCCAAATCCAGCAACACATCGGAGCGATCAAAGCGCCGCACGGTGCCGCTGACGATGTCGCCGACGCGGTCTTTGTATTCGGTAAGAATCAGCGCCTTCTCCGCCTGACGCACCTTTTGCATCAAAGCCTGCTTGGCGTATTGCGCCGCGATTCGGCCGAAGCCAGCGGGGGTGACTTCTTTTTCGATTTCATCGCCCACCTTCGCGTCGGCATTGAGACGGCGCGCGTCGAATACGGAAATTTGGTCGTGCTGGGAAATGACCTTGTCGGCCACGATGAGTTTGGCAAACGCCTTAATGTCGCCGTTCTTGTGATTGATATCCACGCGCAGTTCACGGGCGGGGCCGACCGCTTTCTTGGCCGCCTGCAGCAACGCCTCATGGACGGCAGCCATGAGCACTTCACGGCTGACGCCTTTTTCACGTTCCCAGAATTCCAATCCGGCAATAAAATCTGCGTTCATATCAATCTAATGCGGGGCACCGGCTCCGTTTCTGGCGAACAAAATAGCCGGAAAGACCTTTGTCTCCGACGTTGCATGCTGGCCAGCCAGCCAATACCACTTTGAATTGTCATGATAAATTCCCGCCGCTCAACGTCAAGTGCAAACTCCACGCGCCACCGGTTGCTTGCGGCTCCTGCCGCGCAGTCTTTGGCCAGCTTGTTTAACGTAATTAATGATAATAATTGAGGTGGCGGCGCCAGCCCAAAAGCGCCGCCAACCCACCCCAAACCGGAATAACTCGTCCGGCCTTTATGCCGGGAACCCAGCCCGCCACGAAGCTCTCAAGCCTATGGGTTAAATTGCAACTGGTAAAATGCGGCCGATGGCGGCGCCGTGTTGTCCGTGAATTTGAACAGCCCGTTACCCGGCGCGTTGGTGGTCCAGATCAGGTCATAGGGGATGAAATTTACATTCGTCGAACGGAGAATGCTGTAGCTGTAATTGGGAATGCCTGCAAAGGTCAGGGTCGGGGTCCCGCCGCTGGTGTCCACCGTCGGGTTGCCCTGGCCAAATAACGAACCACTGCTCGCCGTCAAGTTAATGACGCCGCTATTGGTGGCGCCGTAGCCGTCGGTGACATAGTAGGTGAACTGGTCATTGACGAGATTGGTGTTGAAATACTGGACGACGTTCCCGCTGACCACGAGACCGATGCCATTGGTGCTTCCCGCGACCGAAATCAGTGTCAACGTGTCGCCATCAATATCATTGGCGTTGGTCAGGAGGTCGCTGACTGCAATGCGCCAGCCGGCAACAGACCCGCGCGCATAGGTATTGTTGATAATCACCGGCGGATGATTGGTCACCACTTGTATGAGATTGGTCATCACTGGGTAATAATTGTTATCCCCCGTGTAAAATGCAGTGATGCTGTTCGTGGTTCCACGGGGCAAATTCGCGAAGCTCGGGCTCGTCACGCCGCCCGCTGCCAAAATGTTCGTGCTGAAAGCGACGCCATTGGCTGAGAAGACCACGTTGTTCGTGGCGTTGGCGGGGAAGTTGGTCGCCACAAAAGTGAGCGCATCCAGATACCCGGCGGGATTGGCGCTGGACGTGAGCAGTATGACCGGCGTTGCAGGATTGATCGTGAACGCCAGCCCGCCCACGGCGGCGTTGTAATTGGTATCGGTCGCCACGGTGTTGGTCACGAGATAAGTGCCCGCATTAGTTGGAGCGAAGGTGCTGGGACCGTAGCTGGTGAGCCCGACACCGAGAAAGTTCGTGGTGGTTGCGCCGGTGGATCCGCTCAGGCTGATGCCCGGCGTCTTAGCCGTGCCGTCGTAAGTGAAGGTGGAGCCGGTGTAATTCCAGACCGGGCTGCCGCCGACATTCAAATACAGTTCGCCGTTCACAAACGAGAGCGTCGGCGTGCCCGCTGCCGGTTGGCCACCGGTGAGAATCACGGAAGTTGGCAGGCTGCCCGCAACGGCTCCGGCGTTGCCGGTGGTGGCCTTGGCAATAATTTTGTAACTGCCAGGCGCCAGCGCCGCGCCGGTATTGGTAATCGTCACTACCGTTGAAGCTGACAGTGTCAGCGTGCCATTGGTAATGATGAACGCCGGTGTGCCCGCGACAAATTTCAGCGCGAACGTGCCAGAGCCGCTACCGAGATTGCCAGCTAGAACCGCCGTCGGGCTGGTGTCACTCAGAGTTTGGCTTGAACCAAGCGTGAAGGCCGAAGCCAAACCGGAGACATCAAAGACCGCGCCGGCGGCAACCTTGATGGCCGAAGCCGTCAGGGAACTGGCCCCGCTCAACGTCACGGCACCGGCGTTGATGACGAGGCTGGACGAAGCCAGCGAAGCATTACCGACGAGCGCAAGGGTATCGGCGTTGTTCGTGGTGGGGCCGGTGTAAGTATTCGTGCCGGCCAACGTGAGTGTGCCCAGACCGTTCTTCGTTAGCGAACCGGTCTGGCCGGAAACATTTGCGATTCCTAAACCAAGGGCAGTGCTGAAGCCAGCCATGTTAAATACACCACCACCTGTGCCGAGCAACAATTGACCAACCGTGCCGGTGCCGGTGTTGGTAACCAGCAGCGGGATGTTGGCGGCAAGCGCCAGCGTGCCGCCCGCGTTGAGCGCGATGACGGGATAGGCGGTGCCGAGGTTGTTGAAATTTATTCCCTGACCGGTCGTGAACGTTCCAGAAATGCTCAGGCTGTCGTTGGCACTGCCGCCAACCGTGGCATTGATGGGATTCACACCGGTATAAATAAACGTGCTGCCGGCCGAAACGGTAAAGTTGGCCGCATAACCGCCTTGTTGCTCGATGGTCATGTCGCCAGCTTGAACCCAGTTGGCCGAGGCGTTGAGGGTGAACCCGGAATCACGCCCGCACCACAATGTGCCGTTATTGGTAACGATGGTGGCAACGCCGCTCGCACCATAGACATTGATTGTGCTGTAGCCGGTGCCGCCCGGAATGGCATTGCCAACTTGAACCATCGCGCCCGAGGCAATCAGTGCCGTGGTGGGAGCTGTCTGCGCAGCGTTGCCGATGTTCAGAGCGCAACCATAAGTGTTGTTGGTGCTGACGAGAAAGCCGCCGGTTATGCCGCTTTGATTATTCAGCAAGTTGACGGTGCCGCTGCTGACAACCAACGGCCCGGTAAAAGTATTGTTTCCAGAAAGTAACAGCGTGCCGCCGCCGGTCACCGTCAAGCCGGTGCTGCCGGCCAGGCCGGCGCTAATCGTCGCCGTGCCGGAAGCGTGGGTGTCGGAATAGCCGGTGCCGGTCAATGTGCCGTTGGTAAGGGTAGCCGCGCCGGTGAGACTCACCGCTCCAACCGACAAACTCAATGTGCCTAAATTCAGCGTGCCGCCACTGATGGTCAGCGCCGAAGTGCCGTTGCCCAAAGTGCCGCTGCCGCTCAAAGCCAGCGTGCCGGCGGAGAGAGTCGTGACTCCGCTGTAAGTGTTCGCGCCGGAGAGCGTCCAGGCGCCGGCACCGGATTTGGTCAAGCTGGTTGCGCCGCCATTATCGCCGATGCTGGCCGCAAGCGTGTTCGCCGCCGCATTGGTGCCGGTCAACGTCAGGATGCGCGCCCCGCTGCCATTTAAACCGGCGGATCCGGTGTTGATGAAATTCAACGCGCCACTGCCGGAAGCGTCAAGCGTGGCGCTGGATGTGCCAATGGCGAACAGGCGGTCACTACTTGTCGCCGCACCGGTGTATTGCAACGTGGCCCCATTGATGGTCAGATTGCCGGCGCTGTTTGCGGAAGCCCCAAGGTCGCTGGCGCTGCCGCCGTTGGCCAGCGTCGAGACGCTGACCGTGCCGCCGTTGATGGCAATTGCCCCAGTGTTGGTGTTGGCACCGCCGGTAAGCGTGAGCGTGCCGCTACCGGTTTTTGTCAGGCTAGTGGTGCCGCCGATAAGTTTATTAGCAGCTGAGGTAATGGTGTAATTCTTCGAGCTGTTATTGACCACGATGCCACTAGGCTGGACAACTTGGTTGACCGTAACACTGGTCGTGCCAGTAGCCGTGTCATCAAATAACACAGCGTCGCCATCGGCGTAAATGGTGGCGTGGCCGGTCCAATTACCGGTGGCTGTCGTGTCCCAGTTCCCACTCGTTCCGCCAGTCCAGATGTCGGAAATCGAATCAATCACCAAACTAAGGCTGGTGCTCGATGAAACCAAATGCGCCGAGATCCCTAACGCCAGCATGGAACTCAAATTGGCCGTGGGTGCGCTGCCTGTGGTCCAAGCGATAAGCGGATAAGTCTGGCCAGCGGAGAAGGTGCCGCTGTTGACTTTGACCGTCAGCGTGCCGCCGGAACTGATCGTGACCGCATTAACCGGCGCAATCGTGGTGCTGCTGATGCCGTTGAATTCGAGGGTTGCTCCAGTCGTCGTGCCGAGCGAAAGCGCGTTAGGCGGTAACTGGCTTGTGCCGGAAACGTTCACCGTCAAATCCGCGCCGTCAGCGACGGTGATATTGCCCGTGCCCGATTGTGAAGATTGCACCACGAGCTTGCCGCCGCTAATTGTGGTTAGTCCGCCATAATTATTATTTCCGGAGGACGGTGCCAAAATCACGGTGCCGGTGTTCGCCCCCTTGGTCAAACCGCCAGTGCCAGTGACTACACTGTTCACGGTCAGGGTCTGATTTGTCGAAGCATCAAGTGTGCCGCCACTAGCTCCCAAGGTGATGCCGCGATTTGCCGAAATCGTCGCAGAGGTTGTGTCCAACAGACCGCCGCCATTCAAAGTCACGGCGGTCGCATTTGCGGAAGCCGGATAGACACCGAGCGGATAGCCGGTGCCGGTGGTGTTGCCGTCGCTGGCAAAACTAATGGTGCCGTTGTTCACGGTCAGCCCGCCACTGAAAGTGTTTGCGCCACTCAATGTCTGTGTGCCGCTGCCGAGCTTGACCAGATTCAAATTGCCGGCAGTATTTTTGATCACACCGCTGAACGTGTTGCCGTTGGCATTATTGTCGCCAATCGTGAACACCGGCGATCCGCTCACGCCATCCACCGTTCCTGCCCCGGTCAAGCCGTTGATGGTCTCGTTAAATCCGTTCAGGTTCAAGGTGCCGGACAATGAAACGTCACCTTTGCCTGTGCCATTGGGAATCTGGTCGCTGTTGCCCAAGGTCAACGTGCCCGAAACGCCGATGGTGGTGGCGCCGGCATAACTGTTGGGCGTGGTGTTCGGATTGCTCAACGTCACTCCCATCGTCTTGCCACTTTGTGGCGCAATATTAACACCAAACGAACCGGAAACGACATTGCTCAATGTGACGCTGCCGTTGCCGCCCGCAGCGACAAATTTGGCATCAGCAAGATTTACATTGATGGCACCACTCAGCGTATTCCCCGTGGTATCAATTCTAAAGCCGCCAGGAATGTCCGTGCCCACCGCTGTATTGACCGTAATTGCATTGGCAATCGTGTTATTGGCGACTAGGCTCAGAAAAAGTTGCGCCTTGTCGGTTGCCGCCTGACCGATGGTGATGGTGCCGCGACCGAACGGACTGCTGGAAATACTACCGGCAGAACCGGTGGTGGTCACCGCGCTGGTCACATTAAAACGCGTGCCACTCGCATTGTTCATCAGCGTCAGTCCCCCGGAAAAAGTATTTTGAGATGTGAGGGCAAACGGCGGGCTGGCCGCGTTGGCATTAGCCACATTCACGGCGACCAAGCGGGTGGTGCCATCTTTGACTAACGCATTGTCGGTGCTGGACTGGTTATTGAGGGTGAAGGTGGTGGTGCCCGCAGAACCGCTATTGTCCGTGATGGTGGCGGTGCTCACGCTGGTCGGGATGTTGGCCACGCTGGTGTTGTAGCTGTTGAGGTCGAGAGTTGCGGTGCCGTTCAAGGTAAGCGCCGTGGCCGTGGGCAAGGCGTTGGCGACACCCATTTGCAAAGTGCCGGCATTGACTGTGGTTGCGCCACCATAGGTGTTGGCTCCGCCCAAGGTTTGGGTGCCGCTACCGGCCTTGGTTAAACTCAAAGTGCCGGCGGTGTTTTTTATTATGCCGCTGAACGAACCACTGTCGCCGTTGGCACCGAGCGTCAAAGCGGGCGTGCCGCCCGCCACTGTGTCCACCGTTCCCGATCCGTTGAAGCCGTTGATGCTGTCACTAAATGCATTGAGATCCAAAGTGCCGTTGACGCTCACATCGCCGGCAAACGTATTTCCCGGGAGCGCGTTGGGCACGCCGATTTTCAGCGTGCCGGCGCTGATGGTTGTGCCGCCGCTGAAGGTGTTTGTGGTTGCAAGCGTCAAAGCCGCCGTGCCGCTCTTGGTCAGGCTTGCGTTGCCGGCAATCGAGCCGCTGCCGGAGATGGTGTAATTATATGTCGAGTTGTTGACCGTCACACCCGCCGGGTTGACGCCGCTGTTCAACGTCACCGTGGTGTTAGCAGAAATGCCTGTATCGGTGAATTGAATTTTGTCGCCCAGCACGGATTCCCGGTAATAGGTTGAAGCACTGGCATTGTCTTTCCAGATTGTGTTGCCGCTGTTGTTGACATCCCAAGTGCCTGTGCCGGAACTGTTCCATGTAAGCGGTTCGGTGGAACTGCCTGAAACGGTTACGGACAAGGTTTTGTTACCCGTGCCACCCCAGGCTGCCGTGGCCGTCAACCCGCGACCGCCATTGGCGATTGTGACGACGGGCACGCCGATGGGCGCGGTGCCGCCAACCACAATCAATGGATAGGTGCCGGCAACCAGATTGGCCGCGTCCAGCGTAATGCCCGGCGTGCCGGTAAAAGTAAGATTACCCGTAATGTTCAAAGGCGCCAGCGTGGCGCTGGGTGCAACCGCAAACGCAAATTCCAAACCGGCGCTGGTTCCGGCGCTGGTAAGCGAACTGCAAGTCCACTGTTTGGTGTTGTCCGTGACCAGAACGCCTAGCACACAGCCGACGGTATTGTTGACCGTCACCGCGCTGCTGGCGCTGGAACCGCCCGCAACCCCCACCAGTTTTCCGTTATTAATCGTGGTCGCGCCGGAATAAGTATTGGCACCCGCAAGCGTAAGCGTCCCCGCTCCAGCTTTGGTTAGCCCAAATCCGCTGCCACTGATAATGCCACCAACGGTCAAGCCGTAAGTGCTGCTGGCCAGCGTGACGGTGCGGGTGGCTCCGAGCGTCACCGTGCCAGTGCCGAGGTTCAAACCGCCAGTAGTGTTGGCTGAACCGAAGGTAAAGTCGCTATTCCAGTTTTGAACAGGATTGCCGGACAAAATGATGGTGCTACCGAGAATATTGTCCAGTGTGGCCGCGCCACTGATGATCAGGGTCGAGACTCCGGACAAAGCGTTTGCGTTATTCAAAGCTAGCGTGCCCGTGGAGGAAACGGTGGCGGTGGCCGCCCCGAAATTATTGGCGCCATTCAGCGTGATGGTGCCGGAACCGCCGAAGGTGGGGGTGAGATTGTAGGTGCTATTGCGGGTCAAAGCCCCCAAAGTGAGATTGCCCGCACCGCCAAGCGTAAGACTGTAGTTTGCTGCGTAATTTACGTTGATTCCTCCCGGAAAGCTCCAGGTGACACCGGCGGTGCTGGAGTTGATGGTGGTATTGTTCCAAATGTTCAACCCGCCTGTGCCGGCAGCGCCGCTGCCAATTTGCAGCGTATAATTGTTGCCGCCAGTAAGATTGAAAGTGTCCGAAGTGCCCGCTGGACCAAACTGCGTGGCCACATTGGCCAGAATCAATGTATTGCCCGTGCCGGCGGAGATGTTATTCACGTCAAAATTATAGGTGACGCCGCCGGAAGCGGAGGGGAAACCAAAGCTGGAAGGTGAAAATGTCGCGCCGCTGTTGGCGCGCAATTGCAACGTCGTCCCGCTGGCCATCGTGAGTCCCACGCTGGGCAGCGCGGTGCTGTTCTGCAATTGCAGCGTGCCGGCGCTCAAGGTGCTCGCGCCGCTGAAAGTGTTCGCCCCGGAAAGCGTGAGCGAGCCGCTGCCTGTCTTGGTAATGCCAAAAGTTGAACCGCTGATGGCCGCGCTGATGCTCATGGTGCCAGCGGCGTTAAAGTTGCCGCTCTGTCCCAGCGCAACATTCAAGACGCCGGAACCCGTGCTGCCGTTGGGGCCATTGATATTGAAAGTTGCGCCGGACGCAACGTAAAGCAGGTCGGCGGCCGTGCCGGAAACGCCGTTGCCATTGTCGCCCGAACCACCGAGAGTTAACGTGCTGCTAGTAGAAGTGGTCGTTTGGTTGTTGATGGTGAAAGATCCGCTCGCTGCCGTCACATCAAACGAACCCACAGTGAGCGCGGCTGCCGAGAGCGCATGAATGCCGGTTCCAGACGAAGTCGTGAACACAGCGTCATTGCCCACCAAGGGATAAGCGCTCAAACTCCAGTAGGTCGTATTCAAAAGGGTAGCAGCGGCGGCCCCCGTGTAATTATCCGCAATGTTCGCCGCTTCGCTCACACAAAACACTGACATCCAGGATGAAATAATGAGGACCCCGAAGGTTGAGTTTCCGAAAAAAAATAGCTTTAAGGCTTTCATCAGGCTTGATTGGGTTGAGTGCTTATCTTTTCAAAGCGCCGTCACCGACCAAAACCCGACAACCAACTTAATTTTGCCCCAAAGCCAGCCAACTTCCGCCGGCTGCGGTGCGCCGGAATGACTGAAAACTTCCTCACCAACGCTGCGCAAACCTCGTCGCGCACCGTTGGCGCAGCGAAATGAGTCCACCGATGCGAATCGTCCTAAAAATATCTGCGCCAATCATGGAACTTGAATCTCGAAATATTTGTTGGGAGCGTCGGGAGAAAGTAAATTGGTAATCTGGAAGTTTCCAAAAGCATCAAACTGGTTGGTTGCCAGCCGCGTCCAGTTTGAAAAGGCGAAGGCAACATTCGTGGAGGCGAGCACATAATAATTGCTCGTCGCCAGACCACCGGTGCCGGTGAAAATCAAATTGGTCAAAACCCTCCGCGACGTGGTGATGACCGGCTTGGCTGCAATTAAATTCACCTGCCCGATTACATTCGTTGCGAGGACAAACTTGAAACCCGCAGGCATCGCGCCGAACGCCAAGCTGCCGGAAAGCGTGCCAGTGTAGGTGAACAAGGTATTGGTCCCGGCGGCGAGTCCGCCGAAGTTGGTCACATTCAACGTGCCGCCGAGGGCAAGGTTGCCTTTCACCACGATACGGTCGCTGTTGGTGCCAAGACCGAAACTGGAAACGGAACCTGCCGCCAGTGTGAGATTGTTGCTCACGCTCAACGTGCCGGCCGTCGCGTTGTTGGTGCCGGGCGAAATCGTGCCGCCCGCAAGGACGGAGACCGGACCGTTGATGACGCCGACACCGGCCAAGGTGCCGCCGGCGACGGTGACGGTGTTGGTGGAAAGCGAACCATTGACCTGCAAGGTGCCGTTGCTGATGGTCGTGGTGCCGGTGTTGGTGCAGATGCCGTTGAGCGTAAGCGTGCCTGTGCCGACCTTGTAGATTGAGGTGTGACTGCTGGCCGAACCTTCGCCAATCACGCCGGTGAAGGTGGTATCAATATTTTTAGCGCCGATGAAAATGGTCGCGGCGCCGGGCGAGGAGCCACTGGCTCCCTGTAACGTGCCTGAACCGGTCAGAGCACCAAGGTTTTCCGTGGAACCGGCGTTGCGGGTATAAAGGATGCCGATCAAATTGAAGGTGGTGTTCGTGCCGCCGTTGCTGCCGGAGGCGGAGAATCGCACGCCGTTGGCACCGATGTTCACCGTGCCGGTAAAACCATCCAACTGTTCCATGCCGGCGGTCAGGCTGGTGTTGTTGATGGTCAGCACCGACGTGCCGTCCCCGGAAGTGATGACGCCGCCAAAGCCTGGGGAATTGTTATTGTTGTTGATGGTGGCGGTCGCTCCGGCGGTAACGGCAATCGCGTTGGCGGGGCTGGTGCCATTGGCGGAAAAGGTGGCCCCGTTCTGCAAGGTGACAGTTCCGGTGCCCGCGCCATAGGCACTGCCCAGCGTGACGGTGCTGTTGGTAATCGCCAGGCCGCCGCTGAAACCATTGGAGGTGCTGAGCGTCAGTGTTCCGGTTCCCATTTTAGTCAGCGTGAAATTGCCGACGAGCGCGCCGCTACCGACGAATGTGTAATTTTTCGTCGCATTGACCGTGATGGCTGCGGGCGAGATCTGGCCGGCGATGTTCACCGGCAAACTGTTCGAGCCGCTGTCATCGAAAGTCACGCTGTCGCTGCCGTTGAACGCCTGCAAAGCGGTGCCATTGAACCAGTCATTGGTCAGATAGAGGTTCCAGATGTTTGTGACATTGTCGCCGCGCCAGACGAGGTTCGTCGGCGGCAGGAGTGGCGTTACCAGCACACCCACGGTGTTCGTCATGATAGTGCCGTCAGCTGCCTTGACGGTGAAAGCAAAACTGCCGAGGCCGGTGAAATTGGTTGCCGGCGCAAAACGCGCCCAGCGATTACTCACCAGCGTAATCGTGCCATTGGTCGGATTGAAAAGCGTGTAAGTCGGCGACTGGTTGGTGAACGCCATCGTTAGCGGATACAAATCAAAATCCGCCGCCGTGAGATTTTTGTAGGTCTTCAAATGCGGCGCGGCCATCCAGTTCAAATAATTTTCCAGTAGTGTGTAGCCGTTGGTGCCGACGACATTGTTATCAGCCACTTGATAATTGGATCCGGTAGCCAGCTCCCATTCATCCGGCATGCCGTCCTGGTCGGTATCCGTCGAACCCGAACCATTGGGAAGCGTCATGGAACCCAACTGCGCTTCGTTCGTGTAATACTGGCCTTGCGTGCCGAGCGACAGGAGATGGCTGACGAGTTGGTTGTCCACCGAATCGCGCGCCAGCGAGCAGCCGGCCTGCGAGCCGACCTTGTAATAAGCCAGCGTCGGCGGATCCATCGTCACGGAAACCGGCGGAAAACAAAACGCCGTGGCGGAAACGATGGGATTGAAATTGCCGTTGGTGGTCAGCTGGCTGCCGTTAAGCACGCCGTTGTTGTCCGTATCCACCAGATTGTTGGTGAAATAGACGTAGCCGTTGCCGCGGCTGGGATCAATAAAGAGACCTGGGTTGCCGGGGCTGTTCGGGCCGGCGATGTTGTAGTTGCCCAGAAAATCAATCTGCTCCGTGCCGCCGCCGTAAATGCCCAGCGAGGGATTGTAAACCACGTCGTTGATGATCTGCCCGTTCTGGTCGTCAATCTTCGGATCCCGCGCGCCGTCATCAATCCAGAGCGTGTGGTGAACCGTGACGTTGGGCGAGTTCCAAATCAGCGCGCCCATCTGGTTGTTCAAACCCGCGCCGACAATGCAATTTTGAACCGTTACATTTTGCGACCAGCCTTGAACCGCCAGCGTCTGCCAGTCGCCCAGTTCGATGGAACAATGATCGACAATGGCGTTGTTAAGCGTCATCAAAGCCAGCGACCAACTGGTCGGCCCCGCGTTCACGCCCTGACGGAACCGGACGTGGCGAATGATGATGTTGTTGGTGTTTTGAAAATAAACCGAGTTGCTGTAGATGCAGATGCCCTGTCCCGGCGCGGTCTGGCCGGCGATGGTAAGATTGCCGATGCCATAACAGCGCGACTGCAACACAATGGTGCCGCCGACATCAAAAACGATGGTGCGATTCGGCTGGCTGATGGCGTCGCGAAACGAACCCGGCCCGGAATCCGCCAGATTCGTGACGTGATAAACCGTGCCGCCGCGCCCGCCGCTCGCCAGCGCGCCGTAACCTTCCGCGCCGGGAAAAGCGGGCAGCTGCGCCAACGCCGGGGTCACGTCGCGAAGCTGAATGGCGTTGATCTGCGCGGAATTGTTTCCCGACGGCAGCACGCCGGTCAGCGTAAACGTCTGGTTCACCGCGTCCGCGATAAACAGGCCGATGGCGAATTGGCCGACGCCGCCCTGCGCCTGCGTGTGGTTGTAGGCAAGCGTCACCGAATTGCCGGCGGCATTGGTGGCAATTTCCGTGCGGTTGGTTGTGTTGCCGGAGCGGCTGTCGTTGGCCCACAGTTGCACCGCGTAAGTCCGACCAGGCGTTAAATTGTTCAGCGTCACGGTCAGCGAGGCATTGTTATTGGCATAGGTTCCGCCTTGTAGCACCGCCTGGTAATTCGTGCTTAGCCCCGACCACGGCGCGTTGGTGCCGCCGGCAAAACTGTTCGGCACGCTGCCAGCGGAGCCGCTCACGGTGACATTGCCCGAAAAACCTCCGGCAAAAGCCACCGTGTTGACCGTGGCCGCCGTGCCCGAACCGGCATAGGCGTAAACCAAGCTGCCGTTGGTGGAAACATCCGCGTCACCGGCAATGTTGGTCGCCGCGAGCCAGTTGATGATGCCAATGCCGGGAAGAATTCCGATGCCCGGCGTGGTGTCGCGAACCTGAATGGCATTGACCTGCGCCGAATCATTTCCCGCCGGCAGCACGCTGGTCAGCGTGAACGATTGGTTGATGGCATCCGCCGTGAACGTGCCGATGGTGTATTGGCCGACACCGCCCTGCGCCTGCGTGCTGTTGTAGGCGAGCGTCACGGAATTGCCGCCCGCGCTGCTGACATTTTCCGTGCGGCCAACCGTAGCGCCGGAGCGGCTGTCATTCACCCACAGTTGCACCGAGTAATTATGACCGGGCGTCAGGCAGTTCAAAATGAGGGTCACAGTAGAATTGCTGCCAGTATAAACTCCGCCTTGCAACACCGTTTGGTAGTTCGTGCTCAAGCCGGACCACGGCGCGCTCGCGCCTCCGCCAAAATTGTTGGGCGTGCTATTCAGCACGCCCGAAACGGTGACGGCGGGGGCGAAACCGGCGGCAAACGCAACGTTGTTCACCGTGACCGGCGTGCCGGCACCGGCGCAGGCATATACCAGAGCTCCAATGGTGGAAACATCCGTGTCGGCGGCAATGGTGGCAGGCGCGCTCCAATTTATGCTGGCGGCGCGTGCATCCAAGGTTTCGCCGATTTGAAACAAGCCGAGGAGCGTGAGCGCAAAACGGATTGCCGAAGATTTCATAAGCTCCGGCCGAAAGAGGCGATGGACGTGGTTGGACTTTCCGGCTTCATGGCATTTGCAAAAGATAGAACCGGTTGCGGTTCGTAGCAACGACCGCGTTGGTGAAAGCAAACCGTCCGCTGCTGTCAAAAACGTTGGTGTTCAGCCTCGTCCAACTGGCCACCGGCAAAGCAATATTGGTCGAGGTCAGCACGTAATAATTGCTCGTCGCCAGACCGCCGGTGCCGGTGAAAATAAAATTATTCGAAACGAGCGAGGTCGCGGCGATGACCGGCTTGCCCACCAGCAAATTCACCTGACCGGCGACGTTAGTCGCGAGGACGAACTTAAAACCGGACGGTATCGCGCCAAACGACAAGCTGCCGGACAGCATGCCAGTATAGGTGAACACAGTGTTCGTTCCCGCAGCCAATCCACCGGCATTGGTCACATTCAACGTGCCACCGAGCGCGAGATTGCCTTTGACCGTCACGCGGTCGCTGTTAGTGCCGAGGCCGAAGCTGGAAATCGCACCGGCATTGAACGTCAGCGAATTGCTGATGGTCAGCGTGCCCGTCGGATTGCCGGGCGACAAAGTGCCGCCGGCCAAAATACTCACCGGCCCGCTGATGATGCCTGTGCCACCGAGCGTCGCGCCGGAATAGACGTTCACAAAATTCGTGCCCGTGCCGCTGCCGAGGGAATTATTGACGAGCAGTGTGCCATTGCTGACCGTCGTGCCGCCGCTGTAAGAATTGGTGCCCGTAACCGTGAAGGTGCCACTGCCGACTTTGACGAGCGTGGTGGCTGCAGGATTGCTGCCGTCGGTGATCTTGCCGCTAAAGGTCGAGTTTGTATTCAGCGCGCCGATGACGTAAGTGGTCGCAGCCGCCACCGAGGTCGCGCCGGAAAGAATTGTGCCCGCGCCGCCAGTCAGCGAACCGAGTTGCACGGTGATGCCGCCGTTGCGGTTGAAAAAATTTCCGGCGGTGCCCAAATCATACGCCGCCGCCGCGCTGCCGAGATTGCTGCCGTATAAACGATATTGCGGGTTGTTGCCGATCAACGTCACCGTCCCAGCGAAACCGCTCCAATCACCGGACGGCGTGAAGATCGAGGTGTTCGTCGGATTCACATATATTTTTCCACCGCCGACTATATCTGATGACGGTGACACATTCCCGGTGCCAGTGATGGACCAAGTGCTCGTGCCAGCGTTGGAAATGGTGTTAGCGATCGGCCCTGAAAACAGCGAGCCGTTGTTTAAGCTGATCAATCCGGTTCCCGCCGCCGAGGTGCTGTTGGTAATGACCACCATGCCGCCGTTCACTACCAACGAGCCGCTGAAAAGAGAATTCGCATTGGGAATGAAGAGCGTTCCGGTGTTAGTCTTGGTCAGCGTGAAATTTCCGACGAGTGAGCCGCTGCCGCCGAAGGTGTAATTCTTCGTCGCATTGACGTTGATGGATGCGGGCGAAAGCTGGCCGGCGAGGCTGATCGGCAGGCTGTTCGATCCGGTGTCATCGAACGTCACGCTGTCATCGCCGTTGAACGGCTGGAGCGCCGTGCCGTTGAACCAGTCGTTGGTCAGGTAAAGATTCCATGAATTTGAAACCGCGTCGCCGCGCCAGACCAGATTCGTGGCCGGCGCAATCGGACTAATCAACACGCCGACCAGATTCGTCAGTTTGGTGCCATCGGCAGCGGTCACGCTGAAAGTAAAACTGCCGAGGCCGGTAAAATTGGTCGGCTGCACGAAGCGCGCCCAGCGGTTGCTGATGAGCGTGACCGTGCCATTCGTCGGGTTGAAAACGCTGTAAGCCGGCGTCTGGTTAGTGAACGCCATCGTCAGCGGCCACAAATCGTAATCCGGTGCGTTGATGTTTTTATAGGTCTTGAAATGCGGCGCGGCCATCCAGTTCAAATAATTTTCCAGCTTGGTATAGCCGTTGGCGTCCACGACGTTGTTGTCGGCCGTGGTGTAATCGGAGCCGTTCACCATTTCCCATTCATCCGGCATACCATCCTGGTCGGAATCCTGCGGCGTCGGTCCGCCGGCGATAACCATCGGACCGAACTGCGATTCATTGGTGTAATGCTGGCCTTGCGTGCCGAGCGAGAGCAGTTCGCTGATGAGTTTATTGTCAATCGAATCGCGCGCAAGCGATGCGCCTGCCTGCGAAGCAACTTTGTAGTAAGCCAACGTCGGCGAATCAATGGTGACGGGAATCGTCGGATAGCAATACGGCGTGGCGGAAATCGTCACCGGATTAAAATTGGAATTCGTCCCGAGCGGCCCGCCGTCGAGCTTGCCGTTGAGATTGCTGTCGAGCAGGTTGTTGGTGTAATAGAAAAAACTGCCGCTGCCCTGGCTGGCGTCAATGTAAATGCCGTCGTTGCCGGTCGCCGTGAACGACGGCCCGCTGATGTGATAGTTGCCGATGAAATCCACCTGCTCGGCACCCGCGCCGTAAATGCCCAGTTGCGGATTGTAAAGCACGTCATTGATGATCTGATCATTGCCCCAGACTTTTGGATCGCGCCCGCCGTTGTCAATCCAGAGCGTGTGCGAAATGGAAATATTTGTCGGCGCCCACAACAGGCAGCCGAGCTGGTTGCCGATGCTCGCGCCGCAGATGCAGTTTTGCATGGTGACATTCATCACCGTGTCGCTTGGATAATTCGGCGGCGCCCAGGGATCAATCGTCATGCACATCGTCTGCCAGCAGCCCAGCTCGATGGAGCAGTGGTCGAGCATGATGAACTTGCTGTCAATCAGCGCCAGCGACCAGTTGCCGAAGGATGCGTTGTAGCCCTCGCGAAAACGCAGGTAGCGGATGATGATGTTCGTGCTGCCGGGACACAGCCAATAGTTCGTGCCGAGCACGTTGGTGCCGATTTGATTGTATAATTTGACGGCGAAGTTGCCATTGCCGTAAATGCCGATGCCCTGTCCCGGCGCGGTCTGACCGGCGATGGTGAGGTTGCTGTTGGTAATCATCAAATCGGATTGCAGCGTGATTAGTCCGCCCACGTCGAAAACAATCGTGCGATTCGGCTGCGTCACCGCATCACGCAACGAACCCGCGCCGGAATCCGCCAGTGTCGTGACGTGATAAACCGTCCCGCCGCGCCCGCCGCTGGCCGTCGCGCCATAACCTTCCGCGCCGGGAAACGCCGGGATCTGCGCCGATGCCGGTGTCACATCGCGAACTTGAACGGCATTGATCTGCGATGAATTGGCACCCGACGGCAGCACGCCGGTCAGCGTGAACAACTGCGTCGCCGCGTCGGCCGTGAACGTGCCGATGGCGTATTGGCCGACGCCGCCCTGCACCTGGGTGTAATTGTAGGCGAGTGACACCGTGTTACCTCCGGAACTGGTGACAGTTTCTGTGCGACCGGTCGTGCCGCCGGAACGGCTGTCGTTCACCCACAATTGCACCAAGTAATTATGGCCGGCGTTAAGGTTGTTCAGGCTTACTGTCATCGCGGTGTTGGCGTTGGCGTAAATGCCGCCTTCCAAAACCATCTGGTAATTGGTGCTCAATCCCGACCACGGCGTGCTCGTGCCGCCGGCGAAACTGCTCCCCACGCTTCCTGCCGAACCGCTCACGCTGACACTGCCCGAAAAACTTCCGGAAAAGGAAACTCTATTGACCATGGCCGCCGTGCCTGAATCGCTGCAGGCGTAGACAAGATTGCCGTTGGTGGAAGCATCCAAATCATTTGTTATAGTGACGGGCGAGTTCCAATCGATAATTGCCGCCCTAACAAGCGTTGTTGAGCCGGCGCAGGCCACAATGAAAGCCGTCAATACAGCGATTCTCCACGAACGAAATTTTATCCCGACAGTCATAAGCTTCATCAAATTGGGGTCATTTTCAATCAATGCGCGTTATTGACTTCAAAACCGACAAAATAGTGTGTCGGGTTTTGGGGAAACAAGGCACATTGGATTAGCTACCATCATTACGCCATACATCGTATTTATTTTGAACACTCAATTTTGCACTATTGGATGCCGCCTGTGAATTTACCACAAATACAAAATCATCTGATGAGGCAGACAGCAAAAAGGTTTTTAAAATTTGCTGCCGTTTACTTTGTTTGTAATGCACGGTTTGCTGCTCTGACTTTCGCGCTGTCTTTTTCCATTCGTCTGGCTGGAGCGGCAACGACTTCCAATGGGATGGAGATTATCAAAGTGCCAATTGCTCAAGGCCCATGCGAGCCGAATTGGAAGTCGCTCGGCGACCATTTCAAAACTCCGACGTGGTGGCGCGAGGCGAAAATCGGCATCTGGCTGCATTGGGGGCCGCAGTCCGTCGGCGAGGATGGCGACTGGTATGCGAAGTGGATTTACATGCCGCGTCACGCGTGGGCGCCCTACACGAACGTTTACGAAGACCATCTCAAGCGCTTTGGCCATCCGAGCGAGTTCGGCTACAAAGATATTTTGCCGCTCTGGAAGGCGGAGTATTGGGATCCGGATAAATTGATGGCGCTATACAAGCGCGCTGGCGCGCGCTACGTCATCGCGCAGGGCATGCACCACGACAACTTCGATTTGTGGAATTCCAAATACCAACCGTGGAATGCCGTCAAGATTGGCCCGCACCGCGACATCGTGGGTGGCTGGAAACAGGCGGCGGACAAAGAAGGGCTGCGCTTCGGCATCGCCTTTCACGGGGACTATTCACTTTGGTGGTATCAACCGGCGTTTCTCTCTGACCTCGATGGCCCGCTCAAAGGCGTGCCTTACGATGGTGCGCAAACATACACGAATAAAAATACTTGGTGGCAAAAGATGGGACTGGATTTGAAAGATCTTTACGGAATTGATCTCAAAGACGATGTCGCTTATCCAACAAATTTTACCGGCGACCCATTTGATTACCGCATGGACAAGCCACTCGCTCACGGCATTCCCAACGGTGATTTGAAGAAGGATCGTGATTTCGCCGTTTGGTATGCGACGAAATGGACGCGACGCGTCATTGACGCCATTGATCAATACAATCCCGATTTTATCTACTTTGACGGCGGCGGCAGTTATCCGTTTTGCGGTCACGGCACCGGCAAAGGTTTGCGCGCGGACGCCACGCCACGGGTCATCGCGCACCTGTATAATTCCAACACGGCGAAGAACGGCGGCAAGCTCGAAGCGATGGCGTTCACCAAAGGCAACGAAGACGCGCGCGCCGTGGCTATGAATGTGGAATCACGTTTTCCCGGTGGCATCAAAACCGATTGCGCTTGGCAAACCGAGGTTGGCTTGGGCGAATGGCATTACAAGGCCGGAACTTTTTATGATACCGGCATGGTGATTCATGAAATGCTGGAGGCGATTTCCCGCGACGGCAATTTTGCCATCAACATTCCGCTGAAACCTACCGGCGAACTCGACCCCGGCGGTTTGCAGGTCTTGACCGAAATGGGCGATTGGATGGATGTGAACAGCGAAGGCATCCACGGTTCGAGCGCGTGGAATGTCTGGGGCGAAGGCAAAGTCGTGATGAAATCCGGCAACCTAGGTCCGGAACAGGCGCGCACACCTTACACAGCCGAAGACATCCGGTTCACCGCGAACAACGGCTACGTTTATGCGTTTTTAATGGCGTGGCCTGTGGATGGTCGTGCGGTCATCCGGTCGTTGGCCGAAGGCGCAGGAAACATTTCCAGCGTCAGTCTGCTGGGCTCGCCAGAGAAACTTCTCTGGAATCAAAACACAAATGGATTGGTTGTTAATTTGCCTGAAACCAAACCTTGCCAGTTCGCTTATTGCTTGAAAATCAGCGGACAAAATCTTCAGGCCATAAAATTAGCCCACCCCAAAACGAAGTAGGGTTTGTTGAAAAAAGACACGAACCAACCGGCCATAAAAAGCATAGCTTTATCAAACTGCTGTTTCGGTGATACAAACTGGCAATGCTTCAGGCGATGCGGTCACGGAAACAAATTACTTATGCCAAGACAGGTGGATCAAAATAAAACATTTCAAAATTGGTTGGGGTCAAAATTTATCATCGTTTGAAAGATGCAGCTTGGAATCGAAAACTAAAACTGCGCCATTCTTGGTAACGATTGCGGCTGTCTGATTACCCAGCCGCAAATGTAGCGGATTGCCTGCAAGCGATTTGATTTTTGCCTCGGTCAAAGCGCCGTCCTTCCAGGTCATCGCCACCTCAAATCCGCCGCGCGCGCGCAAGCCGGAGACTTGGCCGGCATCCCACGCTTTTGGCAAAGCCGGAAGCAATTCGATTTCATAAACTCCATTCGTATCGCAGACCTGGCTCTGCAACAGCATTTCATTGACGGCCGCTGTCTGGCCCAGATTGCCGTCAATTTGAAAATCGCAATGGCCCGGAAAGCGCGCGGTGAAATTGGCGTTCACCGCCTCGCGCAAATGCGTGTCCAGAACCGTCAAGGCGGCATCACCATCGTGTAGCCGGGCGTAAACATTGGCTTGAAACGCACCCTGCCAACTCCCGATTTGTCCCTTTTTCCACATTTGTTCCGTGTCGAAAATCTTGCGCACACCGGCAGCGAGTTCCGGCGTGGCGCGCGGCGTAATTTGCGCGCTGCAAATCAAACCCCAGCTCGACAGCGCCTCGTCGTGCGCCTGGCGCGGCCAGTCCGCGAGATATTCCTGAAGCTCGCCGGTGGCCGGACTGATTTTCATCGGCGGCAGACGCGGCAAAGCTTTTTCAATTTGCGCACGCAAGCCGGCGTCCGTTCCAAGAATCTCCGAAGTGCGCCGGCAATTTTCAAAGAGTTCGCGAATCATCTGTATGCTCGCCGTCGGCCCCAGGCAAAGCGAGCCGCTGGTGCCATCCGGCTTGCGCCAGGCATTTTCAAAATCCGTGTCCGGCCCGGTCACGAGCCAGTGGTGTTCCGGCTCCTCAATCAGCGTGTCGAGATAAAATTGCGCCGCGCCGGCCAGCACCGGCCAGTAATCGCGCAAATAATTTTTGTCGCCGGTGAAGGCATAGTGTTCCCAGACATGCTGGCACAACCACGCGCTGCCGACTTGAAAAATCGCCCACCGGGCCTGCCCCGAAACCGGCCCAGCGGTGCGCCAAAGGTCAGTGTTATGATGCGCCACCCAACCGCGCGCGCCGTAAAGTTGCGTCGCCACGTTTGTGCCATCCACGCTGATTTCGCGCGTGAGTTCGAGCAGCGGCAGGTGGCATTCGGAAAGATTGGCTGTCTCGGCCGACCAGTAATTGATTTCGGCATTGCAGTTCAAAGTCCAGTTCGCCGCCCAAGGCGGGAACAGTGAGTTGTTCCAGATGCCTTGCAAATTCGCCGGTTGCGTGCCGGGACGCGACGACGAAATCAGCAGGTAACGTCCAAATTGGTAATACAGCGCCGCCAGGCTGGGATCACTCCCTGGCTGATAATTTTTGACGCGCAAATCCGTCGGTTGCGATTCCGCCTGCGGGTTATGACCCAAATCAACAGTGACCCGGCAAAAAAGATTTTGGTAGTCGGCGATGTGCTCGGCGAGCAGCTTGGCATAATCGTGGTTAGACATTCCTTTCAAATCCCGCTCGCATTCCAGCGCTGGGTTTTTGCCGTCAAGACTTGGACTTTTGTGCGGGCCGTTGAAACTCGTCGCCGCCACCAGCTTGAGCGTGACGGCATCGCAGTTTTCCGCGATCACGCCGGCTCCGGTGTAGCGAATTTTACCACCCTCGGCCGTTGCCGCCAGCCGGCTTTCAAAGGTCATGCCTTTGGGACTTGGGCCGTCGTCGTATGTATGCGTGCGTTTATGGTAGCTATCGGAAAAACTCGGGCATTTCCCCATAAGCCGGTAAAAGTTTTTGCCGGGCGAATTCGTGTGCCGCAACTGGCTGTCCAGCGACGCGGTGAAGGAAATTTTTCCGGGCACGTTCGCGGTCAGCCGCACGATGATCGCTTGCGCGGGCTGCGAAGCAAAAATTTCGCGGCTGTATTTCACGCCGCCAGCCTCGAAACTCTCGCGCACAACCGCCGAGTTCAAATCCAGTTCGCGCTGGTAATTTGTCGCCACATCCGCCTGCGGGAAATCAATTTTCAGACTGCCAAGCGCGAGGTAATTCTCATTGTAGCGGCCGAGCATGTTGGTCTCGACGAGCCGCTGCGCTTCCAGTTCTTTGCCTGCGAGCAGGAGACGACGGATTTCCGGCAACGATTTTAGGCCGTTGGTATTGATGTTTTCGTAAGGCTCGCCCGACCAGAGCGTGTCCTCGTTGAGGTCAATGCGCTCCTGCAGCACGCCGCCCCAGACCGCGCCGCCCAACCGACCATTGCCGATGAACAGCGACTCGCGCCAAGCCGCTGCGGGCTGGCGATACCAGAGTCGCAAATCGGCAGAACTGGAACCATTATCCGCGGCTAGCAACTGGCACGCAAACGACCACAGCAAAATACCAATCAAATGAATACCCGCCGGAATTTTCATATCAAATTTTTGGATTAAACCAATTCAGCCGTTACGGCGTGCGCTTATAAGCCGACTCGAAATGATGCTGGCCGGCTGGAATGCGCTCGGTCTTGGTCGGCAAAACCACATCGGCCTCGGTGCCATCTGGAATGGTCACGTCGAGTGAGATTTTATCCTCTGCCCACTTCCACGAAACTTCCACGTCACCGTGCGGCGTCGGGACTTTTCCTTTTGCCCAGCTTAGATCACAAATATGCGGCCGAATCGTCATCGTTTTGAAACCCGGCGAGGTCGGCGCGACGCCGAGGACACGCTGCGACATCTGCACCAGCGGCGTGGAGCACCAGCCGTGGCTCAAATCGCCGCTATTCCACATTTCGCGGAACGACTGCGTTTCCGGCACAATCTGCCAGCGGCGCATTTGCGGCGTGCCGTATTGGTCGAACAGTCCGGCGTGGTCAATCGCCTGAAAAACCCAGTGCATAAACCACGGCTGCGTGTTCAGCGGTTTTTCGGCGAGCACTTTTTCGACGATGGCGGTTTGTTTGTCTTTCGGCGCGAGGTCGTAAAGCACGGCGAGCAAGTTGACGTGCGGGCTGAAGGTTTCGATGTCCTTGTCCGCCGGCAGCCATTGGCCCGGCTTCACCGAAGTTTGAAACGGCTTGCCGTCGCGGTAGAGTCCTTTGTCCGAAACCCACAACTCGCGGTTGAACGCCTCGGCGATTTCACCGCGCAGCTTTTTGTATTTTTCCACGCGCGCCGTGTCACCGGTCAGTGCCGCCACGCGCGAAGCCATTTCCAAGCCGTGATAATAAAAAGCCGTGAGATAGCCTTGCCCAATCACCGCCGGCGGATGATGACAGCCGAAGCCCGCGATGTTCACCCAGTCCATGAACATATAATTCGGCGCTTCGGAGATGAGGCCGTTCGTGCCGCGCCAAGAGGTGTAAGTGTCCAACAGTTCGTGGACGTAAGGCGCCATTTCCACCACGAGCGATTGGTCGCCAGTGTAATCATAGTAGTCCATGAGCATTTGCAACCAGCCGATGGAATAGCTCGTGTGGAAGTTGTGATATTTTTCATCCTTGAGCAGCCACGCGAATTTGCGCACGTCCTGCCGCGCGAGCCACGGCTGCGCGAAGGCATAATGATTGACCATGGACTCGATGAGATAATCGCCCGGATCGCTGATCGGTTCCTGATGATTCGGCGAATCCAAGTGATGCGTCTGCAAATTGATCTGCACCGCCCAGCGCGCCACGTTCCAAATCCGGTTCAATGACTCGTCGCTGCACACGAACTCACCGCGATATTCCACCGGCTGCGACGTGAAAATGGCCGCCGCGTTTTCAATCTTCACCGGCTCGGTTACGTTCTTAATCTCCACCGTGAAGGCCGGCGCGATTTCGGTCATGAACGGAAACTCCAGCGTTTCGCGTCCGCCGCGCAACTTGAAGGTGTAGGTTTGATGCGCTTGGATTTTAACCGTCGCGCCCGCGCCGCCCTCGACTGTCAACACGGGATAGGCGCTCAACGCGCGGTCGAAAGTGACTTTGAAACTGCCGCTGTTCGTAAAAATTTTATCCGGCGGCAACCCTTCGACTTTTCGGGCGGGATAATTCGCCTCCATCAGCGGCGGAATTTCGCTCGCCACCAGCGGCGCCCAGATATTTTTCACCAGCCGCGCCGCCGGCCAGGCGGAATCATCGAAGCCAGCCAGCCGCCAGCCGGTTGGTTCCTTCGTCAAATCGCAAGTGGTCTCATTGATGAACGGCGCGGCCGATTGCGCCCGCCAGGTTGCATCCGAAGCGACGGTTTGTTTCGCTCCGCTGGCCTCGGTGATTTCCGCTTCGAACAAAAATCCCGGCTGGCCGCGCGAGACCGTGAAGCCAATCGGCCAATGACTGAACACTTCCGCCGTGATCACATTCGTGCCGGCGACAAAATAAGGCGTGAGATCGCGGCTATCATAAAACCAGCGCCGTGTGCTGCCGCCGGCATAATCGCGGCCCATGTCCACCGGCCCGCGCGCGACCAGCCGGCCGTTGACATACAGCAGATATTTCATGTCCGCGCTCAGCCACGCTTTCACCGCCTGCGGTTTTTCGCCCAGCGTCACGGTCTGGCGGAACAGCGCGGCAGACGGCGACGGCTGCGCGGCCGGCCAAATCCATTGACCGCGCCACGGCGACGGCTTGGTGCATTCACTGTTAAAACGATATCCCACCGACTGCACCCCCGCCGCATCCACCTGCACCGACAGGCCGGGATAGGTAATGGGCGCGCTGGCGTTGGGGTTGGCGGCGGAAACGTCCGCCGCCGTCTGGGCCGAGGTCAGCATGGACGCGCCGAACAGCGGCAGGAGCAAAATCGTGGTTGAAATAATCTTCATAAATTTTGATATCAAATCTCCGGTTTAAGCCGGCTTTCACGCGGTTCCCGAATGGCCCGTTTTGAGGGGTTGGTCAACGGATTGAATAGAAGTTTAAAATCAAAGCCCGAAGTTGCCAAGCGCGATGCTCAATCTTTGGCGAACGCCGCAACCGGTTCCGCCTCCGTCACGCCGAACCGCAGCCGGCAAAAGCCGTAGTCCACCACGCCCGGCCGCGGCCGATACTGTTCCGGAATGTAAAACAAGCCCACCCGCCCATCCTCGCCGTAGCGCACCGCCACCGCTCCCGCCGCATACAACACTGCCATGTCCTTATGCACCGCCTTGTAGCTTCGGCCCAGCGCGCGCACCAGTTCATTGATCGGCAGCGCCATGCCGCCGGCCATTTGGGTCACCATTTGCAGCCGGTTGACATTGCCCAAAGCCGCCAGCACCGCCACCGGATCCAGATTGGTCGGGGAATCGCTCATGGCCACCAGCATTAAACCCGAATCAATTGCCAATCAAGGTCAAATATTTACCCAAAGAGGGGAGTAAGTTCGGTTCAATACCGAATTATTTACCCAATCAGGAGAAAAAATTTGGCATACACACGAACTATTTATCCATTTAGTGGAGTAAGTTCGTAATAATGTCGAACTATTTACCTGAATAGGAGAGTAAGTTCGTCATAACGACGAACTATTTACTTAAAAAGGGGAGTAAGTTCGGTTTAAAGGTGAACTATTTACCCAAAAAGGTGAATCAACCCAGCAAACCGGCGAATAAAACCGGCGAATAAAACCGCGAAAGGAAGCATCCCTTTTCGCGGCCTTGGGTGGTTCGCGGTTCAATTTGGGATGGACAACCGGCGGCGGCGGGCGCAAGGTTAAAGCCGTGAACAATCAGGATAGGCTGCAAAGCCAGCCGTCTATTATCTGTTAGGCGGCTTGCGAGCGTTATGACTTTACTACGCATAACTGGCGGACTTTGGATGAGCATTTGGCTCGTGTGCTTGATTGGCGGCTTGGCGCATGGCGGCGCGGCGATAGATTGGAATTATTGGCGGCTGGATTTGATTCTCACCGCCATTTTTTCATTCGTCGCTTTTTTAGGCTATTCAGTTTTACGCGGCAGGCGTTGGGCAAGCAAGCCGTTGGGATTTGTTGCCTTGCTGCTAGGCGTTTGGATGCTCATTATCGCTCTGACTGCGGGTTTCAGTCTGGGCATTATTTGCATTTTGGTATTTTCAGCTTGGACATTCTGGGTTTCGATCTGTAATAGCGTGTCAGACTTATCACCATGAAGACTATCGGCATTCTTTCTTTGATTGCGCTGCTCGTTATCTCGAATGGTTGCATGACCTATAGCACGGTTCAAGACGCCAAAGGACACCCAGATAAAGCATTGTGGATAGGCTGCGGGAATGATAAAGACACCACTCCGCATCCTGCATATTATGCGTTCTTGATACTGACAGTTCCAGCCGATGTTGTTACTTCACCCATTCAAGGTATATGTTATCTGGTATTTCGTTATGCACCATATCATCAGTGAGATTTTGAAAATGCCGCCTAACACCTATCAAGCCCGAGAGGTCAATAGATAAAAAGCATTCCTGCCGGAAAAGTTTCTTTTTCCGTTTAACGTCCAACAAACGAAGCTCTCCGGCTTAATTTCAATTAGCAGCTCGGACCATGAGGCGTCCGGCT
>CAISYZ010000216.1 GCA_903889895.1 uncultured Verrucomicrobia subdivision 3 bacterium | reverse complement strand
GGCACGAATGGTTATCCCTTTGGGACGGATTTCAATATTGATCTGGCGCGCAAACAGCCGACCTATGCGACCGCCAATACCTATGGCAACTGGCCGTTGCTGGCCTCGGACGGGCGGGTCAATGCGGCGTCGGCGTGGGAAACGACGCTCGTGGGGAGCAATGCCTTGCAGATCAACCTGCAGTTCACGAACAAGATCGGCAGCGCCCATCTGTATTCCGGCGCGACGGGCGTGCCGCCGCTGACGAATTTTGTGCTGCAATATTGGACGGCGGGCGCCTGGGCGAATATTCCCGGCGGTAGTGTGACGGGCAACACCAATGGAGCGCTGGTCATTCCCTTCACCACGCCGGTGACGACAACCAAGGTGCAACTGGTGTTCACCAATGCCGACGTGAGCGCGGTGCAGGAATTATGCATTTTCTCAGCGAACAGCAACGGCGGTTATCCGCTGGGCACCGGCGTGACCACGAATACGCCGGTCACCGCCCAATACGACACCTACAGCGACTCTTATTACTACCTGAGCAACGCGGTGGCGGGACAGGTGGTGGTGGAGAGCAACGGCGTGCCGGTGCTGGGTTCAGTTTCCGCCTATACATGGGCGACCCAGGCGACCAACTGGCCGGCGCAGTATCAGGTGTTGCTGAATTATGACAACGGCTCTTATCGCCTCATCAATCGGAACAGTGGTTTATGTCTGGCGGGGGCGCAACTGACGACGAATGCGGGGGCGGCATTGGTGGAAGAGGATTATTCGGCATTGCCGGATCAGGAATGGAATTTGCAGCCCATCGATGGCGTGAACGTCTATCTGGTGAACCAGTTCAGCGGCCTAGTGCTGGACAAGCAGGGCGGAGCGCTGGTGCAGAATATCCAGACCAACAGCCCCAGCCAATACTGGCAAATCTCACTGGCACAGATCTTCCCGAAAAAAGGTCTGGCTCATACCGGTAACAACATAGATTACATTTACCATCCGTTCTGGTGTCATGATTACGGCCCGGGAACAAGTGCTCAAGCCCCACCGGGCGTGGTATATTACCCGGCAGACGAGCAACCATGGTATGACCGCGGCAACACGCTTGCCAAAAATTATTGGTCCTTGCAGCCCATTTATCGCACCACGGCGGCGTCCACCGTCATGCTGGGGTATTGCGAGCCGGATAACACGTCTGCCTACTTTGATCCCACCAACAGCGCAATTGCCTGGATGAACGACCAGAATCTTGATATGCCAGTAACCGCCCCGGCGGCGGCCAATGTGCTGGGCACTTGGATTCCGACTTTTTTGGGATACGTCACTAATTGGGGCTGCCGGCTGGACGCCATGCCGTCGCATGAATACTCCGGCAACAACTCGTCTGGATCCTCCGCCATTTGGATGAATACGGCACAAACTGCCTACAATGATTACGGTCTCCCGATTTGGATGACGGAATGGAACATCGTAGATTGGGGGGGCACGGGTTACTGGAGCGAGGAGGACAATTACAACGCCATGGCCGAATTTCTGTGGCGGGTGGAGTCCGTGCCGTGGTTCCAAAAATACTCCCTCTTTGTTTGGGGTGCCAGCGCCAGTTCACCGATGGCTCCCAATCCGTGGACGCGCACGACGCCTGCGCCGACCGGATACGCTTATGACACGAACAATGTCCTGACGCCATTTGCCGAGTTATATGCCGGGTGGGATGATGATGCGAACGTGGAAACCAACAAGGCTTATTTCATCTACAATTGCGGCACGCGCAAACAACTGGCCAATATGTCTGATCCGCAGTATCCCGATGCCAAAAGTATTTTGGTGCGGGACAGTGTCAGCAAGTGGACGCTGATGCCCACGCCGACTGCCGGCCAGTATTACTTAGTTTCGTCGGTGGATGGCCGGAGGTTGAGTTACAACGGCACTTCGCTGACTCTGGTTGCGGCGGGCACCACGGGCACGGCGGTGCAGTGGTCGCTGGCCTCGTATCAATATGGCTGGTATTACCTGCAACATCCGGCCACGGGCAAGGAACTGTCGCTGGCCTACGACAACTCGACCTTCACCGCCACTTACAGCATGGTGGCGAACACCACCACTGGCACCGCCGTCCAGTGGCGCTTCATCGTGCCTTACACGCCGGTTCCGTCCGTGTGGAAGGGAGGCGGCAACGCTTCCTGGGCCAACACCAATAACTGGGTCAACACGCAGATAACACCACCCTTCTCACAAAAGGCAAACAATCTGGTGGTGTTCAACAATCTTTCGACCAACAACCTGAACACGGTGCTGAATTTGGCCAGTAATCCCACGGTTTTGAATAACTTCACCGTTTATGGCATCACGGTGAGCAACCCGCCCGGGCCGGTTACCATTGGGGCGACCAACTTGCTGGTGATTGGTAATTTTATAGACCTTTCCGGGGCGAGTCAGGATCTGACCATCAATTCGCCGGTCTATTTTGGTGAAAATCAGGGTTACGGTCGTCAATTATGGACCGTCACCAACAACCGCACCTTGAGCCTCAATGGCGCGGTGGCTGGAGCCAACGACCTGATCATCAGCGGGGGCGGCACGGTGGCGCTGGGCGGGACGAATACTTTCACAGGCGACACCATTGTCAGCGGCGGCACATTGAACATGACGGGGGCTTACCTACCGTCCGTGTTTGGCATTACCAACATTTTCACCGTGAACGGCGGCGCGCTGAATTTTAACATGGGTGCAGGCACCGCTAATTTCTACGGTGATGGTTATAAATATTCACCGCAGATTGGCAATGGAAGTTATACCGGCACGGTGACGCTGCAATCCGGCACGCTCAACGTGAACACCATGCCCAACGCCGATGCGGGAAATTACGCGGGCTTGCTGCTGGGCTGCAACAGTTCGACGGCCAACGGCACACTGATGGTCAACGGCGGCAACCTCAATGTGCCCGGGCGTATTTTGATTGCCGCCAACGGGGTCGGTTCGCAAGGCAAGCTTACGATCAACGGAGGCAATGTCACCTTGGGAACTCCCGGCAGCAGCGGCAGCTATGCCGTCAACGGTCAGGGTTTGATTTGGTTTGGCGGATCCACCTCGACGGTGAATCTCTATGGCGGCACGCTGGCGTTGTGGAGTTTGTATGACCCGACGGCCGGCAGCAGCGTGACGGTGAACCTCAGCGGCGGCACCCTTCAGGCGATTTACAACAATCCCACGTTCACTTACCAGACCGCCGGCAGCCTGACCTTGAAAGTCAGCACCAACGGCGCAGTCATTGATCCGGCCAGCTACGCGATTACCATCGCCAACGCACTGACCCACGACAGCGGGTTGAGCAGTGCCGACTGTGGTTTAACGGTCAGCGACTCGGTCGGCGGCGGCACACTGACGCTCTCAGCAGCCAACACTTACACCGGCCCGACGACCATCAGTGCGGGCACGTTAGCATTGAGCGGAATCGGTTCGCTGGCGAGCCAGAAAATAATCGTGGCCGGCGGAGCGACGTTTGATGTCTCCGGCAAGACGACCACCTTTGCCTTGGGCACCGGCAGCACGCTGACGAACAGTTCGGTGGGGGCAGTCATCAGCGGCACGAACAATTGCAGCGTGGGCACCCTCGCGCTCGTGACGGATGGAACCAATGCGTGTTTTATTCAAACAAACGGCATCATGACACTGTCGGCCAGCACGGTGATCAAAGTCAACAACACCGGCTACACTTTAAGCCCGGGAACTTATTCCCTGATTGCGGCGGCCACGACGGGCAACCATGGCAAGGTAATAGGCCCACTGCCAGCGGTCGTGGTTGCGGGCAACGGCGCCGCCGGTGCGGTTTCCCTGCAAATCGACGGTGCGGGCAGCTTAATACTGGTGGTGACCAACACCATCACGAGCACTCCAGCAAACATCAGCTTTGCATTCGGTGGCGGCACACTCACGCTGACGTGGCCGGGGGATCATCTGGGCTGGATTGCTCAATCAAACGCATTGAGCTTGGGAAACTCAAATTACTGGTTTGACATCCTCGGTTCACAATCGGCCACCAACCTCAGCATCCCCATCAACCCCGCCACGCCACAGGTGTTTTACCGACTCCGCTATCCATTCTGATAAACACTAAATATTTTTTCGGGAATGATTCAACTTCAACTACAGCTATGTTTTCTGAAGGCACTTCAGGTTTCACACCTATTAAGTTATACACCCAAGCCGAAAAGCGGATGCGATTAGTCGATCGCAGTGCCGGTATCGCCGGCGCGGTCTGATCTGCGGCTTTTTACCGGGGAGCTGAAGCCAGAGGATTCACCCGCCCCTTGGCAATGCCTTTTCCCGCTTGCCAAAGATTGTCACCTGCCGCATTGTCGCCGGATGGAATCGCACGAACTGCTCCGCGAGGTGTTCGACCAGAAACCGGCCAAGGAAATCTCCGCCGACCTTGAGCTCTCCACTTCGATGGTATACAAATGGGCGCAGCCGCTCGCCGCCGGCGGCGGTATCGAGAATCCGCTGGATCGCATCGAGGCGCTCATCCAAAGCACCGGCGACGAGCGCATCGTGCAATGGATTTGCCAGCGCGCCGGGGGCTTTTTCATCCGCAATCCCAAAAACGCGCCGCATCCGCCGCAGTTGATTCCGGCGACGAACCAGATTGTGCAGGAGTTCGCTGATTTGCTACACACCATCGCACTTGCTACCGCCGACGACCAGATCACCGCCACCGAAGCGGAGGAGATCCGCCAGCGCTGGGAGGAATTGAAAAGTGTCACGGAAGGTTTTGTGGCCGCGTGCGAGGCGGGCGATTTCCGCGCGTTGCGCGAAGGCGCGGTAGCGAAGCGCAAGGCAACCCGCCAGCAAAGTTAGCCGGCAGCAATGGTTTTGGCTGCGTCCCCATATTTTTTCCCCTACCCTGACAGCGTGCAACTCGGGCCGTTAAAACTTTCATCCAATCTGTTCCTCTCGCCATTGGCGGGTTACACCAACCTGCCCTTCCGGCTCGTGGTCCGAGAAATCGGCGGCGTGGGTCTATGCACCACCGACCTCGTGAATGCGCGCTCGCTGCTGGAACGCCGCCCGAAGGCGCTCAAGCTGATTGAAACGCGCCCGGCAGATGCCCCGCTGGCCATCCAGCTTTTCGGCGCGGTGGCCGAAGAGATGCGCGATGCGGCGGTGATCGCCGAGGCGCATGGCGCAGTTTCCGTGGACATCAACATGGGTTGCCCGGTGAAGAAGGTCGTCAAGATTGGCGGCGGCTCGGCGATGATGACGGAACTGGCCAAGACCGCCGCGCTCGTGCGCGGAATGGTCAACGCAGTGAAGATTCCGGTGACGGCCAAGATGCGACTCGGCTGGGACGACGACAATTTAACCGCGCCGGAGCTGGCCCGCGCACTGGAAGACGCGGGCGTGGCCGCGGTGTTCGTGCATGGCCGCACGCGGGAACAAGGTTTTGGCGGCACAGTGAAACTCACCGGCATCCGCAAAGTCGTGGAGGCCGTGAAGCACATTCCTGTCATCGGCAACGGCGACGTGGTGACACCGCAAGCCGCGAAACGAATGTTCGACGAAACCGGCTGCACTGGCGTGAGCATTGGGCGCGGTGCGTTTTACGACCCGTGGATTTTTAAACGCACACTGGAATATTGCCAGGGCTCGCCAACCGCCACCGGCCGGCCACTCCCGCCGGAACCGAGCTTTGCTGAGCGCGTGCGCGTGCTGAGCCGGCATCTGGATTTGATGATTGAAGTTTTCGGCGAGGAACTGGGCTGCCGGATGTTCCGAAAGGTTGCACCGTGGTATGCCAAGCGCTTCGGCCCCTGCCACGAATTCAACAAGCAGGTGGTGCAAGTCGCGACGCGGGTTCAGTTTCAGGAAATTCTGGAAAATTATTTGCGCTGGCGGCAGCAGTTTCTGGACGCGAACGGCGAGTTGCAGGTGCGCTACCAACCCGCACCTCTCGTAGCCTCCTTCATGCGCGCGCCGGAAGAAAATCTGCCTGTGCAAATCGCTGTTCCAAAAGGCCCGGTGGAAGTCTGGTGAAACGATAAAAGCAAGAAGGCCGGCCGTTTTCTGCCGGCGACCGACCTCCCGCTGGAATACTTCAGAGGAAATTTGATTTCCTAAAATCCTTCAAGGATGCACCAGCTTATAGAACACGGCTCCGTTGGTCGGGTTGATGGGTAGGTTGGTGGCAGTCACGCCGGCTGTGCCGTAGTTGGTGACCCAGCTATTGCCCAGCCCGGCGGCAGTTGTGTCGGTCTGCACCATCAGTTCCCAACCCAAGTGCGTCGCGGGCCAGCTTATGGTCAGGGTTCCATTGTTGTTGTTAGTGCAAACAATGTTGGTCGGATAACTGGCGGTGGTGAAGCCGGCCGCGAGCGCCTGAATGGTGCCGTCCACGGCAAGTCGGTTGGTCCACGTCATGCCGCCGCCGGTGACGGCGAGCGTGTTGCCGCCGGCGAGTGCGCTGCTGAAGAGCTTGAACTTGTCGCCCGCAACGATGGCCGGGCCAAGGTTGGAAACGGTCACGGTGCCAGAGCCAAGATTATTCAGCGTGCCGGTGACCGCAATCAAATCGTTGGACTGCGCCGGCGCGAGGGATTTATTGACGCGAATGAAGACGTTGCCGCTCAAGACGAGATTGTTGTTAATCGTCAGGGTGCCGAGGTTGAGATCGCTCCCACCGCCGAGGGAGGCATTGGTGTTCACTGCCACCGGGCCAACGAGCGAACCGGTGCCGGCCAGCAGACCGGCAGTGTTGGTCGTGGCACCGGTGTAAGTATTTGCCCCGTCCAAATAGAGGGAACCGTTGCCGCTCTTAATGAGGCCGCTGCCAACGCCACCATCGATAATCTGGCCCGAAATGACCGTGGCCGCCGTGTTGGCGACGTTGAGCAAGCAGTTCGTGCCGACGCCGGGCGAAGACACGGCCAACTGAAATTTGCCCGCCAGCGTAAGCTTATTGCTCCCGCCCAAGATGAAGGGAGTGTAGCTGTTGGAGGACACAGCGGTATAGTATTGGATACCGTTGCCCAAAGTGCGTGCGCCACCTTCAGCGATGAGTGTATTTTGATCCGCTGTGGTAACCAGCAGGTTATTCGTGCCGATTGGGCTGGACTGGATGGCTGGCGGCGTGGAGAACGTGGAGTCCGCCCCCAAACCCAAAATGCCACCGCTCATGATGACACTGTAGGTGCCGTCGCTCAGGGTATTCGTCGAATTTAAAATGACCGTGGCTCCACGAGTAATGAAATGACCGTTGCCCGAAATCACGCCATTGTAAACCTGGGTGCCGGAATAGGGCGCAATTTCATTCGTCGCCCCCATCGTGGTCAAAACAATGTTCGCATTGTTGGTGGCACTGCCATACAACCGCAGACGGGCGGTGTTAGCGGTAGAGTCGCTTTCGCTGATGGTCAGGGTGGTGCCGACATTTCCGCCCAAGGCATCCCACAAGACGCCGGAATAGGAGGTGGTATAATAAGCATACTGCAAGGTGCTGTTACCGGTGACGGTGATGTTGTTGGTTAGTCCCGTCGTGCTGCCGCCTTTGGGAATGACCAGTGTGCCGCCGGCCAGAGTCACATTGCCGCTCCCCAAAGCGCCATAATTCTGGATTGAAACCGTGCCGTTGCTAATGGTGGTGCCGCCCGTAAAGCTATTGGCATTGCTGATGGTCAAGGTGGTGCCAGATCCCGACATGACCAGACTACCTGGCCCGATAAGGGCGCTGCTGGTGGCGGCAATGGCATAGTTATTTGCGCTGGCGGCAACTGAGAGGATGCCCGGAGCAACATCACCGACCGTGTTGATGATTTGATAGGTGGAGCTGTCGTCCAAAGTCACATTGTCACCGTTGTTGAAAACTGTCGGGCTACCGGCAGCGTTCGTGAAATTGACCGAGGCGGCAACGTCCCAAGTGTTTGCCGGATATCCGCCCTGCCACACCAAGTTCCCTGGCGCATCCAACGTCAGACCGTTGGTCGCGGAAAGAACAAATGCGCCGCAGGAATTAGAGACCGTGCAATAGTAGCCAAGCGAGCCGCCAAAAACATCCGCCGTGGTGGCGGGAGAAATGAGCAAGGTGGCCGTGGCGGAACCGGTGATATGTCCGCCATCCACCAGGCTGACGCCGTTACGATGCCATTGGTAGGTCAAGCTGTTGCCGCTGGCGACCACGGCAAACACACCAATGCTGTTGGTGGCCACGATGACGGCAGCGGGCTGCGTGGTGATGGCCGGGGCAGGATACGGAGCAACCACCGCGCTGCCACTCATCAGTGCAGACACGGCCAGGGCGGAGTTGGTGGCTACGATGGTGTTGGTGACCGGACCGGTTCTGATGGTTGAATTAAAGCTAATGGCATTGCCGGTGCCATTGGATACCACGCCACTGAACACGCCATTGGTATAAAGCAGATATTGATTGGTGGTGACGGAACCGCTCAAAGTAATGTTGGTGACAAACAATTCACCCGGACAACCGAAGCCGCCACCGCTGACGCCGAACGTGGGGCCGGGCGCAATGGGCGCACCTGCCACGCTGGCAACCACGGTGATATTGCTGATGGCCATCAGCGCCCCGCCCTGAGCCGTCCCGCGATACCCAATGTCCAGGCTGTCAAAGGCATTGGTCAAATAGGTGGCGTTGGTGGCGATGCCGCCGTATTGGCAAATCACCGTCCCGCCAGTGCCGTCGCCGTAATAGAGTGCGTTGGTAATGGTCAGACTATTTGTGTTCGCCCCGTTCATGGCGATAGTGAAAACTTCCGTGTAGACGGCACCCGCGGAAAGCGTAAAGCTGGTGACCAATGAACCGCCGGAAATTTGGGTTGCGCCCGAGTAACAAGTGGTGCCGCTGCCCGTGAGCACCAGATCCTGGTTGTTGGCGGTGGTCACGGCAGTTTGCGCCGGCCGTGTATTTATTTTTGAACTGGTGGCGCTCGGCGTCTGATATTGCCCGGCATATCCAGCCCACAACTGCGCGTAACCGGTGAGATTTGAACTGGAGTTTGCTGCGCCATTTATACCTCCGGGAAATGGCTTGATCTGTCCGCTGTTAAACATGCCAAAACCAAGCTGCGATCCGGACGCATTGGTCAGCACGGCAAAATTCGTGAACACCACCGTCATTTGAACATAATCGCCCACGGTGTTCAGCGTCACCGGCGTGGTCGTGAACAAGGCCTCAATTTCGGCAGTGCTGGTCGATCCGGCCCCGCAGCCAAAAGTCAAATTGTGAGCCGCAATGGAAAGGCCAGAAAAGGGTTTACTTGAAATTTCCTCATAGGCGGTCGAGTTGACCGTCGGACTGGCAGGCAAGGCGTTGGTCAAGGTGCTGCCGTTCGCGAAGGTATCGGAGAAAATAACCGTCTGGGACGTGACGACCAGCGGTAGGGCGAAGAGCAAGGCAATCAGGCAATATTTTTTCATAACTTTTAGTTTGCAGAGAAGGTTTGAAACAATGGTGATTATAAATCGTTAGAACTTCAGAGGTGGTTTCAAAACTGACCGTTGCTGTTGTAGTAATTTATCGGGCGGCCTTGAACATGCGCGTCAAAATAAAGAAAATTGCGCGTGGTGACATGCACCGGTTTGATGGACAAGCCGAAATAAGTGGTGTTGTTCAAGGCCACACCATCATCATCGCCCACAGCCCACAAATCCGTCAGCGACACGGCTGATTGAATTTGATTGATTTTCAACGAATAGGCATTGGCCTGGTTTTCCTTGCCAAAAGGATAGGGCTGGGTGGGATTGGCGGCTTGCAAGGCGGCCAGTTGCGAGGAGGTTCCGCGCGTGACCGAATACGAGCCATACCCACTTTGGGTGATCATCTGCGCGTAGTTGTCGCTGGCAGGATTATAGTTCCCGACCACTCCGCCGGGAACCTGACTCATGTAGCCGGGGCAGACAAAAACATTTACTACCGCATTCGTCGTCGAGGGCACATTCGCCGGACTGGCCAGCCCAAGATAGCCAACCAAATAATAAGCCAGCCATTTTTTGCAATTGCTGCCGCTGTTATAAACCGGAATCTGTCCGAGAGTAAGCCCGTCCGCCGGGTTGGCGGTGCTCTGCCCAGGCGGCAGCCAGTCGCTAAAGTCATTCACATACATCTGCAACGAAAGCCCCGTCTGCTTCAGATTGGAAACACAGTTTGCTTGATAAGCCTTGCGCTTGGCAGCGGCCAGTGCTGGCAATAGCATCGCCGCAAGAATCGCGATGATGGCAATCACTACCAGCAATTCAATCAGCGTAAAGGCCAGACGGCGGCTGGATGCAGGAATTTTTAAATCTTTTTTGTTCATGGAGAGGAAAACCAGAAGGCGGTTACGCAGTGAGGCATGACAATTCGTCGTAATCATGTGGTGTGATGTTTAAAACTAACATTGAATATTAAATCGTCTCTACAGGGTTTGTGCAAAAAAGTGTGAATTTTCTCCAAAGCCAGATTGTTGCCACCTGAAAAATTGACCAAGTAAGAAAATCTTCAATACTTCCGGTTGTATTATTTAGTCATTGGCAAGCCTCCCGAAAACCACCCAATTTGTTGCTACCGTCGAATATCTCAAATACTGTCGAGTTATCCCCTGACGAATAGGAAAACAACCCGAAGCATTAAATCGAATAAACCCATTGATTCCATTGAACAAACTAGCAAGTGGCGGAGAGGGGGGGGGGATTCGAACCCCCGATTCGTTTTAATGGCTCACAGATGCTAATTTATTGATATTTAAGCATAGTGAACAACCTTGAAAGATAGTGATTGCATAGATTATACATAGACTAGATACTCGCACCATGCCGTGGTTATTCAAATATCGCAACTCGTCAGTCTGGTGGATTGGCTACCGGATGAATGGTCGACAGATATTGCAATCCACCGGTCAGCGTGACCGTGATGACGCCCAACGTGAATTGCAGCGGGTCAATTCCATGATTGCGGCGCACAAAGCAAAAGCACTCTCTCAAGACTTATTTGAAAATCTCACCGGCAAGAAGTTTCCAAAAATAACGATTAAGTATGCGCTGGAGGATTGGCTGAATGAAGCCACCGGCGCAAACAAGCCGGCTACCGTGATGAAATACCGAGCCACTGGAGCAGCGCTGATGGATTTTTTCAAGGCGGATGATCGCGGTCCGATGTTGGCAGACATTACCACCGCCGAATTAACTCGGTTGCTTGGCGAGAAACGCGCGCACGTTTCCGCCGTCACGGCGAACGCGCTGCGAAAATGTTTTTCGATTTTCTTCAAACGGTGCAAGGTTCGCGACTACATCCGCGACAATCCTGCCGAAAACATCAAGCCGTTCATGGCTGGCAAGGACGAAAAACGCTCCCGCAAGCCATTCGCAACCGAAGAGCTGGCGACATTGTATCGAGTCGCGCCGGATCCATTTTGGAAATACGCCGTGCTTGCGGGCTTCACCACTGGTTTGCGTCTTGGTGACTTGGTGACGATGCCATTGGGTGCGGTGGACTGGCAGCAGCGGTGTCTGCGGTTGAGTGTCCGCAAAACTGGCAAATCAATATTGATTCCACTTGCCCCTGCCCTATTCAAGATGTTGAAGGAGATCGCCGCCAAGCGCACCGGCGCAGGCGAGTCTGAACCGTTTTGGCCAGAACACGCGGAACGCTACGAAAAATCTGGTGCCGGCTGGTTTAGTCAACGATTTTACGATCTGGTGCTGGTGAAGGCCGGGCTGGCGAACACCCGACCGCACCGCAAGGGGTCGAAAAAGAAGTTTGAGCGGCGCGCAGTCCATGAATACAGTTTCCATTCGCTGCGACACTCCTGTGTGACGTCGCACGCGGCCAACCGCCAAAACCAGCAACTAGTCAAGGCGCTTGCCGGCCACAGCAGCGACGAGGTGAACGACCTTTATACCACCCTGCCTCACGAAGTTCTTGCTAAAGCCGTAGCGCAACTACCTGACATTACAAAATGAAAAACTCAAAACCCATGAGTCAGGCTTCTTCGCTAATAATGGCGAACGGTTCTACCGAGGATCAGCTTAGGGTCGTAACAGATCATTTTCCACTGACTTTTGACCGGTGGCTGAAGAGGCCATTCATAAGTTACTTAACCTCGCTACAAGCCGCTCGGGGGCAGTCCGAGAAAAATACTAAGTTTTTTCAGTTAAATGTAAAAGAGATGCAAGCGTTTGCCTCGGGACCAAAGAAAAACCCGGTAAATAAAATGCGGCAAAAGAGCACAGGACAATCATTTAGGAAAAAAACCCTCGAAAGATTTCAATCAGACGAGATGTTCCCAGATGCGTTCCAACTTTGCCAGATGGGCGACCATGAAATGTTGGCAGCAATTGGAAATCATACAGTCAGGTATTGCGAACATTTGTTTTTACTGGCTGAGGAGGGAAATCCGCTCGCAGCAAAATTTTTGGCCGAGCTGGCGATCAAGTCTACCAAAGGGATTGAGCGCGTGGCTAAAGGTCACTACGAAAACTTACGAGGATTGGCGGCGATTGAGTATGCGTGGCCGGTGATGACATCGCCGGTAAAAATACTGTGTTCGACACCACCCGAGTGGGACAAATTGGGCTTAGGGAAAGCGTTGAACTTAAATTTAGACAAGGGACGGCGGCTTGAATTGAATACACCGGTCGGGAAGCTCGCTTGGAGCCTGCTGAACTATGTGGCTAATTTACAACGCTATTGCACGGCAATAAAAGTTGCGAACGTGAAAAAGGATGATGGAAATGATTCCATAGCGTGGCTAGCCGCAAACTTGCCAGACCTGACAAACGACTCGCTCGTCATCGGGAAATGGTGGGCGGTTGCGGAGCGTTGTTTGATCAAGTCATATCCACTACCGAAAGATAAAACAAAACTCGACCAGAATAATCCCGTCTTCGCGGGAATGGTTTCCGACTCGGATCGAAGAACACCAGATCGCCATCGGAGTAGAATTATTGAAAGATTAAGTGGGGCATTCGATTCGATAGCCGGGTATAGGCGTGTTAAAAACAAGTTGAGTTGAGCAAGACCACATTTTCGGATCAAAAAAAGCCGCGTCTCGTACGACGCGGCTTTTTAATTTTTAGCCTCAGTCCAGAACTGACGGGGGAGTTTTGGACAGCATTTTCATTTCCAATAGGCAAACCATCCTATGGAAAATTTTTATGGCTATGCACATTAATGAAACCAAAGCGAGCGATGCGAGCTTCGACCTCTTCCGTTTGTCGAAAGCAAAGTCGGTCGTTGATATCTGCAGCAATACTCTTCGCGAGTATTTTAAGCAAGGCCTGCCGCACTACACGCGAGGCAAGGCAGTATTCATAAGCAAAACCGAACTTGCCGCCTTCATCCGCG
Organism: uncultured Verrucomicrobia subdivision 3 bacterium; assembly: GCA_903889895.1. Lineage (GTDB taxonomy): Bacteria > Verrucomicrobiota > Verrucomicrobiia > Limisphaerales > UBA11358 > UBA11358. The sequence continues at coordinate 1,709 of CAISYZ010000216.1, read as the reverse complement.
CGGGCACGATGAAAGGATCCCGCGCATGAAGTCTTCCCATCGCCACTCCAAGTCCCATTCCCTTGACACCTGCTTCGCATCGGATACGAATTTTTCTTGTCTATTAAGACACAAAAGTCTCATTAGTGGTGGTTCCAGTGTCGCCGACCGCAGGCTAACCCCAGCCCAGAAAAAGACTGCCGAGTCGGTCCGACTCGAATTTGAGTCCCTCATCAAGTGCGTGGGTATTGACCCCCTGCTCTTCGTAACCTTGACGTTCCCCAATCCGTCCTAAAAATTAGAGCCTAAACGCTAAAAGACGAGCCTGTTTTTTTTACTTTTTTTTGACGGTGTTGCCATCTGGATGAAGACCGGGTGACACACAGAGGCCTCCGCACCTCGCGAGCCGTAACTCGCGATTTTGGAATCATTGATGCCACTTTATGGCGCTGGGTGAGCGGCGACCGGCGAAATCTCCAAAGCTCCCACGGGTGCCACCGGTGCCTGCAATCAGGCTCGGACGACAAAGGCCTGTCCGTGATATTTTTTCGGCGCCACTTCAACGCGGACAGCCGCTCAAGTTGGAGAACCGGCACGGTGGTGATTGGAACGAATGGAATGAGTCCTGGCGTATTCGGGAAATACCGGCCGGTTTTCGGCCACAACACTGAACGAACTGAAACCATGAATATATCGTTCGCATTGACCGCCCGGGAGTTTATCACTGGCATCAAGACTGAGACGAGGCGCGACTGGACAGATCGCACGCTGAGGATGTGGCAACGGGCCTGGGACGAAGGGCGCCGGATCCATCAGGCTACTGACCGGCCGCTCCATCGCGGTGGGAAGGTCATCGGCTCGCTTGAGCTGACGGCACGACCCGAGCGCGAGCCGCTGAACACCATGACCAAGACCAGCCTGAAGGCGGAAGGCGGCATGTGTGCCACGCTGCCGGAGTATTACGAACTGATTGGTCAGACGCCGGAAAAGGTGATGACGGTGGTGCGGTTTAGAAGGATCTAAAAGTCCAACACCAAGAGAACATGAGAACTAAAGCTTCCCCCTCATGGGGGCTTGTCGCGACCGGCTCGGACCGGTGCTTGACCGGCACGTCCACGGTCACCCCGCGCCCATACACCTCCAACCTTTGCCAGCGGATACAACAGGCCGCCCAGACGCTGGGCGACATCCCAGACCGATCCGGCTGGCAGACCGACTTCATCGTCGCCCTGCTCTACCAAGCCAGCCCAGACGAGGGCTACGACGCTTTGGCTGACTCCCGGCTGGATGACATCCTGGCCGGGTTCAACCTGTATTTCCGCTTCTTCGAGGTTCGTTCGAATTTGAGCTTTAACCATCAGCCGGAGAAGTTTGATCAAGACGGTTTCCTGCACATTCAGAATCCGTGGACTTACGCAGATCAATGGTGGGCTACCGTCTCGGAAAAGGTGCTGAAGGTGGCCGAGGACTTTCTGGTGGCTGCCGGGGTGCTGGAGTTTCGGGAAACCAACACACCGCACGGTCATATCGCCAGCGTGCGGCTTCGGGTTGATCGCGTCGGACCGGTACTGAAACGTATTCACCCGGGAATGTAAACGGCGGCTGAAAAGTGCGGCGGGGGTCATGTGTGTGACGCGGCGGTTCAAAAGTGCGGCATCTTCATTAACCATGAAGCATGTATCGCAATATGAACGACTGGACCGAGATTCGCAGACGGGTGTTGGTGGATG
>CAISYZ010000215.1 GCA_903889895.1 uncultured Verrucomicrobia subdivision 3 bacterium | reverse complement strand
GCCTTTGGCCCCGTAAAAATCCTGCAGCGCCTGGGTGTCCTTCTTCTGACCCTCGGGCGTGAAGGTGTCCCCCACGTCCATCGCAAACCCGTTGGTGCCCAGGCGCCCCTTTAGCTGCTGGTAGGCATGGTTATATTGCATGCCGAGGCGGATCTGGGCGGCGGTGAATATCTTATTGCCGGTGAGTTTTATGGAACCCACCTTGTATTGCCGGCCTTCATAAAGATAATATTTGATGACCAGCGTGTTGGTCGTCGGATTGTCCAGCTTCACGTCCTTGATGGCAAAGTCGAGATAGCCGTGCTCCAGGTAAAAATTCGACAGCAGGTCGTGGTCGTCGTCAAAATCGTCCTGCTTGAAAACACCGTTCCCCGTCAACCAGGACCACATCCAGTGCCGCTTGAGCTTGATCACCCCGCGCAATTGTTTCTGGGTGAAAGCCGCCGCGCCGATGAAATCAATGTGCGAAATCTCGACCTTCTGGCTCTCTACAATCTGGAAGGTGACCGTGCCGTGGCCGGCGTTCTCGTCCACGCTCGTCACATATTTCACCTGGGTGTCGGCATACCCGTATTTCTCGTAAAGCTTTTTCATCTCCTGCACGTCGGTGAACAATTTCTGCTCGTCCAGCGGGTCGCCGACCTTTACGGTGATTTTTTTCTTCAGCTTGGAATCCTTCACCTTCTTGTTGCCCACGATCTTGATTTCCGTGATGCGCGGGCGGGCCTGCACGATGTAGGTCAACAGCACGCCGTTGGCGTTGGTGGACTGGTTTAAGGAAACCCGGATGTTGTAGAACTGGCCGGTGGCGTAGAGTGCGTGAACATCGTCCTGGGCGGAGGTGGGCCGGTAGACGTCCCCCGCCCGGACGCGGATGTTGGAGCGGATGAATTCCTGGCTGACCTGCGGCGGGCCGACGAACTTGATGGCCACCCCGTCAATGGTCGGGCCGGCCGCCTGCGCCCACGCGACCGGCGCGCTGCCGAGCAACAGCCAGAATCCAATAAGGCGGAAAAATAATTTCATCGGCTAGCTGCCCGGCACATCTTCGTTGCTGACTTTGGCTGCGCTTTCAAATCGCGTATAAGATTTCAAGAATGTTAAATTAATGTCGCCCGTCGGTCCGTTGCGCTGTTTGGCGATCAACAGGTTCACCGGCAAACCGTCGGCTTCCTCGGTCGGCACCCCGTCTTCGTCGTCCCCGGCGCTCGGTTTATAAAGCAGACCCACCACGTCGGCGTCCTGTTCAATCGCCCCGGACTCGCGCAGGTCCGACAGCCGCGGCTTGCGGCTCTTGTCTTTTTCCAGCTCGCGGTTCAACTGGCTCAGCACCAGCACCGGCACTTTCAATTCCTTCGCCAGGGCCTTGATGCCGCTGGAAATATCGGCGATTTCCTGCTGGCGGTTGTCTTGCGATCGTCGCGAAGTAGAATGCAGCAACTGCAAATAGTCAATCACGAAGAGCTTCACGCCGTGCTGCTGGTGCATCCGCCGCGCCCGCGCCCGCAGGTCCAGAATCGAAAGCCCCGCCGTGTCGTCGATGAGCAGCTTGGCCTTCGCCAGCCGGCCCGCCGCGCTCGTCAGCTTCGGGAAATCCGCCTCGCTCATGAAGCCTTCGCGGATGCTTCGCAGGTTGACCCGCGCGATGGAGCACAGCATGCGCAGCACGAGCGACTCCGCGCTCATTTCCAGGCTGAACACGCCCGCCGGCAGATTTTGCTCCAGCACGACATGCTCGACGATGTTCATCGCCAGCGACGTCTTGCCCATCGAGGGCCGCGCCGCGATGACGATCATTTCCTGGCCGTGCAAGCCGTCCGTCATCCGGTCCAGATCCGGGAAGCCCGTCGCCAGGCCGTTCAGCGTGCCCTGCCGGCCGAAATAATTTTCGACGGTGAGAATCGCCTTGCCGACCAGTTCCTTGACCGAGGCCGTGCTGCTCTGCGCCCGCGATTCGTTGATGCGCAGGATTTCCTTTTCCACCTCGTCCAGCAGCGTCTCCACGTCGCCTTCGTAATCATAGACGCGCCCGACGACCTCCGTGCAGGTGGCGATCATCCGCCGCAGCAGGAATTTTTCCTGGATGATCTCTAGGTAATAGGAGAGGTTCGCCGCGCTCGGCACCGCATCCTGGAGCTGCGAGAGGTAGGCGATCCCGCCGATCTGTTCGAGCAACTGCTGGTCCTTGAGTTTTTGCTGGAGCGTGATGATGTCCACCGCCTCGCGCGCGTCATACATCGTCGCCAGCGCCTCGTAAATCGTCTGGTGCCGCAGATCATAAAAAACCTGCTGGCCGTCGTCCTTGAGCTTTTCGATGCACTCGCCCATGCACTCGTTTGGCGAAAGCAGCACGCAGCCCAGCACGCCCTGTTCAGCCTCCGGCGAATGCGGCGGCAATCTATCAATGGTGGCCGCACCGCTGGGTGCTTTGCGCCGCCGCGCCTTCTTCAAATCGGCCGCCGCGCCGGCAATGTCGGAAACGGAATCAATCATGGGTTCAAAGCATGAAGTTTTTTTGAACTGATTCAAACTCGATTTTTGCTCAGCCCCGGAAGTTCTTCACAATCGTGAAGAAAAAGCAGTCGCAGCCGAGATGCCAGAGTTCGACTCCTGTGGATATCTTCAAAAAGTTTCTATTGAGAGTTGTTCGCAAAGTGTTTCGCCACTGAAAATTTGACTCGCTTGCAAACACGACTAGACTTGGCGCTCGTTGCAAACATGAATCGCAAACCGTCCATGCTCGTGGTGTTCCTCACGGTCTTCATCGACCTCATTGGCTTTGGCATCGTCGTGCCGCTCGTGCCGATTTTCAGCCGGCACTACGGCGCGAGCGGCTGGCTCATCGGCACCATCATCGCGTCCTATTCGGCGATGCAATTCATCTTCTCGCCCATCTGGGGCCGCCTGTCTGACCGGCATGGCCGCCGGCCGATCCTGCTCATCAGCACGCTGGGTGCGTCAGTGTCCTATGTCATTTTTGCGGTGGCCTCGTTGCAGGGCAATCTCTGGCTACTGCTCGCGTCGCGTCTCTTTGCCGGCGCCTGCGGCGGCAACATCACCGTGGCTCAGGCCTACGTCGCGGATATCACGCCGCCGGAGCTTCGCTCAAAGCGCATGGGCCTCATCGGCATGGCGTTCGGTCTCGGCTTCATCTTCGGCCCGGCCATCAGCGGCATCGCGCTGAAGTTCGGCGGCAACGCCGCGCCCGGCTGGACAGCGGCGGCCCTGTGCGCGGCGAATTTTCTCCTCGCCTATTTCATTCTCGCCGAAAGCTGGAAGCCCGATTCTTCGCCGGTCAACAAACGTCCGCGTTTTGCGCAATGGGGCCACACGCTGTCGCAGCCCAAGATCGGTCTGCTCATCCTGATTTTTTTCCTTGCCACTTTTGCGTTCAGTTGTTTTGAAAGCACGCTGCCGCTGCTGGTCAGCGACAGCTTCAATCTCGGTGTCACGGCGGACGCCGCCAGGCCGGCGGCCACGGTCATCTCGCTGTTTGTGTTCTGCGGTCTCATCGGCGCGTTGATCCAGGGCGGGGCGATCGGCCGCATGGTGATATGGCTTGGCGAGGCGAAGTTGATCGCCTTCAGCCTGTGTCTTACGGGCATCGCCCTGATGGTGCTGCCGTTTATCAAGGGCGATGGGCAGTTGAAGTGGATGGCCGTGCTGCATCTGGCCGACTGGCCGTGGATCAAGCTGCTGCTGGCGCTGGCGCTGCTGTCCATCGGCGCCAGCCTCACGCGCGCCCCGGTCTTCGGACTGCTTTCCAACCTCACGCCCGCCAACGAGCAGGGCGCGACCATCGGCGTGGCCCAGAGCGCGGGTAGTCTGGCGCGTATCGCCGGCCCGATTTTTGCCGCGTCGCTTTACGTTCAGGTGCCGGCGCTGCCGTATGTCATCTGCGGCGGCGTGTCCGTGCTGGCGGGAATCCTCGCGGCGGTGAGACTTGGCGCGAAATAATTTCAGCGCCGTTGACTTTCAACCTTCAGCTTTTAACCGGTAACAAAAAGGGAGCGGCGGAATGGCCTTCACACCCGGTTTTGGCCAGCCCGCCGCCTTGCCGTTCACCCGAACGGAAGTTTATTGCTGTGGCGGTGCGTCGCCCGGCGGCGGACCCGACGGGGGATTGTTGCCATCACCATTATCGCCGGGCGGCATGTGGTGGTCGTCACCGCCCGGACCGCGGCCGGGGCCGCCGGGAGGCATGGGCGGGCGCATGATTTTCAACTGTTCCAGTTGTGCCGGCGTCAGGATTTTTTCCAGCTTCGCCTTGGTCTCGGCCTCAAGCGCGGCGATTTGATTTTTCTGGTCGTCGGTCAGGTTGAGCCGTTCCGCGGCGCGCGGGGGCAGCAGGTGGAATCCACGCGGTCCACCGGGTCCGCCGTGTTGTGCCGCAGGCGGATTGTCGGCCGGCGGCGTGCTGTCCTGCGCGCAGAGCATGCCGGTGGAGGCGCCGAGCGCCAGGGCGAGTAGTGCGATTTTCGTTTTCATAGTTTTGTCTTTCAGTTGCGGGTGTGAATCATTGTTACGCGTTCAATCTAGCTGATCCAACCTTAAGCCGACGTGAAGCTGGAACTTTTTTTGAATTATTTTTCGGCCGCGAACTGCGCATCGGTCAGCGTCTTCAAAAAATCCACCAGCGCTTGTTTGTCCGCGGCGCTCAACGGCACGCCGCCATCGGGATGCTTCGCGAGGTTCGGATCCAGCGTCGCGCTGCGCACCACGCCGATGGCATAATGCTTGATCACATCTTCCAGCGTGCGCAACCGCCCGTCGTGCATGTAGGGCGCGGTGAGCGCAATGTTGCGTAATGACGGCACGGCAAACTTGCCGCGATCCGAGGCTTTGCCGGTGACCTTTTCACGGCCCAGATCTTTGAGTGTGCCATCAGAGCCGTTGTTCGCGAAGCTCTGACTTTGGAACAGCGGGCCACCATGGCAATGAAAACAATCCGCGCCGAATTGTCCGCGACGCGGATCGTATTCGGTCGAAAATAATTCAAATCCGCGCTGCTCCTCCGGCGAGAATTTTTCCTCACCGCGCAGCACGCGGTCGAACTTGGCGTTGAACGAAGTGAGCGTGAGCAGATAATTTTCCAGTGCGAGCGAGATTTTCTCCGCCGTGATTTCCGGTAAACCGAATGCGGCGGTGAACAAAGCGGGGTAATCGTTGGTGGGGACGCGCTGCCGCGCGTCCGGGCTGGCCGGCAGGATGGTGTTGCCGTTTAGCTTTGTAACCACATTCATTAACGTCTCGTGCATCTCAATGGGGTTTTGAATCGGCTGCAAAACCTGTTCCCGCAAACTTTTGGCGCGGCCTTCCCAGAAAAATTCCTTTTTCCAGGCAAGGTTGAATAGCGGCATGGCATTGCGCATTCCGAATTCACCTTCGGCACCTCGTGCAGTGCGGCGTCCGTCCGTGAACGCTTTCTCCGGTGAATGACAGTCGGCACACGACTGCGCGTTGTTGATCGAAAGCTGCCTGTCGAAGAACAAGGTCTTGCCCAGCGCAACGCGCTCGACGGTGAGCGGATTGTCGCGCGGCAAATCGGGAATCGTAAAAGTCGCTCTCATCTGAAACGGATACGGCGTGAATTTAGCCGTCAAATAAAGCGGCTTGGGATGTGCCCCGGCGATTTGCGCATCGGTCAGGTTGCTGATGCGGTGAACGGAAAACGCGCCGGCAAGGTTTTTTACTAGCGCGGCGGAAATCGGATCGCCGTTGCGCGAGTGCGTGGAAGAGCCGTCTTTGCCGAACGACAAGGGCTGCGGTGCGTTCAGCAGCGTGGCCAGGTTGAAATCCAGTTCAAGTTTGGTCTCGTTGGTGACGATGAGCGGCGCGGCGAGCATGATCCGCGTGGCGTTGGTGTCGCGCGCCAGATGATATGCCCAGCCGTCCAGCTCGCCGGAAGAATTCCGCCACAAACCTTCCAGCGCGAGAAAAATAAATCCTCCCTGCCAGCTCCAGTGCAGGGCGTTCAAATTAGGATTCAACGGATGGCTGGCGGGAAACTTTGAAATATCTGCGTGATTGAGATTGGTGTTCAGGCCGACCAGAAAACGCACGGAGCAAAATTCGCCCGCCGGTATCTTTTCGAGCCAGATCGAATTACGGTTACGTTCGAAGTCCAGCCACGCGACGGAATTGGAAATATCCAGCCACGAACCGTCATTGCGTTGCAGCGCAAAATCGCTGGCGAGATAACTGACCCGCGTGACGGAGAAAGTTTCGCCCGCCGATGTTCGGTAGCGAAAGGACGCCGGCTGCAAATTTTCACCAGCGACCTTTGGCGTGATTTCAATTTGCAGCGTTGCGGCGGAAATTTTCACGGCCAGCGTGCAGAATAAGGCGGCGATGAAAATTATTTTCATGCGGCCAGCTTCACGGATTGATGGTGAAGCCGCCGGCGAGCGTGAACGTCGGCGCGACGCTTTGGCCCGGCGGCACACCGAAAGTGACGACGACATCTTTCGCGCCGGTCGCGGTGTTGCCGGCGATCGCGAAAGTGGCGACGACCGTGCCTTGCAACGCAGCTGAGACGCCGGTGCCGGCGATGCCTCCAAGCGTGAGGCTGGTGATCGGCGCGTTCGCTGGTGGTAACATCGGCGGGTTTGCGCCACCGGTGGACAACGTGATGCTCACGGTGATGTTCTTGCCGTTGCCACGGCTCACGCTTCCGCCGGGCGCAACGAAACTGGCCGTGCCGCCACCACTGCCGTCATACGCCACCAGCGCGGTGCGGGCGACGCGATAGAAACGATGGTTATCCGTCGGATTGTTCGTGTAGCTCGCCGCTTTCAAGACGGCGGCGACGCTGGTTGAATTGGTGGTCCACGTTGAAAAATCGGTTGTGGATTGCACCATGTAGGTGCCGCCTTCCGTCGCGCTCCAGGTCAAGGTGACCGTGCCGTTGTTCACGGCGGGTAGATCGAGCGCCGGCGTGGATTTCGGGCCGCCGAGAAAATTCGTTGCGACCGTTTCCGAAATGCTCGCAACCGAACCACCTGTGGGTGTGGCGTAATAACCGCGGCCTATGTTGTAGGGAAATACCGGCGTGCCGTCCGCTGCGATGGCGACGAAGTAGGCATAGGTGCCGTTCGGGAATTCCGGCGTGACGCACCAGCGGCCGTTGTATTCGTCGAGATCGTAGTCCACGCCCTGCGTGTAGCCGCGGTCGCCGAGATAGTCCTTGTCCTCCATGTAGCGACCGAGTGGATAGCTCGCGCTGACCGCCGGGCCGGCGAGGATGTTGGACGCAACATTGAAGAGGCGCGCGGCCCACTGGGGAATGGTGGTGCGTCCGTTCGCTGTGAGATTGCTTGTGCCGAAAAGTCCGTTGCGGATCACATACCCCGACACCATCCGGCGGATGCCGCTGCCGGCGTTGGTCGCGTTGGCATAGCCGTAAGGTCCGTAAACTGGAAACCCGTCCGCCACCCAGCCGAGGAGGGGCGAATGTTGCACGGGTGGGTTCGTCGCTTCAGAATACGTCTTAGTCGCGGGGTTGAAGTTGACATTGTCGCCAAGCAAATACCGCAACGCAATCGGGCTGGCGTGATAATGATAGGTGCCGGTGTTCTGCTGGTGCGCGTTGCCGGGGTCGAACGTCGCACCTTCGTTCACATACGCGTCGCGGTTCCAATAATAGGTGGTGTTGCCCGCGCCGACTTCCGCCGAGCCGTTCCACGCAAACGCATCCCAGCTGTTGAACATCTCCACGCCGTCCACAAAAATTCCAATCTGTCCGCCGCCGGTGATGGATTTCGTGGCCGGCACATTATTCGTGCGCGGCACCCGGTAAATCAGCTTTTGATTCACGGGCAGATTGGGAAACGAGCCGTTTTGCCACGGGCCCATCGTGTAGCCCGCCAGTCCGGTGCTGCGGACGTAAATCGAGTTGGCCGACGAATAAACCTCCTGCACGCCGCAATATGCCGGCGACGACTGCGTTTGCGAGCCGTTGCTCCACGTCGTCAAAGCCGTGCCGGCGGTCTTCATCGTGTTATTGGTGTAAATGCGCGCGTATTGGCGGGAATACGTTGTGAACCAGCAGTTCGTACGCGGGTCGTCGGCGCGGGCGGCGGTCAGCAGCGTGGAAAAAATTCCCAGCGCACCGGCGATGAAGTTTAAATTTTTTTTGGTGCAGATTTGAATTTTCATGCCGCCACTCTACGCGAAATAACCTTAAGCAAACGTGAAGCTCATTATTATTTTCGTAACGCGTGAATTTTCCGCTTCATCTTCCCTTAAGGTTGCCGGTGAGAAACTGCGCGCACTGGCGGATTCGCTTTGACCGTGATAAAACTCCGCCAGGCCGAACATGAGAATTCTCATCGTCGAAGACGAACCGGATCTGCTCGCGAGCCTCGCGCAGGCGCTGCGCGAGGAGGGCTACGCCGTGGACACCGCCGCCAACGGCGACGACGGACTCTTCAATGCCGAGGGCACTGACTACGATGCCATCGTCCTCGATGTGATGTTGCCGAGGCTGGACGGATGGGAAATCCTTAAGCGCCTGCGCCAAACCAAAAAGACCCCGGTGCTTATGCTGACCGCCCGCGATCAAACCCGTGATCGCGTGAAAGGACTCGACACCGGTGCGGACGATTATGTTGTCAAACCCTTTGATCTTGAAGAACTGTTTGCCCGGCTCCGCGCCATCATCCGTCGCAGTGCGAATCAGACGACGAACCTTATCGAGATTGGCGAAGTGAAGGTGGATACCGCCGCGCGGAATGTTTCGCTCAAGGACAAACTGGTGGAATTGACCGCGCGCGAGTATTCGCTGGTGGAATTCATGGCGCTCCATCGCGGTGAAGTTGTGACGCGCACGCAGCTTTACGAGCATTTGTTCGATGAGAACGAAAGTTCGTTATCCAATCTGCTCGACGTTCATGTCTCCAACGTCCGCAAAAAACTCGGTGCGGAATTCATCGTTACGCGGCGTGGCCATGGCTATTGCATCGCATGAAAATCTTCAAATCCATCGGGTGGCGGTTGCAAATCTGGTATGGTCTGATTCTTGTGGTCGTGCTCGCGGGCTTTGGCTTTACGGCTTATCAGCTTGAGCGCGGGCGGCTGCTCGGACGCATTGATGATGAACTGCACCGGCGGGTTGAAGTTCTGGCCAGCGCGCTGCGTCGTCCGCCACCGCGAGGTCCGGAAGGAAATGGACAACCCTTTGACCGTCCGCCGCCAGGCCAGTTTCCCGATGATAGGCCACCCGAAGAAAATTTGCATCCGCCACGCGAATACCATTTGCCAGCGCGAGATGCACATTTTTTTGACGCGAGCGACCCGAATGGTTTTTATTTCTCCATTCTTTCCCGTGACGGCAAAGAGATTACCGGTTCGACCAACCAGCCGGTCAGAACGTCTGTCACTTCCACATATACTGGTGGTGATGTCAATTGGATCCAAAAATTGCCCGGAAATACGCCCCCGCCGCCGAAAGTCAATTTTTTTGAACATTATCGTGAGACCTTTGAACCGCTGCCATCGGGAGAAAAAATTTTAGTAGGCTGTTCGGTTCTGCCGGAATTAAAGGAGCTTCATCGCACCGCTCTGAATCTGACCGCGGTTGGTGGCTTGATTTTGTTTGTCGGCCTCGCGGGCGGCTGGTGGTTTGTTTCGCGTTCATTGCGCCCCATTCAAAACATTAGTGCTGCCGCCGTGAAAATTTCCGCCGGCGATTTATCGCAGCGCATCAACGTCGGCGGTACGGAAAGCGAACTCGGCCAGCTCGCCGCCGTTTTGAATTCCACCTTCGCGCGACTCGAAACGGCATTTGCCCAGCAGAAACAGTTTGCCGCTGACGCCGCGCACGAATTGCGCACGCCGGTCTCCGTGATACTCACGCAAACACAGACCGCGCTGAACCGTGAGCGCACTGCAGAAGATTACAAGCAGACCGTCGAAGCCTGTCAGCGCGCGGCGCAACGGATGCGGAAGTTGATCGAGTCGCTGCTGGCGCTGGCGCGGTTCGATGCCGGGCAGGAAGTTTTGAACCGACTGCGCTTCGACTTTTCAAAAACAGTTTCCGACAGCGTTGAGCTGGTGCAGCCGCTGGCGGCCGAACGTAGTGTCAAAGTGATCGCCGAACTTTCTGCCCTGCAAGTCACCGGTGATACCGAGCGGCTCGCACAGGTTGTCACCAATCTGCTGACCAACGCGATTCAATACAATAAATCCGGCGGTGTGGTGCGGGTGAATCTGGCTTCGCAAACCGGCTTGGCCGTGTTGACGGTGGCCGACAACGGATATGGCATTACCGCCGAAGATTTGCCGCGTGTGTTCGGAAGATTTTTCCGCTCTGACAAATCACGCGCCGGTGCCAGCAACGCCGGTCTCGGCTTGGCGATCTGCAAGGCCATCGTAGAGGCGCACGGTGGAACGATTGAGGCGGCCAGTGAACTCGGAACCGGAACGACCTTCACCGTCCGTTTGCCGATAGATGTTTAATGCTGCGTGAAGCGAGTTGGCTGATTCACAAAAAATGGCTAAGGGCCCAAGCCGATGCGTCATCGCGGAGAAATTCCGTTGGCGACCCTCGCATCCAGTTCTGCATGCGTAAGGCTTTCCCAGGCAATGTTGCACATCGCGGTGAAATCCGAGTCCCTGACTTTCGCGCGGATCAAGGCCTCGGTTAATGGCAGGGCGAATCCTTTGCGATTATGAAAATGGTTGTACGCAATTTCCCAGGTCGGCAGCACATCAGACGCGGTAAAACCGTCGGGGAACAGTGCGCTCGGCACCGGTTTTCCCATCAATGGGCCGGCCTGAAACTCCATCGCGGTTATGAGGCGCCGCTCATTTTCGGAATACAGGTCAAGGTCCTGATGATAAGCGATCTCGGCACCGTTGATGGCGGAGGCCAGTCCTATTTGCATGTGATGTCCATAGTCGCGCCGCGTTTCCTGGCACAGACCGTCAAAGTACTGGCTGGGTTTATACCAATAATTGTAAATGGCTGGGTCAGAATCAAGCGTGGCGGTCCCATAGGGTCGTATTGGCGTGGGGCCGTCGGTGGTCAGGTAGAAGTAGGCCGGCACCCGTTTGCGCCAGAGAAAAACGCCACGATTAAAAATCGCGGCATCTTCATTGAAAACCCCGATGCACATCAGCGCATCGCTCATGGCCAGCTCCCAGTTGCCATTAATCGCGGCATTGCCGGGAAACACTAGGGGCAGAAAGGCCCGATTCAACATCGCGGAAAAGTGTTTTGTCTCATTCGTCGTCCATTGCGGATAACTAGAACGCAGGAGTTCCGCCGCCAGCGGAAAGACGGAGCCGCACCAGGCGGCCACCACGGCATTTTGGTGGTTGGTGCTGGCATGGCTGGTGAGTTGCCCTGACCAGGCGTCAAGGATTTCAGCGGACTTGATGGCATGGGCATCGTCGTCAGTAATATACCAGAGCAACGCCTGGGCATACGCCGCTTTGGCGTCTTCATTTTCAATGCTGGCGTCATTCCCGTTGGCATCCACCAACGCCAAAGGATGCGGTGTCCAGTTCAAGTTTCCATAGCCCGATTTTTTCAGACGATCGAACGACGAAGCCCAAGGTTCAGCGCCCGCCTTGATTTCGGCTTTTATAAAATCCAGCTCAGCTTTTGAATTGAGCAGGCCCGGATGTTTGAATTCAAACTTACCCATCGGCCCCTGCCAAACCGGCGTTTCAACCACAACCGAAGCAACGGAATTGGAACCGTTGCCGGTTGAACTTGCGTCGGCGGTGAAATTGCAAACACATATATTAAGCGTAACTGAGATGAATTGAATGATTTTCAGGTTCCAAGTTGTATTCATACAGTTTTTTTCACATTGATTCCTGTGCGGTTTGAATGCAAATGGTAAGGCGCAGGCTAACCCCAAACAACCGTCCGTCAAAAATCCGGCGTCACCAATTATGATGACAGCCCTCAGCGTAGGAACATGGCGGCGGCCGCGTCGGCGAAACGCAGACCTTGATGCGTGAGGTGAAAGCGGTCGTCGGTGATTTTGCCCCAGCCGCGCTGGATGAGGTGGTTCATTTCCGTCGTCCAGTTCTCGCGCAGGTCGAAGTCCGTTGTGCGCTTGAATTCCGCGAATGGCCAGCCGGCGTTCATGCGCAGGCCGAAGGCGGCGATTTCGCCGGCGCGACGAAGCGGCGACAGTTCCTCGCTGGATTCTATCGCGCGTTTGCCTTTTTCCAGCTGCTCGCAATAAAGTTGTGTGTTCGCCCAGTTCTTTGTCCGCACCCCCCGGACATAGCCGGTGGCACTTGGCCCCAGCCCGTAAAACGAACCGCCGCGCCAGTAGTTCACATTGTGCTGGCAGGCCAGCGAGGGAATGGCTGGCTGGATGGTTGGCTTGCTGGATTTTGCGTTGCGGGCGAAGTTGGCGATTTCGTACTGGTGGAAGCCGGCGCTGGTTGAGTGCGCAATCAATTCCTCATACATCTCGCAGGCGAGATGTTCGTCCACGGAAAATTCGCCCGCCTTGAGCTGTTCAAAGAGCGGCGTGTCGTCCTCGTAAATGACCTCGTAGCTGGACAGATGTTCGCTTTGCATGGCCGTTGCTTCCCGCAGCGTCGCGCGCCAGATCTCCATGGTCTGGCTGGGAATGGCGAACATGAGGTCGAGGTTGATGTTTTCAAAACCGGCGTGCCGCAGGATGTCGAACGACTTGAAAACCATCTCGCGCGAGTGGATCCGGCCCAGCCGGTCGAGCAATTGCTCATCCAGCGACTGCACGCCCATGGAGATGCGATTGATGCCGAAGTCGCGGAACAGCTTGGCCTTGTCGGTGGACACGGTGGCGGGATTGCATTCCACGGTGAACTCCGCCGCGCCGAGCAGATGAAACTTTTCCAGCGCGCGCAGAATGGTTTCCCACTGGCGCAGGTTGAGCAGCGAGGGGGTGCCGCCCCCGAAGAATATTGTGGCGGGCCGGAGATCGGGCGCGACGATTTCAAGTTCGCGGACGAGGGCGCTGACGTAGCGGTTGATGAGTTCGCCGCTGGACGACTCGGAATAAAAGGCGCAATACGCGCATTTCTGCGCGCAAAACGGAACGTGGATATAGAGGCTGCGGATGCCAGGCGCGGATGGATTCGCCATCCGGCAAGCATAACCACTTCACCCGCCGCTGGCGAACGAAAAGACCCGCGGCTAAAAAACCGTGAGGTTCGCTGCGAGGAGGCTACGGCGCCGGCAAGCGCTGGACATGCTCAGCTTTCAGCCCTTTTTCACCGGGAACCACTTCGAAGGAGACGATGTCACCCTCGTTAAAGGTTTTGAAGCCGGTTCCTTCAATTGCCGTGTGATGCACAAACACGTCCTGTCCGGATTCCTGGGCAATGAAGCCGAAACCTTTCTTGTTGTCGAACCATTTGATCTTGCCGCTGGCCATATTCACTCCTGATATGTGAGCGGTGGCTAAAAACAAAAAGACACAACTGGTCTCAGTTGCGTCTTAAGTCAGTGTTCAAAACCACTCATGCTCGAATTCAAGCCGAGCATAAAGACAGATTATGGAGAAGTCAAGCGGAAATGACTTAAGGCAAATCCGTTGCGCCCATCAGGTAGCGGTCGCATTCGCGCGCCGCGCCGCGGCCCTCGTTGAACGCCCAGACGACCAGGCTCTGGCCGCGCCGGCAATCGCCGGCGGCAAAAACACCCTTCAGGTTGGTGGTGTATTTTTCAAAATCCGCCTTCGCATTGCTGCGCGGATCACGCTCAACGCCAAGTGATTCCAGCAGAGGCTGTTCCGGCCCCAGAAAGCCCATCGCCAGCAGGACGAGTTGCGCGGGCATAACTTTTTCCGTGCCGGGAACATGCTTCGGGATGAACTGGCCTTTGTCATTCTTCGTCCACTCCACTTGCACGGTGTGAACCGCCTGGACGTGGCCGTGGGCGTCGCCTTCAAATCGGGTCGCGGTGGTCAAATAGACGCGCGGGTCAGCACCGAATTTTGCGGCGGCTTCCTCCTGGCCGTAATCCAGTTTGTAGGTTTTGGGCCATTCGGGCCACGGATTATCCTTGGCGCGTTCCAGCGGCGGCCTGGGCAAAATCTCCACCTGCACCAGCGATTTGCAGCCGTGCCGGATGGAGGTGCCGACGCAATCCGTGCCGGTGTCGCCGCCGCCAATGACGACCACGTCCTTGCCGGTGGCATCAATATAGCTGCCATTTTTGTGGCCGTCCAAAACCGCCTTTGTGTTCGCGGTCAGAAAATCCATCGCGAAGTCGATGCCCTTGAGCTCGCGTCCGGGAATCGGCAGATCGCGCGGCTTGGTGGCGCCGGTGGCCAGAATGACCGCGTCGAATTCCGACAATAGTTTTTCCGCCGGCAGATTTTTCCCGACTTCGGTGTGGCAGACAAATTTCACGCCTTCTTTTTCGAGTAGGGCGAGGCGGCGCAGCACGACTTCCTTTTTGTCGAGCTTCATGTTCGGGATGCCGTACATCAGCAGGCCGCCGGGGCGGTCGGCGCGTTCAAAAACGGTGACTTCATGCCCGGCTTTGTTCAGCTGGGCCGCGGCCGAGATGCCCGCCGGGCCGGAGCCGATGACCGCCACTTTTTTGCCGGTGCGCTGTTGCGGCGGTTCCGCGGTGACCCAGCCGTGTTCCCAGCCGTGGTCGATGATTTCGCACTCGATATTTTTGATGGTGACGGCCGGATTATTCATGCCGAGCACGCAGGAGCCTTCGCACGGCGCGGGACAAACGCGGCCGGTGAACTCGGGAAAATTATTCGTCTTGTGCAGCCGGTCGAGCGCCTCGCGCCACAGGCCGCGATAAACCAAATCATTCCATTCAGGAATGAGGTTATGAATCGGGCAGCCGCTGGCCATGCCGCTGACGAGCTGGCCGGTGTGGCAGAATGGAATGCCGCAATCCATGCAGCGCGCGCCCTGTTTTTTCAGGTCCGCCTCGGATTGGTGCAGGTGAATCTCCGACCAGTCCGCGATGCGTTCGAGCGGCGTGCGGTCTTTCGGCAACTCGCGTTGGAATTCTAAAAATCCAGTGGGTTTTCCCATTTTGATTTGGTGTTGAGAATTAAATTGGTTTCAGTGGCCGCCTTTGACGTTTTCCTCGAACGCCGCCATGACGGCCTCGTCGCCGCTCAAGCCCTGCGACTGCACTTTTTTGAGCGAGGCCAGCACGCGGGCGTAATCCTGCGGCATGACTTTCACGAACTTCGGAATGAAATTCTTCCAGTCGCCGAGAATCTTCGCGGCGCGCTTGCTGTTGGTGTAAGTCTGGTGGCGCTGAATCAGCTTCCAGACTTCCTCGATTTCGTCGGCGTCTTCCAATTTCTCCAGCGCGACGAGCTCCATGTTGCAGCGGTTCTTGAAATCGCCGACCTCATCCAAGATGTAGGCCGTGCCGCCGCTCATGCCAGCGGCGAAATTGCGTCCGGTCTTGCCGAGCACGATGACCTTGCCACCGGTCATGTATTCACAGCCGTGATCGCCGATGGCTTCGACGACCGCGTTGACGCCGGAGTTGCGGACGGCGAAGCGTTCGCCCGCCATGCCGCCGACAAAAATTTCGCCGGCGGTCGCGCCGTAAAGCGCCACGTTGCCGATGATGATGTTGTCTTCCGCGACGAATGTGGAACCCTTCGGCGGATACACGATGAGCTTCGCGCCACTCAGGCCTTTGCCGAAATAATCATTCGCGTCGCCTTCGAGTTCGAGCGTCATGCCTTTCGGCGCAAACGCCCCGAGGCTCTGTCCGGCACTGCCGTGGAATTTTAGATGCACGGTGTCTTCCGGCAAGCCGGCGGGGCCGTGTTTCTTGGTGATTTCGCTGCCGACGATGGTGCCGACGACGCGGTTCACGTTGATGATCGGCAGTTCGGCTTTCACCTTTTCGCCGCGCTCAATCGCGGGTTTGCAGATGGCGAGCAGCTTGGTCACGTCCAAAGATTTTTCCAAGCCGTGATCCTGATCTTGCGAGCGGAAGCGTCCGATTTCCGGGCCGACATCCGGCTGATGCAGAATCGGCGTGATGTCAATGCCGCTGGCTTTCCAATGTTCAATCGCCTTCCACGGAATCAATTTGTCCGTGCGGCCAACCATGTCTTCCAGCTTGCGGAAACCGAGCTTGGCCATGATCTCGCGAAGTTCCTGCGCAATGAAGCGCATGAAATTCACGACGTGATCCGCCTCGCCGGTGAAGCGCTTGCGCAGGCGCGGATCTTGCGTCGCGACGCCGACGGGGCAGGTGTTCAAATGACAAACGCGCATCATGATGCAACCCATCACGACGAGCGGCGCGGTGGCGAAACCAAATTCCTCCGCGCCGAGCAATGCCGCGACCGCGACGTCGCGGCCGGTTTTCAACTGGCCGTCCGTCTCAACATAAATGCGGCTGCGGAGTCCGTTCAGCACGAGCGTTTGGTGCGCCTCGGCCAAACCGAGTTCCCACGGTCCGCCGGCGTGCTTGATGGACGACAGCGGCGAGGCACCGGTGCCGCCGTCATGGCCGGAAATCAAAACCACATCCGCGTGCGCTTTCGCGACGCCGGCGGCGATGGTGCCGACGCCGACTTCGGCGACCAGCTTGACGCTGACGCGCGCGTCGCGATTTGAGTTTTTCAAATCGTGGATCAGTTCCGCCAAATCTTCGATGGAGTAAATGTCATGATGCGGCGGCGGTGAAATCAAACCGACGCCGGCGGTCGTGCCGCGCGTTTTGGCGATTTCCGGGAAAACTTTCTTGCCCGGCAATTCTCCGCCTTCGCCCGGCTTCGCGCCCTGCGCCATCTTGATTTGAATTTCCTTAGCGTTGACGAGATAGTGGCTGGTAACGCCGAAACGTCCGCTCGCAACCTGCTTAATCGCGGAATTTTTGGAATCGCCTCGCTCGTTCGTCCACGTGTAACGCTCCGAAGCTTCGCCGCCCTCACCGGTATTGCTGCGACCGCCGAGGCGGTTCATCGCAATCGCGAGCGTTTCGTGCGCTTCCTTGGAGATGGAGCCGTAGCTCATCGCACCGGTCTTGAAACGCTTGACGATGCTTTCCACCGACTCGACTTCCTCAATCGGAATGGCCGTTTCCGCAAACTTGAAGTCGAGCAAGCCGCGCAGCGTGCAAAGCGACTTGGCGCGGTCGTTGATCAAATCCGCGTATTCGCGGTAAATTTTTTCGCTGCCGAGGCGGCAGGCGGTTTGCAATTTGTGAATCGTCTGCGGATTGAACAAATGCTGTTCGCCGCCATCGCGCCATTGATACTGGCCGCCGGCGTCAAGTTCCGTGTTCACGGCTTCGCGCGGGAACGCGCGGGCATGACGCGCGAGCGCTTCGCCGGCGATGACTTCCAGGCTGATGCCCTGAATTCGCGACGGCGTCCAGGTGAAATACTTGTTCACCACGTCGCTGTTCACGCCGACGGCTTCAAAAATCTGCGCGCCGTGATAGCTTTGAATCGTCGAGATACCCATCTTCGCCATCGTTTTGACAACGCCTTTGACGGCAGCCTTGATGAATTTGTCCACGGCCTTCTTGTGGTCGGTGTCCGTGAGCAATTTCTCGTGGATGAGGTCGTCAATCGTGCGGAAGGCGAGATACGGATTGATCGCCGTGCAGCCGTAGCCGATCAGCGTGGCAAAATGATGCACCTCGCGCGGTTCGCCGGATTCGAGAATCAAACCAATCTTCGTCCGCGTGCCGCTGCGAATGAGATGATGATGCAAACCCGCCACCGCGAGCAGCGCGGGAATGGGCGCGTTTTCGTCGTCAATGCCGTGATCGGACAAAATCACGATATTCGCGCCGGCGGCGATTTGCTCATCGGCCGTCGCAAAGAGTTTTTCGAGCGCGGACTCAAGACCTTTGGCGCCGTCCGCCGCCTTGAAGAGAATCGGCAGCGTCACCGATTGAAAACCCGGGCGCGTGATGTGCCGGAGTTTTTCCAATTCCTCGTTGGTCAGAATCGGATAATGCATCTTCACCATCCGGCAGCTCTCGGCCAGCGGTTCGAGCATGTTGCCCTCGCCCCCAACCATGATTTCCGTGGAGGTAATAATCTCCTCCCGGATCGGATCAATCGGCGGATTGGTCACCTGCGCGAAAAGCTGCTTGAAATAATTGTAGAGCAACTGCGGCTTCTGCGAGAGCACGGCCAAAGGCGTGTCCGTCCCCATCGAACCGAGCGGCTGCATGCCGTCGCGGGCCATCGGACCAACGATGAAGCGTAAATCCTCAAACGTGTAACCAAACGCCTGTTGCAATTGCAAAATCTTCCGGTGACTCGGCTCCGTGCGCTCCGGCGGTTCCGGCAAATTCTTGAGCAGCACGTGATTTTCCTCGAGCCATTTGCCGTAGGGCAGGGCGGAGGCATATTTTTTCTTGAGCTCCTCGTCCGCGATGATGCGGCCTTCTTCGAGGCTCACCAGAAACATTTTGCCCGGCTGCAGCCGGCCTTTGATTTTCACGCGCTCGGGCGCAATCGGCAGCACGCCGGCTTCCGACGCCATGATCACCACGTCGTCGTGCGTGACATAATAGCGCGAGGGCCGCAGACCATTGCGGTCGAGGCACGCCCCGATGAATTTTCCGTCCGTGAACGCCATCGAGGCCGGGCCATCCCACGGCTCCATCAGGCAGGAATGAAATTCGTAAAACGCCTTGCGTTCCGCGTCCATGCTCTCGTGATTTTCCCACGGTTCGGGAATCATCATCATCATGGCGTGCGGCAATTCGCGTCCGGCCAAAGTCAAAAGCTCCACGCAATTGTCAAATTGCGCCGAGTCGCTGCCATCCGTGTTGATGACCGGGAGAATTTTCTTCAGGTCATCGCCAAAAATCTGGCTGGTGAACAGCGCCTGCCGCGCCTTCATCCAATTCACATTGCCGCGCAAGGTATTAATCTCGCCGTTGTGGGCGATATATCGGTTCGGATGCGCGCGGTCCCAGCTCGGAAAGGTATTGGTCGAGAAGCGCGAGTGCACGAGCGCGATCGCCGTGGTCACCGCCGGATTCCGCAGGTCGTCATAATACTTCTCCACCTGCTCGGACATGAGCATGCCCTTGTAAGTCAGCGTCCGCGCGGACAACGACGAAACGTAAAACCATTTTCCCCCGGCAATTTTGTTGCCGTAACGGATCGTCTGTTCCGCCACCTTGCGGATGACATAAAGCTTCCGCTCGAACGCGGCCTCGTCCTTGAGAGTGGCGGCAGCGCCCCGCTGCCCGTTTTGCGCCGAGGCGTCGCTGCCACCGCGGCCCACAAACACCTGCGCCATGAACGGCTCGGCGGACAACGCGCCCTTGCCGAGCGAAGAATTATTCACCGGCACCTCACGCCAGCCCAGCAGCACCTGACCTTCGGTCGCAATGATTTTGGCGAGTTCCGCCTTCACCGCTTCGCGCTCCGCCGGATTTTTCGGCAAAAACATCTGGCCGACGCCGTAATGCCCGACCGCCGGGAGTTTGAACCCGAGCCGCGCGGCTTCCGTCACAAAAAAATCATGGGGGATCTGGATGAGGATGCCCGCGCCGTCGCCGGTATTGGCCTCGCAGCCGCACGCGCCGCGATGGTCCAGGTTCACGAGAATCTTTAGCGCGTCGCTGACCAGTTGGTGCGACTTCTGGCCCTTCATGTTCACGACGAAGCCGAGCCCGCACGCATCGTGCTCGAACTGCGGATCGTATAGGCCTTGTTTGGGCGGCGCACCGAGGCGCACCGCGACGGACTCATTAGCTGTCTGCATTGTTATTCGGGTGAACGCGGCACGGATAAGTCCGCGTTCCGTTATTTTTTACTCGATTTTTACAACTGCGCAATAATTGTTTTCGAATATTGCTATGAATCTTGCATAAGAAATTTCCAAAAACAGCTTCGTCGTATTAGGCGTGTCCGCCCGCCTGCGAAAAATATTTAAAATTGGGCTGTTACTTTTTTCCGGCGGCGGCCATATACCTGTGAAAGCATGAATGACGACCTGACCCTGCTGCGGGAATACGCGGCGACGAATTCCGAGGCCGCCTTTGCCGCGCTCGTGAACCGCCATGTCAATCTGGTCTATTCCGTGGCCCTGCGGCAGGTGCGCGATCCGCATCTGGCCGAGGAAATCACCCAGGCCGCTTTTATCATTCTGGCGCGCAAGGCGGATTCGCTGGCGAACGGCTGGTTGCCCATGTGGCTGCGCCGCCCTCGGCGCAGTGGGGGGAAAGCGAAGCCCCGTCGCCCGGAATCAGTGGAAACAGAAGAAATGCGACGAGGCGTCGCAACCACCTCACTGGCCGGCTGGCTGTGCCGCACGGCGCGTTACGCCGCCGCCGATGCCCTGAAAAACCGTTTGCGCCGCCAGCAGCGCGAACAGGAGGCCTATATGCAATCCCTTCTCAATGGTGGCGGCGACCCCCCGTCGCCTTCCGCCGCGGAAACCTGGACGCAGATCGCGCCGCTGCTCGATGGCGCGATGGACAAGTTGGGACAGAAAGACCATGACGCGCTGGTGCTGCGGTTTTTTGAGAACAAGAATTTTGCGGAAGTTGGCGCGGCCTTGGGCGCGAGCGAGGACGCAGCCAAGATGCGCGTGCAGCGCGCGCTGGAAAAGCTGCGGAAGATTTTTACCAAACGCGGCATCAGTTCGACGACGGCAATTCTGGCCGGAGCGATCTCTACCAACTCCGTCCAAGCCGCGCCGGTGGGTTTGGCGGTCAAGATTTCTGTCGTCGCCATGGCGAAGGGGGCGGCAGCGGGAACTTCAACTTTAACCTTGGTGAAAGGAGCATTGAAAATTATGACTTGGGCAAAGGCTAAAACAGCAATTGCCATCAGCACAGGAGTTTTGCTGCTGGCAGGAACAACAACCATGGTGGTTGTGGATGAAAAATGGTTCGAGTTGAATGGTGCCGTTTTGAGTAATGCCCCCGATAACTTAATGATAATTCGACCGACACATTTTGGCGGGCCAAACAACGGATCGGGGATGGTTGGGGGAGATGAACGGATTGTCGGCCAAAACTTGCCGCTCGAATGGGGGCTTGTTTACGCATATAATTTCTCCTCCTATCGTCTGGTTCTACCTCCAGATTTTCCACACGGCCATTTTGATTATCTGTTGACACTTCCGCGCAATGAGAATGACAGCAGCCAAGAGAAGTTAAGAGGTCTACTTCGGGATGCCATCAAAAAGCAGTTTGGTATTTTAGCCCACCGGGAAATACAAGAACACGAAGCGTTTTCTCTTCGGGTTAAAAGCCCCGGCGCGCCCGGCCTTAAGGTGACAGAAGAAAAATCCTATGATAATTCAACGGTCACTTCGAGTGTCGAGGGGTTGAGTTCCAGAAATTATCCGATTTATGGTCTTACACAGGAACTGGAAACCCAATTGGGAATGCCGGTTTTCGATCAAACGGGTCTTACCAATCGCTACGCCTTTGACCTTCGGTGGGATAAACATCCGGGCGAAACCCCGGCAGACACCATCAAGCGTGTTGTCCTCGACCAGCTTGGTCTTGACCTTGTTCCCACGAATATGCCCGTCGATATGCTGGTGGTGGAGAAAGTTAAGTAGTGCAAACAAATCGCGGCACAAACGTCCGGCTAAAGCGCGGGTAGGACGCGCAGTCCTCTGCGCGCCGTCGGCGGCCAGCGGAAGCGTCCGGGTTTGCCACGGCGGCGCGCACGGAGTGACGCGCCCCACCTCCAAGGCCGGCGTGGGTGAAGTTTTGACCTGATTGGTTATTTTTCCAGTTGGACAGCCAATGTCCAACTGGTCCCGGCAGACTGGGGGCGATGAAAATTAAAAATGCAGGAACCCAAATCGGGTGGCATGTAAAGTGGGGATTGCCGATGCCGGAATGCCGGGCGCTGGCGGGCGTCATCCGCCGCCGCCGCGAACGGCGCGGCTGGACGCTCAGTGAACTGGCCCGCCGCGCGGGCGTTTCCCGGCAAATGCTCGGCGGGGTGGAGGACGATCTGAAAAATCCCTCGCTGGATACCACCTCGCGCATCGCGGCGGCGTTTGGGATTCCCCTCTACCAGTTGCATCTGGAGGCGTGGCGCTGGCTACAACGGCAGCCGGCGAGCTGCCGAAAGTGCCACTATAGTTGCGTTCACAGAGGGCGGCAAAAGTATTTAAATGAGGCACGTCAATGCACGCGCCCGCAAAAAATCCTGTCCGCCGCGCCGGCAACTCGGCCGGACTCTCGCTGAATCCCCGGCGTCTCCCAATCCACCCGCGCAGCGGTGGCGGCAACTTCCGCAAGGTCGCGGACAACTGTCGGAATATTTCCGTCAACTTCCCGAAAGGCTCCGCCAATTGTCCGGGAGTTTCCGCCAACTTCCCGGACGGTCGGGGAAACTTCCTGAACGGCTGCGACAACTTCCCGGAAGCTTCGGGCAACTTCCCCAAAGGCCCGGGCAATTGTCCGGACGGTTCCGCCAATTGTCCGAGGGTTCGCGGCAACTTCCTGGAAGGTTCGGGAAACTTCCCGGGCCGTTCCACCAATTGACTTAAAGATTCCGCCAAAACACACAAACGACACAAAACACCGATAAAACATCAAAACCAAACTGCAACTCCCTGAAACCTTATGCCTAAATCCTATTTTCTCCCCAAGAACGAGCCGGGCAAACGCAAATGGCTCAAAAACTTTTCCGGCAAGCTGCCCACCTATGCCCCCATCGTGGGCGTGACGGCGGCGGAAGTGGCGCAGGAGACGGCGGATGATTTGTTCTTCGATTACGTCTGCAATGCGCACGCGGCGCATACCCAGACCACGCGCGATTGGACGGCCTACAAGCATCAGGCCGCCCACGGTGACAATCTGGGCGACATCCCGGTGACGCCCGCGCCCGGCACGCCGCCGCCCACCGTGCCGCCGGATATTTTTGGCCGCGCCACCGCGCTGGCGGTGCGCATCAAGAAACATCCCAATTGCACGGATGCCATCGCGCAAGACCTCGGCATCATCGGCGCGGAAGTGGTGGTGGACCCGACCACCTATCAACCGGTGCTGACGCTCTCGCTCAACGCCGGCCATCCGCACATCGGCTGGCCCAAGCTGGGCATGGACAGCCTGGAACTCTGGAAGGACTGCGGCGATGGCAAAGGTTTCGTGCTGCTGACCTTCACGACCAGCACCGATTACGCCGACCCCTCGCCGCTGCCCGCGCCCGGAGTGAGCGCGGTGTGGAAATACAAAGCCGTTTACCGTCTCAACGACGCGCAAGTCGGCCAGTGGAGCGACGTGGCCACCATCGGCGTGATGGGGTGACGAGGTGGGATCGTCACTCCGTGCGCGCTGGATTTTTCATTTCCATTGGCGGCGGGCAGCGGATTTCCTGCCTAACCCAGCCTTCCGCATTCGCACCGGTTATTGCCGCCGGCCAACCATCGGCGTCTTTTTTCTACTAACAAAATTGTTCTCGACACCCTGGAAAAAAGAGACTTAATTCGAGTTCAGACGCCAAATCCCACCGGTCGGTTTGGAATGAAAGCCATGAAGACCTTCTTACAGATTTTGTTGGCTGCGCGGTTGTTGATGGCCACCGATTCCCCGGCGCAGGTCTATAACATCCTGCATAACTTTGGCGTTACTTATCGTGATGGCTATGCGCCGTTGACGGATTTGGTTCTCGGCAGCAACACGCTTTACGGCAGCAACGCCAGCGGCGGCACCAATGGCAACGGAACCATTTTCAAGCTCAATACCGACGGCAGCGGATATGGCATCCTCCGCAGTTTGACCAACAGCTCCAGTCCCGAAGGTGGAATGGTGTTAATTGGCAATACGCTTTATGGCACGACCTACACTGGTGGGTCTGCGAACAACGGAAGCGTTTTCAAGATCAACACCGATGGCAGTGGTTACTTCGAGATGCACAGCTTCTCGGCTACGGTTCCGTCAACTTTTGGCACCAACACCGATGGTAACCGACCGCAAGGTGATTTGGTGACGGACGGCTCGACACTGTATGGCACGGCGGGTTTGGGCGGAGCTGCGGGCAACGGCACAATTTTCAAAATCAATACGGATGGTTCGGCTTTCACCGTCCTTAAGACATTTCCAGTCACATTTGTTGGGACAAACATTATCTATGGAAATCCATTAGTTTCCGGAACCAACGCCGACGGTGCGCGGCCAATTGGCGGTTTGGTTTTGGCAGGCAGCACGCTCTTCGGCGCGACGTATCATGGCGGCACTTCCAATGGTGTCGTATTCGCCGTGCAGACGGATGGCAGCGGTTACACGGTCCTAAAATATTTTTCGAGCATCAAGGGCATTGGCACGAACAGCGACGGCGCGGCACCGGTGGCGGGATTGACTTTGAACGGCGACACACTTTACGGAGTGACGGTGGGTGGCGGGGTGGCCGGTTGCGGGAATGTTTTCAGATTAAATACCAATGGCGGGGGCTTCACTGGTTTGCATGATTTTTTGCACAGTGACGGCGCATTCCCACGCAATACCCTGTTGCTTGATGGCAGCACCCTTTACGGGACAACGGCCGGCGGTGGCCTCTCCAACTACGGCACAATTTTTATGATTCAAACTAACGGTGCGAATTTTACGACGTTGGGAAATTTCAGTGCTAGCCTGGGAACTTCATGCGATTCAAAATTTGTGTTGAGCAGCAACACGCTTTACGGAACCGCCGCAAACGGCGGCGCAAATAATGGCGGGGTGGTTTTGGGGTTGACGGTATTGCCGCAAATTATGAACGACGGCAATTTCGGCATTCAATCCAATGGATTTGGCTTTGACTTCACGGGCATCTCGAATCAAACTGCCATTATTGAGTTTAGCGTGAATCTGCCCCAGCCAACCTGGTTGCCTTTGCATACGAATATTCTGACCGGCTCACCGGAGTATTTTTCTGATCCCGAATTCAGCCAGACCGGGAGCGGGTTTTACCGCATTCACTCGCCTTGATTGGTGTTACCTCTCCAATACCGCCTGAACGACGCGCAGGTCGGCCAGTGGAGCGGCGTGGCCAACCTCATTTTGAAATAAAATAAATCGCCTTGCCTTGTCACCTCGGAGGCTTCATTTCAGACCTATGCGGTGTTATGATCAATTCCACCATGCCCGCTGCGGTTTACAACGACGCCGAACTGGTCCACGCCAGCCTGACCGGCAACCGCGATGCCTTCGGGCAGATCGTGGCGCGTTACCAGTCGCTGGTCTGCGCGCTGGCGTTCAGCGCCACCGGCAGTTTGAGCCAGAGCGAAGATTTGGCGCAGGAAACTTTTGTCACCGCGTGGCGGCAGCTCGCGGATTTGCGCGAGCCGGAAAAATTGCGGTCGTGGCTGTGCCGCATCGCGCGCAATCTCACATATGACGCCCTGCGCCAGCAGGGGCGCGAGCCGAGTCACCGGGCGGAATCGCTGGAGGAACTGGCCGAGGCGCCCGCGCCCGGGCCGCAGCCCGCCGAACAGACGATGAGCAATGAAGAGCAGGCGATGCTCTGGCGTGCGCTCGAGAAAATTCCCGAACTGTATCGCGAGCCGCTCGTGTTGTTTTATCGCGAGCACCAATCCATTGCGGCGGTGGCCCAAAATCTCGAGTTGAGCGAGGACGTGGTGAAGCAGCGGCTCGCGCGCGGCCGGAAAATGTTACAGGAGCAGGTGCTGGCGTTGGTCGAAGGCGCGCTGGGGAAATCCAATCCCGGGACGGCCTTCACGCTGGCGGTGCTGGCGACGCTGCCGGCGCTGACTTTTTCCGCCAAGGCCGCGACGATGGGCGCGGCGACCAAGGGCGGGGCCACCGTCGCCGGGGCCGGCTCCCTCGGATGGCTGGGCGCAACCCTTTTACCGCTGCTGGCGTTTCTAAATCTGTTCGGAATTTGGCGCGTGAGTCATCAGGCGGCCCGTTCGCCCAGGGAGCGCCGGGTTTACATGATTTATTATCCCGTCCTGGCCGGGAGCATCATTGCCTTCTATCTGCTGGCTTGTTGGCTGATGGCGCACGGCGATGCGCTCGTTAAAAATAATCCGGTCTTGTTTGCGAGTCTGATGACGGGGCTGATTCTAGGATATTTCGTGCTCATTGGTGGGTTAAGCCGCTGGTATTACCGGGCGGTTAAGCAGGCGCGATTAGAACAAAAGCCGGCGGCAATTGCGGAAGCGCCCCACTGTCCGGTTTGGGAATATCGGAGCCGCGGGCAATTGCTCGGGCTGCCATTGATTCATCTCCGCACCGGCGGTTGGCAGAACGGGAAAGTGCCGCAACCGGTGAAGGCTTGGGTGGCCATCTCCGATGGTTTTGCCTTCGGGGTGGTGTTTGCGTATGGCAGCGTGGCGGTGGCACCCGTGAGCATCGGGGCTTGTGCCGTGGGCTTGCTTGCTTATGGCGCGATGGCGGTGGGCGGGCTCGCGGTCGGCGGCTTTGCGTTTGGCATTTGGGCCTTCGGTGCGATTGGCTTTGGCTGGCAGGCGTCGGCCGGTTGCGCCGTCGCGTGGAACTTCGCCTCGGGCGGCCAGTATGCCATCGCCCATCAATACGCCCTCGGGCCCATTGCGCGGGCCGCGCAGGTAAATACGGAAGTTGTCCGCCAATTATGGAAAGCCAACTGGTTTCTGAAGATTTGCTGGAAACTGGTGCCCTATTTCTTCTGGCTGATGTGGGTTTGGGGTGTTCCGATAATGCTGGCCATGGTGGTCCAAGGGTGGGCCATGGCGCGCAAAAATAAAGCAGCAGTGAATCGGAAGGTTTGAACCGCCAAAATACTTTTTGCCCTAGACTGGCGTCAGCGCGGTTTGGATTGATTCTTGCCCGAAAAAACGGCATTAACACGCGCGCATGAAACACAATTCCTATTTTGAAGGCAAAGTCCAGAGTCTCGCGATCGGCACCCCCGACGGTCCCGCCACGGTCGGCGTGATTGAGCCCGGCAAATATAGCTTCGGGACGGATTGCATCGAGCACATGCACATCGTGGCCGGCACGCTGAAGGCGAAGCTGCCCGCGGGCGATTGGCAAAGCTACGGCGCGGGCCAGTATTTTGTCGTGCCGAAAGGCGTGAAGTTCGAGGTGGAAGCCGCCGCCGACGTGGCCTATCTCTGCTACTACAAGCGCTAAGCGAGAATCGCCCCGCCATGCAAGCCATCGAGGACACGCTGGTGGTCATCAAGCCGGATTCGTTTTGGCGCGGCCTGAACGGTCAGGTCGAGGGCCGGCTGAAAAATCTCGGGCTGACCGTGATCGCGGAGCGCGTGCTGGCGGGGGCGGAAAATTTGCCCGAGGCGAAATGGCGCGAGTTTTATTTTCCGGCCATCGGCCACCGGCCGCCGTGTCTGGAGGGCACATCGAAATACATGGCGCACGGGCCGGTGAAGTTCATCCATTTTCGCGGGGAGGATGCGGTGGCGAAAGTGCGCCGGGCGGTCGGGGCCACGCGGCCATGGCAGGCGGAGGCGGGCACCATCCGCGGGGATTTCTGGCCGGGGGCGACGGAAGCCAACGCGCCGTTCCGGCTGAAATTCCAGCAGCCCGGGGACGACCAGTTTCTCTTCAATATGATTCACGCGTCGGATTCGCCGGCTAGTTTTACCCGCGAGCTCCAGTTCTTTGCCCCGGTGAAATAGCGCGGTAAGCGCCGGCTTGGGCGTTTGTTTTAATTGATCCATGGCTGCCGAACGCATTTTACACCGCGCCGCTGGCTGATATATTGTTCGCCTTGTGAACGGCCAGAAAAAAACGCGCGTTGTCTGCGGCATGAGCGGAGGAGTGGACTCCTCGGCCACGGCGGCCTTGCTGTTGGAGCAGGGCTACGACGTCATTGGCATCACCCTCAAGCTCTGGCCGCAGGATTGTGTGAACCGCGCCGAGGACAAATGCTGCGGGCCGCAAGCCGTCACCGATGCGCGCTCGGTCTGTCACAAACTCGACGTGCCCTATTACCTCGTGGACGAGTCGGCGGATTTCCAGAAGCACGTCATTCAATATTTTGCGGACGAATACAAGGCCGGGCGCACGCCGAATCCCTGCGTGATGTGCAATCAGAACCTGAAGTTCGGGCGATTGATTGACCGCGCGGATCAATTGGGCGCGGAGTTCATCGCCACGGGCCATTTTGCGCGGGTGGAAGGACCCGTCCCCCCGTCCCTCGCTCCGTCGGATGGGGAGAAGGTGGCGAAGCCGGGGGCGGGGCGTTATCTCCTCAAGCGCGGGAAAGATTTGCGCAAGGACCAGAGTTATTTCCTCTTCTCGCTGCGGCAGGATCAACTGGCGCGGATCATTTTTCCCCTCGGCGAGAAGACCAAGAGCGATACGCGGGACGTCGCGCGCCAGTGCAATTTAAAAACGGCCGAGAAGGAGGAGAGCATGGAAATCTGTTTCGTGCCCGACAACAACTACGGCGGGTTTTTGCAACAGGCCAACCTCGTGCAGAAGCATCGCGGGGAGATTGTGGATGTGCACGGGCATGTGCTCGGCCAGCACGAGGGCATAGAGTTTTACACCATCGGCCAGCGGAAGGGGCTGGGCATCACCACGCCCAAGCCGGTTTACGTTGTCGAGCTGGACGCGGAAAATAATCGCGTGGTGGTGGGCGATGAGGCCGCGCTCGACCGCGATGAATTTGTGGCCGACCGCTGCAACTGGCATCCGTTTGAGCAATTGACCGCGCCCATCGAAGTGACGGCGAAGATTCGCTACAATCATCCCGGGGCGCCGGCCACGGTGACGCCGCTCGCGGGAAATAAAGTGAAGGTAAAACTGCATTCGCCCGCGCGCGCCATCACGCCCGGTCAGGCGGCGGTGTTTTACCAGGAGGATTTGGTTGTGGGCGGCGGGTGGATTATGCGGTAGAAAACCATTGCCCTGAGTATGGGTTTTACGGCTGATTAAATTCTTAAGCTTTGTGTTGTTTGATTCTATTTTACAATCATTCCAGTGATCGTTTTTAACCCCAACATAAATTGGAAAATTTATACCGTGTTCGGCTTGGCCTGCGCGTTGGTGGTTGGCATCTATTGCTGGAGTTCGCAGCCGGGCTTTCATGAAGTTGTTAATTCTCAGGCCAAAGATTCCTATTACAATCTCTTGGTGCAAGGCTTTCAGGCCGGCCAGTTGAATGTGAAACGGGAGGCACCGCCAGAGTTAGCCGGACTTGCCAATCCTTATGATCCCGCTGCGTATACACCCTATGTTTGGAATGCCAGCCATATCTCATACGAACTTTGTTACTACAAAGGAAAACTATATTTGTATCAGGGCATCACCCCAGCCTTGGTTTGGTTTTTTCCCTATACGGCGCTGACTGGAGATTACAGTTCGCACCAAACTGCCGTTATGGTTTTTTTGATATTGGGATTTGTGGTGGGGGCAATCTTAATGTTTTCAGCGTGGAGGCGTTATTTTCCGGAAGTCAGCCTCTGGATGATGGCTACATCCGTGCTCGCGCTGGGGCTGACCACCGGCTTCTTGGGAAATTTGTCTAGCGCGGATGAACATCAAGTGCCCCATCTATGCGGATTTGCTTTCACCATGCTGGCGTTGGCGTCTGTTTGGAATTGTTTACATCGTCCCCGCTGGCAGGTTTTTTGGCTGACTTGCGCCAGTATTGAATATGGCTTGGCTGTGGGGGCGCGTCCGTCGCTGTTATTTGGCATTATCATACTTTTGATACCGGTCGTTCATGGCGGGCGGACAGACACAAGTATGTTTTCATTCAATCGTGCGGCATGGTTGCTCCTGGCCGCTGTTGTTCCGGCGGCGCTGGTTGGTATTGGGCTGGCGGCATATAATTCATTGCGTTTTGACAACCCCCTTGAGTTTGGCTGGCGCTATCTTTTGACAGACATACAAAATGTTTCCGCCCAACCGTTCAGCCTCCGCTATTTCTGGTTCAATTGGAAACTCTACTTTCTGGAAACCGTTCATTGGAATAGTCAATTCCCGTTTCTATGGGCTAATGTTCCGGCGCCGGCACCCGCAAACTATTATGGCGTGGGCGAAGCCTACTGCGGGATACTCCTGAATTATCTGGTTGTCTGGCTGGCCTTGGCTGCACCGCTGGCATGGCGTGGCCGTCTGGTAAAAAACTTGCAGGTTTTGCGCAATTTTTTATCGGTTGTCTTGCTGCTGTTTCTAATCAATGTCTTTGTTCTTTGTTGTTTTTTTTCAGGTAGCAGCGGCTATTTGTCTGATTTCCTGCCTGCCTTGATGATGTTGGCAATCATGGGTGTTTGGGGATTGGATCGCGCGCTTCAGAATCGGCTGCGGTTTCAACGGTTGGCACGGCTTGGTTGGTGTTTGCTGCTTAGTTATTCAATCGTTTTCGGTTTTTTGGCAAGCAGCAAGGCGTGTGCATATGCCCAGCACACCATGGGCAACTCCTTATTCCATGCTAACCGGAACGACGAGGCGATGGAACATTTCCAGAAATCGGTCGCGCTGGATCCCGGCAATAGCGCTTACCGAATTGGATTGGCCAATGCTTGCGTTAAGCGTGGCGATTTCAATGAAGCCATTTCCCAATATCAAAAGGTAGTTGAGATTGACCCCGCAAACATAGAGGCATTATATGATTTAAGCCACTGCTGTCCGGTTTAGAAACCCAGTAAACATTGATGGTTTTCGGTGTCTGGCGGTTGTGTGGTGGGTGGAAGTTGAGCAAGCGCCTGTGAAATGGGCATTTTCTCAAAGAGCGTGAGGCTCAAAATCTGTAAAATGGT
>CAISYZ010000214.1 GCA_903889895.1 uncultured Verrucomicrobia subdivision 3 bacterium | reverse complement strand
GGGAAAATTCCGTTGTGGGTCGCCATTGGCATTTCCAAAGCGGACACAGCGGAGATGCAGCGCGAACTGCTGAAAGCCTACGAGGGCAAACAACTGAATTATATGTCCCTGCGCATGGTCAGACGCCTGATTGAAAAACGGCGTTTGCTGGGCAAACAAAATAAAGATGGCCCGCGCAGCAGTCGAACCAGCGCCGAAACGATTGTGGCCAACTTCCGCAAAGAAACTGAGCGCCAGAAACTGATGATTAAAAAATCTCGAATTTGCGATGCCCGGCTATTGAACGTGGTCACGGCCTTTAACAAGCTGGTGGCTGATGAGCATTTCCTGACGCTGCTGCGGGCGGAAGCACTGGAGACGATGCCGAAATTTCTTTGGTCTAAACTAACACCCTCAATAATACCAACCACATGAGCAACGCAAAAATTGGATTCGCGATGAAAACAATCCGGCTGCTGCTGGAAAACATCCTGCCGGTGCGGCAAATCACCGAAGCGCACAAAAAAGCCAACCGATACGAAACTATCCTGGCCTCCCTCAAGGTCGTGGGATTGGTCGAGCCGCTGGTGGTGTTTCCACAAAAGGGCCAGCCGGGGAAATACATGCTGGTGAACGGACACATGCGCCATTATGCGATGAAGGAATTGGGAATGACCGCCGCCGACTGCATCATCGCCAACGATGACGAAGGTTTCACTTACAACGCGCGCATCAGCCGATTGCCGGCAATTCAGGAACACAAGATGATCTCACGAGCCGTTAAAAACGGCGCGAGTTTGGAACGTATCGCGGCGGCGTTGAACATTTCTACGCAGGGCGTGAAAGCTTCGTTGAACCTGTTGGTTGGTATCTGCCATGAAGCCGTGGAATTGCTGAAAGACAAACCCATTCCGCCCAAATCGCTCCGACTGCTGAAAAAGGTGACGGCCGAGCGGCAGGTAGAAATCGCGCGGCTGATGATTGACGCGAATAATTATCATGCCGGGTATGCCGAGGGGTTGGTCTTGGTCACGCACAAGGAATTACAGGTGTCCCCCGACCAGCCAAAAAAGAAGAAGGGCATGACCGCCGAATCAATTGCCAAAATGGAGCAGGAAATGGTGACGCTGGAGAGCGGCATGAAAGCGATCACCGAAAATTACAAAGAAAACATGTTCACCCTGCAAACCGCTTCCACCTATATCAAAGCCCTGCTGAAAAACACGCGGGTGGCCAAGTATCTGAAGGCGAAGCACGCGGAAATCGCCACGGAATTTCAAAACATGGCGGCGGCGGAAACGGTATAACCGTAGAATCACTCCGTCATGGAATTCCAAAACAAGTTGACTTACGATTCAGATTTGGATGTCGTATATGACGTTCAAACAGCGCAATCAAAATTTGCAATCAATGGCCGCTGCCATCAAACACCGCCGCGAAGCACGATGGACAATAGCTGAACTGAAGCTAATTGGGAAAGTGCCCGACTCCGTCCTTGCTCGCCGCATCGGACGAACCATCAAGGAAATTGTCGAAGAACGCCAACGGCGGCGCATCCGGTTGGTAACGCCACCACGACGTTGGACCGCGCGGGAAACCAAATTGTTGGGCCGCTATTTTGACGAGGAACTGGCCCGGAGGTTTCGCCGGCCTGTGCATGATGTATCGCGGCAGCGTATCGCGCTTCACATCCCGGCGTTCCGACCGCACAAATCTAAGAAATGGACGCGGGCGGAGGAGAAAATTCTGGGCACGGCAGAAGACAAGGTGATTGCCATGCGTTTGGGACGCACGCGCAATGCGGTGTTGCAACATCGCCGAATTCTTGGCATTCCGCCCATGCCGCGCGTTTTTCCGAATGGTTGGACGGCGCAGGAAGACGCCCTGTTCGGCAGGATTCCAGACGCGGAAATTGCCAAACGCATCCATCGCTCGGTGCAGGCGGTCGGACAACGCCGGTCCAAGCTCGGCATACGCGCAATCCCCGATCCCAAAGCAAAAAGCCGTCCCTATACGCCGGCAGAAGACAAACTGCTCGGCACCTTACCGGACGACAAATTGGCTAGTCAATTGGGTCGGACGATGTTTGCCATTCAAGCCCGGCGCATCAGCTATGGCATTCCCAAGTTCAATGGCCAAAGGAGAAGCTGGTCCGCGAAGGAAATCAGCTTGTTGGGCAAACTGTCGGACGAAGAAGTCGCGCGGCGGCTAGGCCGCACTCTTGAATCCGTCAAAGTTCGCCGGGGAAAACTAAAACTTTCAAAACCTAATTCCCGGCATCGGCGTTGGAAACCTACGGAAGATCGCCTTTTGGGCAAATTGCCTGATGAAACAGTCGCGGAGCGCACCGGACACCCGCTCGGCTCAGTTTCCGTTCGTCGCCGGCAATTGAAACTGAACGATCCCTCGCGCCGCCCGTATTGGACATCATCGGAAGATAGTCGGTTGGGCAAATGTTCGGACACTGAGATTGCGCGGGAACTCAATCGAACTGTCAGCGGGGTTAAGAACCGGCGCAAAAAACTGAGAATACCTGCCTGGACATTGCAGTGACTTAAATAACTCAACTATGGCTCAATAATACTGCCGGATGTAGCCGTAGGCTTTGTCAAACAGGTCTTGGTCGGTGTGCAATTTGTATTTGAGCAGCGTGCGACGCAGCGCTTGTTGCACCTCGCGCTCGCCCTGGGATGTGTTTTTCCAGCCGTCAAACCGGACTTTTTTCACGATGTCGTCAATGTCGGCAACGATTCGCTCGACGATGATATGCGTGTTCTTGGTCTTGGCTTCTTTGAACAGTTCGGTGAGGGCTTCTTTGGCGCGGTCGCGTTCTTCGACCGGGTCGTTTTGCTTCTCGGCTTTCAAGGTGTCCTGCGCAAGTTCGAGCATCTGTTTCAAAAACTCCACGCTCGTCAGCAAGCCCTGCTCGTGGCGTTCCTTGATTTTTTCCAACCGCTCGCCCAACTCGGTGAACTTGGGGTTGCCGAAATGTTTGCGCAGCCGGGCGATGAGGGTGATTTCGATTTCCTTGCCGCGTTTGGCCGGGTCGTTGCTTTTGAGAAAATCCTCGATGACCTGCGCGTCCATGACCAACGTCTCGATGTCATCGCGCACCGATTCAACGTGGACATTTTCATTGATGAGCTGAATCGTCTTTGCGCCCAGCGCGTGCCAGAGCAATTTTCCGTTGCCACTCGGCGGTTTCACAGATTCATAAACCTGCGTCAGCCAGCGATAATCTTTCTGGTAAGCGCCCAGGCACGGATCAGGTGACAGTGCCTCCCAGATGTTGGCGAGCACGGTGTATTCCGCCGCGAACTTGTCGCGCACTTCGTTGTTGGGCAGGTGTTGCTGTGCCGCCATCAAACCCTCGTAGCCGCCTACGGTGCGATCCACGCCGGGGAAAAATGACAGGCATTTCTGCATTTTTACTGGCAGCACTTTTCGCAATTCGTCAATGTTGGATACCACCAACCGCACGGATTTTTCGTCAAACGCCAGCGCCTGCGCCACGTCGTCGAAGATCCCGATGTAATCCACGATCAAGCCATGCGTTTTTTCCTGGCCGAACGTGCGGTTTGTGCGGCAAATGGCTTGGAGCAGATTGTGGTCGCGCAAAGGCTTGTCCAAATACATCGCCTGCAAAATCGGCGCGTCGAATCCGGTCAAAAGTTTGGCCGTGACGATGACGAACTTGAGTGGATCAGCCGGATCGCGGAAACGGTCGAGCAACTTTTCCTCTGCGTCCTTCTCGCGGTTATGAATTTTCCATTCCTCGGGATCGCCGGGCGAATTGGACATGACGATGGCGCTTGCTTCCGGCCCGATCAATTCATCCATCACCGCCTTGTAAAGCACGCAACATTCTCGGTCGAACGTGACCACCTGCGCCTTGAATCCATTCGGCTCAACCTTGGATTGGAAGTGCGTGACGATGTGATTGACCACGGCGCGAACGCGCTCCGGGTTTTTCACCAGCACGGCCATTTTTGCGGCACGCTTGGCAAGGTCGTCGCGATCTTGCTCGCTCAAATCGCCGGTGATGACGCGGTATGCTTCATCAATCGCCGCCTTGTTGATTTTCAGCTTCACCTCCGGCGCTTCAAAATGCAGCGGCAGCGTGGCCTTGTCGCGGATGGATTCTTGGAACGAATACCGGCTCATGTAGCCCTTTTCGTCCTCGTCCGCGCCGAACGCCCAGAACGTATTCTTATCCGCCCGATTGATGGGCGTGCCGGTGAGGCCGAAGAGAAACGCATTTGGCAACGCCTCGCGCATCTTGCGGCCGAGATCACCTTCCTGCGTGCGATGCGCCTCGTCCACCATCACGATGATGTTCGACCGCTCGTTCAACTTCCCGCCCGCCTCGCCAAATTTGTGAATCGTCGTGATGAGCACCTTGCGCACGTCCTGCGCCAGCAATGTCTGCAACTCCTGCCGCGTCGTCACACCGACCATGTTCGGCACATCCGCCGCGTTGAACGTGGCGGTGATTTGCGTGTCGAGGTCAATGCGGTCCACCACGATGATGACCGTGGGATTGCCAAGCTTGGAATGCAACCGCAGCTTTTGCGCGGCGAAGACCATGAGCAACGACTTGCCGCTGCCCTGAAAATGCCAAATCAGACCTTTCTTCGGATAACCTTTCACCACGCGCTCAATGAGCTGGTTCGTGGTGAAATACTGCTGGTAACGGCAGATGACTTTAATGCGCCGATGCTTTTTATCCGTGGCGAACAGCGTGAAACTTTGCAGGATGTCCAGCACCACCTCGGGCCGGAGCATGGATTCCACCGACCGGCGCACATCCGCCAGTGAACCTTCCGGCTCATTCTCCCGCGTGCGCCATGGACTCCACATTTCAATTGGCATCCGAATCGAGCCGAAGCGGAACGCTTTGCCCTCGGTCGCAAAGGAAAAAACATTCGGCACGAACATCGCCGGCACTTGCCGCTCGTAAATCTCGTTCACCTGAAACGCGCCGTCGAACCACGTCACCGCGCTGCGCGTGGGCGTTTTGGCCTCGCCAATGACGATGGGCAGGCCGTTGACCAGAAATACCACGTCGAACCGCTTCACCACCGTGCCGGTTTGATACGTCCACTGGTTGACGACGGTGAGCCGGTTGTTCGCGGGCTGGACGGTGTCAACCAGCCGCACGGAAACGTGCTCGCCGTTGTGGCCGAAAGGCATCGTCTTCTCGCCGCGCAGCCAGGCCATGAAATTCTCGTTCGCCCGGACCAAGCCGTCGGCCTGCACGGAAAGAATGGTCGCCCGCAGCGCGTAAATCACCTCGTCGGCGCGGTCGGGTTGGGCGGCGATTTCCGGGTTGAGCCTTAGCAACGCCTCGCGCAACCACGATTCCACCATCACGTCGCCGGGCTGACGCGGCACTTGCACACCGGGAACATAATTCCAGCACGACGGCTTAAATTCATCGCCGAGCGAAGCGCCGGGCGGCGCATCGTGCATCGGTTCAACGGCGGTGGTGCGGCCCAGATTCTCGACGGCATCGAGAATCATTTGCTCGACGGTGTTGGATTCGTTAAAGCTCATCGGCCTTCTCCCGACAAAATTTCCCAGACTCGGCGATATTCCGCTCCCGACAATGGGGCGTGAGTTGGTTTCACGGAATCCCATCCGCCAGCATCCAAATCCTTTAGAAAACCGCGCGCCGCCTGAACACCTTGGCCCTCCGCAACTGTGCCAACTTTTTTCTCAAAGACTTCTCCCAATTTCTCCGCAACGCTGCGAGGCACGGAATTCATCCGCATCAAAACACCGGCTTCGGTTTTGACACCGTGGTATATCATCGCGGGCAATGCGTTGATTTTTCGGCGTTCAGCGGCGGTCAGCTTTTCAAAATCAATTCCAGAAAACTTGCTCAAGGCGGCGATACCCCAAGTGCCATTGTTGACCAGCGTTTTATAGATGGCTTTGCAAGTATCCGTAATGGCGTCGGTGCTGCCATCCGTTCCTTTGAAAAACTTTTTGGCGATTTCGTGAATGCTTTCACCGCCAACCCAGGCTTTGGTGATACCGGCAATCTGCGCGCGGTCGATACCGGGAGCGGTGATGTCATCAAGTCCACGTTTGATCTGTGGTATCCTCAACATCACGCCATAAAGATCCGCCATGCCGGACCCGCGACCAAAGAGACCTTCCGGCGTCCAGTCAGCGGCCGTAAGTTTCTTTTCCAAATTGCCCATGCCGGCGAGCGCGACACCAACGCCTTCACATGAAAAGCCGGTCATGTCTGCCATGGCTGCACGTTCGGGATGCACGGCAATCTTCGCCGCATAAGCCTTGGTGACGGCCAGCAACTTGTCCGCCTTTACTCGCCCGGCGGCTGAATTCCGAAGCACGCCATAGCCGTAAGTGTTTCGCAACAACTGTTCCGTGCTGGCCAGAACAGCGTCGAGGTTCTTTTTCTCGTTGATTAAATGAGCTACATAGCAGCGGAAATCTTCCCACTGCTCGCCTTCGATGACGATTTTGAGATTCAGCTCAACTGCCGACTCTTTGAGTTCTTCAGCCAGCGCCAACAAACGTGAAACCAACTCACCGGTGGCTAGACTCACATATTTTACAATCTCCCGTTGATCATGACCTGAAGCGAGGCCAACCACGCCAACGCTGTCTTGATTCATACGACCCGCGCGGCCCGCCAGATTCCAGAATTCACGCGGAGCCATCGGCTTGCCATACGGATAAAGATGGGAGGCCAAAAACACGGACGAAACCGGGAAGTTGATACCCTGCGCGATGGTGGTGGTGGCACAGAGCACCTTGATCGAACCCTCCTCGGTCAACCACTCCATCAAAGCTCTGGTTTCATCGGACAATCCAGCATGATGAACACCGACGCCATGGTCCAAAAGTTCAACCAGTTCAAATTTCGGACTGATTTCCGCTTTGAGGAAATTTTGAACCAATGTGATTTCAGGCGGATTATTGCGTGCCTTGGGCATTACTTTCGCTGCCTCACGCGCCATGCTCCACACATGGGGGATTTGTGTGGCCACCGCGACACTGCTGCCACGGGCCGAAAAAATCTTGGCCATCGCCGCCGTCTGCAAACCAAAACCACATTGGCCGCTGCTGTTGATAACTTTGGATTTCGCGACATCCAGCGGCTTGACCCCGTCGGCATAATGCACGCCTTTCAGGTGCATGGCTTTGGGCGTGCTGGTTAAAGTTTCAAATCGCATCCGCCAGCCGGCACGTTCGCTGTCATCAGCTTCCGCGTGGAAAATTCCGACAATTCTTTCGTTCGGCTTCCAAGCCGTGGTGCCCAGACTAATGGCGCGTCCGGCTTTTGCATCATCCGCCAGCCAGCGGGCCAGCTTGTCCGCATTTTCCACGAAAGGCATCAGCAGAAGGAAGTTCGCCCGGGCGCATTCCTGTTTGATGGTCGCGAGCAAAAGCTCCATCCGCATTCCGCGAGATTCATTCTCGATGTTGTGAGCTTCGTCCATTACCACCAATGCCAGCGGACGCGGCACCTTCTTGTTGCGAATAACGAGTTGCAGTTTTTCCGGCGTGGATACCAGCACGTCAAAACCGCGCTTGTCTCCGGTCTGTTTGAGAAGTTCGTCCTCGAACGCGTCAACCTCGACTGCGCCGGTCAGTGCCTCCACCTTCACGCCAATCGGGCTGAAGTCCCGGCGCAAGCGGCGTGTAATCTGCGCGGTCAGTGCCCGGGTCGGGGCCACATACGCCACCCAGCCGTGCTCCGCATCAAATTGATTAAGCGCCTGGAGAATTCTGAACTGGGCCAGCAGCG
This sequence comes from uncultured Verrucomicrobia subdivision 3 bacterium, assembly GCA_903889895.1. Lineage (GTDB taxonomy): Bacteria > Verrucomicrobiota > Verrucomicrobiia > Limisphaerales > UBA11358 > UBA11358. The sequence continues at coordinate 13,248 of CAISYZ010000214.1, read as the reverse complement.
TTTTGCCGCCGGACGTTGGCATATCAATCACCACTGCGGTAGCCGCTTGGTCGAGCAAGCCTTGCTCCAGCCATGCCGCGCGCTGCGGCGGCAATAGTTCAAACAATCCCTGCTGCTTCGTGACTTCGTGGACGAACTTTGTCACGCGCGAGTTGACCGCCCGGGCCACGCGCCAGATGGAACCAGCCACCATCTGGGTGGACGCCGCGTGCAGCCAGCGCATCAGCATTTCCAGTTGGGAATCCGTCGCCTCGGTCGCCGATTTGATGGCCGAATCAAAATGTTTGGTGATTAGCGCATTGATGCCCGTCGGCTCCCCTTGGAGCATATATTTAGCGAGCAATTCCGACGCCTTGGCCCAGTGATAAAGCGACACCAACCGGAGCGCCATCGCCCGGCTTCCGGCATTGCTGCCTGCATCCAAAACCTGTGTTTCAAAATCTTTCTGGTCTTCCCGCAAGCCAACGATGATTTCGCGAATGCGGTCCAAGTCATCCCAGTTCTGCTTGCGGAACAGCCGCACCCAACACTCGAACAAGCGATACAACAGCCGGCGATCCCATTGGGCATCTGCCACGGATGGAACGGCGCACAAGTCGGGTTCGTCCCGATACCAGCGGCGCAAATCTGTCCAACGGTCGCCGCAATAGGCCAGTGCCGACAGGTGCAACAAATGCAAAACTCGCCGGTCGGTTTCCACCGGTTGCGGCACCATGCGACCGATTTCAAATGCGCGCCAAGCTCCGGCGGCACATTGTTCGCGCAGAGCGGCGTCGCCGGACGTGGTGTTCAGGAAAGCTTCTAGGCCCTCGATGGCGGCCATTTCGTAGGCCAGCGCAAGACGTGAAAGCAAATCATCATCGCCCGGGCGTGCAGCGGTGACATTCAATCTTAATTGTTCGCCGATGGCTTTGTTGACGAGGCGCACATTCGCGATTTCCAATCCGCGCTTGCGCTCATTCTCGCCAACGGCCTGCACTGCCCAGTGCTGATCCACCTTGGTCAGTGTTTCCAGGGTGACGTTCACGCGGCACCTCCTGCCTGCGGCCGGGCGGCGAGAGTGCCGAGAGTTTGGATGCTGTTTGCCGGCAGATAAAGCGCCAGCAGTTCGATACCCATTTGGGCGGGGCAATCCTTGGCCAACGCCGTGACGCGCACCCGCACGTCATCTTTGTGCGGTGGCACGTCACGAACCATCATGCCGAATACCCGCACGTCCGTCTTGTTGGCAAAATAACGTCCGGCTGCATCAACGAACTGGGGTTTCCACGCAACGCCGGTGGTGGCGCGATGCGCCAGATACCGGACCAAATCGTCGCGGATGACGGTGCTATCGCGCAAATCTTCAAGCTGCTGTTTCAACCCGGTGACGCCATAGCAGGCACCGGGCGGATAATCTGCATCGCTAGAAGTTTTGACCTCGCCGAATGCAAACCGGCTTTTTGCCCCATCTTTGTGAAAGCCAACCAAATCAGCGCCGGGCAGACTGGAACCGCGCTTGCGGATGTCGCGGCCATCCGGCCATGGAAAATGACAGCTCCGATGATGCGTCAAATAACATTCGGCTACGGCTTCGCCGACGCGCCAATTTTCGACCGGGTCGGATTGGGCGAGCGCGGCGTTGACGTTGGTGGTGGTGAATCCGGTTTCCGACAGCCCGCTCAAAAGCGTGTTGATGGCCTCGGTGCCCACGTCGTCGTGAACCACGGCGGCGACTGGCCCTTTGACCGCCGCTTCCGTCTCCTGCGCCGACCATGACAGGCCCTTCCCAACAACGGGAGGCGTGCCAACGGTGTAAGCGACAGTTCCTGCGGGCAACATGAGATTAAAATTTAGCGATGTCCACGAGATTTGACCACTTCAAACCAGCCTCGGTAAAACGGCACGAATCGGTTCGCATCTGCTCGACGGTGTTGGATTCGTTGAAGCTCATGCTGGTCAAAATAGTTCGTTGGTTATTGAAGCCAGCATCAATTTGGTTTTCTCCAAATGTTCGTTGATGCTAATAAACGCAGAATCAATTCCTCGAAAAAAACCCAATATCTCGTCTTGTATTTCCAATGGTGGAATAGTGATTGGCATTTTTTCCAAGACACCTTTTTGTAGTTTTAGCCGGCCAGAACCCTGACGTGAAAGAACCGGTGTAATATCTCGGTGCTTAAAGAATTGGTAAATCCATTCTGTCCTGCACATCTCTGTGCCCCGCAAAACATGCGCATGATTGTTCACATTAAAACGTCCTCGGACATGCTGGGTCATATTCCAGCTATCGAATTTGAGAAAGTGGTCTCCGTCTTCACCAATCAAGACATATTCGCCATCGGCTCGGTATTCATTGATGTGATCCAGGATACCGGTTGGTCCGTAATAAGGATATTCGCCACGAATCATTGCGCGCTCGGCGGCGTTGATTGGTTTTCGCAACCTATCCTCTATGAGGCACGATTCACCAACGGTGCTTGCACTCCAACCTCTTGGAAGTTCATCTTTCATTGGACCAGCGCCGTTGTTACTGAGACCTTTCGCAAACACCTCGCGATGCGCAGATTTTCTAAGTGCGAGAATGGCTTCATGAGTTTTCCAAGCACCTTCAGTGGCTTCATCCCCCGCCCAGAGGATTTCGGCGATGCGGCGCTGCTGGTCGAGCGGCGGAAGGTCGAACTCAAAGCTGGCGAGACTGCTCCAGTTGGTGCGCGGTGAGAGCGAGCCGGCGGAAGTTCCGACCGCGTGCTGAAAGAACCGCTCCGAGAGGCAGAGAAACGGCAGGAGTTCCGGCAGCAGCCGTTCGCCCTTGGGCGCGAGCACATAAATGTCGCCGGACACCACCGCGTCAAACTCCGCCACTGCCACCTTGCGCTGATACGCCCGGCGTTTGCCGAACAGCACCTGTCCCGGCCGGCAGCGCCGCGTGAACGTCGTGCCGTCCGCCACATTGCCCCACGCCCGGATGTGCAACGAGCCGGGTTCAAGATGCTCCATCGCGATGACTTGATCCAACCCAGCCTCCGCCGGATCGCACGTCTCGTTGAGATTTTCGACCACGTCATCAAACCGCACGCGCTTCCATCCTTTACGGTCAAACAGCGGCAGCTTGGCCCAATTTGGATTGGGTTTGAATTTGGCGAGTGTTGGTAGCGTGGCGGTCATGAGGCAATAAAGCTGATACTCGTCAAATACTCATCAATGGTCATGACCCGCGCTGAACAATTTGCATCTGTTGCCGCCGTCTTGATTGCGCCATCGTTGGTAATGAACGTGATGGACGCATCGCCAACCTGATGATGATTGCCAATGCTGAAGCATAGCGCGGTATCCCACACAAAATTTGCGCGACTCCTCTTTGGGTTGCTCAAGATAAAATCCTTGGAGCCGGTCCAGTTTTTCAGCGCGGTTTTCATCAAGTGAAATGGCACAGGAAATACCTTCTTCATCAACTCGACTTTTGGCTTGAGATCGTCGGAAGAAATTTTAATTCCTGCCACTTCCGCAAAGCTTGTTATTTTTGCCACCGCCCACAGGTCCATGTATTGCTGACTCGTGAAAAATTTCTGAACATTCTTTCGAGTCTCCTGATCACTGTTGCCGCCGATCCATGCCTTGGCCAACCCTGGGCTGAAAGTATCCAAAACAGTTTGCATCTCTGCGAGCCAGCGAGCTTCATATTCGGCGAGTTTGGCAGCAAAAACTTGGAAATTCGTGAGTGCGTTTTGATCTGTAATAACCGGCCCGAAGTCTCGGACATGAGCGGCCAGTAAACTTAGGTTATTCGTGTTTTGCCCGGCTTTTGGTGGCTTTACCTGAAATAATTGGCGACAAACGGCGGTCTCGCCATCTTCAATCCGCCGCAGTCCCCCTTTGTCATCCCATGTGTGAGTGGCAAGGGATGCCAAAGCATTCAGACAAGCTGTGTAGTGCGGATCGGTTTGATCGGCCAAATGACCAACGAGTTCCCAAATCACAAAAGGATTTGCGAGTGCCATGACTCCCGCAGCCTTTTCCGCTTCTCTAAGCTTGGCCGTTTTTGCCTTTGTGGCCTCCCAATCACAACCTGTCGTGAAGTAACGATAGGCGTTGGTATCGAAGATAATAATTCTTTTCGTTCCTGAAGGGATTAGGGCTTCGCCCGGTTTGGCTTCAACACTTGGAATTTTCATTCGCCACCTTCTTTCCTAAAAACTTTTTGCCACGCCAATACCAACGCCCGCTTCCCCTCGGCGACGGCCTGAATGATTGGCTTCAGTGCTTCGGTTTCAATTCGGTGTGTGCCGATGTATCCCGAACGAATCAGTCCGAGCAGGTCCGTCTCCCGAAGGTAAATGCCATCGAGGCTGTCAAAGCTCAAGCGCACGCCGCCTTTTGGCCCTTTGCTCTTTGGCGAATCCAGAACGTGCTGCAAATGGTTGAGGGAAACCACGAATGATGCATGGGACTCACCATCACCTTTGCGTTTCACGAATTTGAAATAGAACGGGCTGCGATGCAGCCGGTAGTCCTCAATCGTTCCGTTGAGTGCCGGCAGTTTCATGCGCGCGACTTCCAGTTCAAACTGGTTGTCCGGGCGAAACCCCCAATCCCCCGACCCGGTGACAGGATCGGCGTGCCGTTCCAGCATCTTGTATTGCACCATCACGGTGTTTCCAACTGATTCGTTGATGTAGATGAGGTCAACGCCAAGCATTATTTCGAGCGGGCCCTTGTTGGCGGTGTAAACCTCAAGGCGCTCGTTGCGATTTGAGAACACGGCCTTGCCGGTCATGTGCTTTTCAATTAACTCAAAGCCGGGAATGACACTCGCGTCTTTGGCAATGACGTTGTCCTCCAGAACATGCGCGTATTCTGATTCCTCTGTCGAATCAACGTGATCCAACCGATTCTCGTTGGCGTCGAGAAAATTCAACGTGGAATCCGAATCCATCGACACTTCCACTTTCACCGGCGAGTCAGACTTGCTCAAGCCGAACGCTGCCATTGCAGTCTTGATGGCATCAAATTGCTCCCATTCTGCCGATGAGATTCGACGCAATTTCGGGACGTGTGCTGCGGCAGTCTCGATGGCTTTCCTGTTGGCGGAGTCTTTTGAGAGTGCGTCAATGATCGCCACGCTAACCTTTGGACTGAGGACGGTGGCAAATCGCTGGGAAGTCAGCCTGTCTTTGAGCAAGGTTTGAAAAATCTGGCCATCCAAGGCCTTCGCGAGGTCTTCGAACGTGGAAAGATTCAGTGCTTGTAGCTTTAGCACTGTAATTCGGGAAGCGAACGTCCCAACCGCAGCCTTGGACTTCACCACACCCACATAGAATTTGTAGGTTCCTTCGACTGGCATCTCAGCCAAACAGAGCGATGGAAGCTTCAGTTCGCTGAAAACCTCGTGATTTCTGACGACGGTAAAGCGCCCGAGTCCGTGCTTGGTAGCAGACACATCCGACCAAAAGCCATCGCTGAACCTAAGCAGCACGAGCGGCTTGGATTCAAACCATTGCGGTAGTTTGGCTAGGAGACTCATTTTCAAGCGCGACTAAAAATCTTCCGGGTTTACGACGCCGTTTCGCAAATCGGTCACGCGTTGCGCCAGAAACGCAATGAGCGCGGCGTTGGCCTGAATTCCAGCAAACAGCATGGATTCCCAATTGTTTAATGAGCCGTAGTGGATGTCTTTCTTGTTTAGAGCATCGGCAACTGCATGAGTCAAGGCTTGGGCGGACACCTGGCCTGCTGGCACGGTGAAGTAGTGTTTCGGCCGACGGCCTATCTTGATCCAAGTGGCTTCACAATGCTCAAGAACCTGGGTTTTCAAGACTACATTATCTATGTGGTAGCGCACGGCGGCAAAGTTCGGGTGTTGGTTCGGCAACAACACCGCGAGTTGCATCGTTGGCCGGCGGAATCCGTTCTGTTGTGTTTGCTGGATGTCAACACGGGCTAACCGCTGATTCAAAATTGCATCGTAGTAGGGATGCAGAACACGTTGCCCCGGTCCCGCACCTGTCAAATTATCCTGCCGCTTCGTGTTGCATAGACACGCCGGAACCAAGTTCAAACTGAAGAACGCAAATTCGGGGAAATCAATTTTTGGGAAAACGTGATCTAGCGTGCCAGTTCCCAAACTGCCGCACATCGGGCATACATCCGGCGATCCTTTCTCGCGCATCGTTTTCAAAAACGGCTGAAGCACCGCTGGCGGAGTGTTGTAATGCTGGCGAAGCGCGTCAGCCAGGCCGTTATTTATATTCAGCTCCGTTGGTGCGCCTGCCGCAATGGCATTACCATTCACTCGGCGGTAGGCAGCATAGCTGTGGAGAATTTCCCTAACGTGTGGTTCCAGCGCCGGGTAGCTCGCAACCCGACGATTCCGTGCCAGCGAACGCAAATTCGCCACGTCAGGAACGGTTGGTCGTTGGAGTTGTTTCATATCATTTGGCTTTTGACGGCGTGGTGCGCTGCAAACTCATCAACGCCTCAGTTGACACTTCACCCTCCAATAATTTCAGAACTTTCGGAGCCTGATTTGGCCTTTCAGCCAGGTTAACGCGGACCTGGGCTAGTAATGAGCCGAAGTAGGCGTCTTCAAAAACAAAATGTGAAATTTCGCCAATATCTGCACCTAGAGTCTTCAATCTGGGTGACACGGTTTCGACGCGGTTATCAGCGACCTGCCGCAAAACAATTACCTGCGATCTCGTCACTTCACGAACAAAATAGGCCGAATGGGTGGCGAGAATTGCAAACGAGCCTGTTTGCGCCAATAGAGTGTCGAGCAAACGAATGAAATCGGAGACGTAGTTTGGATGGAGATGCGTTTCCGGTTCGTCAATCAACACCATCGTTCCATTTTCGATGTGCAAACAGGCGTTGGCCGCAAACCGGATGAAGGTCAATTGACCGCTGCTCAGGGGAACCAGTTTGCCGTCCGCCAACCTGCTAACGTCTGCACGAACATCCACACGCGCCCAACGCTCCAGCCGGTTTTGTTCGCCACCATTTTGAAAGTTTTCCAGCGTCGCGTAGTCGTCCCCGTCGGAACTAGCAAGCTGTGGCAAGCCAGCAGCAGATTTTAAGTGAATGGCAATTTCTGTCGTTGGAATAATCTGATCAACAGTTTGGCAAAATAATTCCCAGCGGCTTTTCTGCTTGATGGTTTCGCGGGCGCGGGCAAGGCGTAACAAAACATCCCCCATGCCTGACTGCCGGTCGGCAAAAAAATTCCGGCTGAGGATGATTCGTTTGTAAAAAATGCGCGGCTCTTTAGGCGGCTTCGGAAAAGTGTTTCTGGTTTCTCCGGGACTGCTCACTGCGAGGAGCCGGTTTACGACCGGCGCATTGCCTTCCCCATCCCGTAAATCCTTGTTGCCGCGAAGCAGTGCTTGCGCAAAATGGGCCAGCGACTGACTTTTCCCGACACCATTTTTACCAATGATAACGGCGATCCGCTTTGGCAAATCGCCGGCGGGAGCGAATGAAAATTCTAGCTCATGGTCGTTTTGGAAGGTGCGCAACTTGAATTTAAGTCGCAACTGTTTGGAAAGCCCTTCAAACGATTCCTGCTCAAGCCCGCCCAAAATTGACGCCGCATTGTGAAACGCAAAAAATGTTTCCGCATTACGAACAAATGCTAGCGTGAAAAACCGGCTGGTCGTTGCCTGATTAAACCATTTTGGCAAACGTCCCGCGCGCCTAACCGCGACAAGGTCTTTCATCGCCAGCAGAATTTCTTGGGCTCGCTCTGGACCGCAGTTGCGCACGATTTCACGATACGAATTCATCTCGTGGTGCATCGTGTAAAACTCCGGGAATTCCTTGGCTGGTAACAAATGCGTATTCCCTTGCTTCAGCTTGGCCATGACCATTTTTGCCGGACTGTCTTCGGATTGTTCCTTCTCTAAAAATGCTAAATGCACATCGCCAGCGACGCGTTGCTGATCCTTCTCCAGCACTTGGTAGCTAAATCGCGTCCGGTAGCCAAAGTCGTTCCAATGATCCAACGATGGGGAAAAAACAATTGCAGGCAATTGCAGTTGCCGCAACCGCTCCAGATGCATGTTGGAGAAATAGATGTGGTATTTGCTCTCCATATCAATTCGGCGATTCGGGTTTTACCAATTCAGCCAAAGCGGCCCTGACGGTAATTGCACTATGCAGCCATGACGACAATGCGGCATCGAGCGCAGCCTCGTTTTTACCACCATCTTGCTTGTCTGAAGCGCTGTTTGCGGCGACTGGTGCAACGTAGAGAGGGATGCTTAAGTTGCCGTCCTTGGCGCGGATTTCCTCCAGCGTGGCGACGCGCGCCAAGCCGGGTTCGTCCTTGAACTGCTCGTAGGCGCGGACGATGCGTTCGATATGGTCGTCGGTGAGGAAACTCTGGGCGCGTTCGCGGGTGACTTCGTTGACGGCGTTGATGAGCAGAATTTTATTTTTCCGTGCCTTGGGCTTGGCGGTGCGACAGATGACAACACATGCCTCCATCGGCGAGTTGTAAAATAGATTCGGACCGAGGCCGAGCACACATTCGATAAGGTCGGCCTCAATGAGTTTCCGGCGCATGTCTGACTCTTCCTGCCGGAACAGCACGCCGTGCGGCCAAAGCACCGCGCAACGCCCGGTCTTGGGATTCAAACTCTGGATGATGTGCTGTTGAAAAGCGTAGTCGGCGCGACCCTGCGGCGGTGTGCCGTAAAGATTGCGTCCCCACGGGTCAGAGGCAAAGGCGGCGCGGTCCCATTGTTTGATGGAATATGGCGGGTTGGCCAGGCACACGTCGAAACGCATCAGGCGGTCGCCCTGCACCAGTTTTGGTTCGGCCAGCGTGTCGCCGCGCTCGATGCGAAAATCCTCAATGCCGTGAAGAAAGCAATTCATTCGGGCGATGGAGGAGGTCATGAGATTACGCTCCTGCCCGAACAACTTCACGTTGCGCCACTCTTTTTTCTGCCGGCGCAGGTGCGTAACACACGAGAGCAACATGCCGCCGGTGCCACAAGTCGGGTCATACACGGATTCGCCGGGCTGCACGTCCAGCATCTCGGTCATCAGATGAACCACGGTGCGGTTGGTGTAAAATTCGGCGGCGGTGTGGCCGGCGTCGTCGGCGAATTTTTTGATGAGATATTCGTAGCCCTGGCCCAGTTCGTCCTCGGGCAAATTGGCGATGGTGAGTTCCAGTGTGCTGAAATGCTCAATCATGTCGCGCAACATGGCGTCAGATAGCCGGTCTTTGTTCGTCCATTGTGCATCACCAAAGATGCCGTAGAGTTTTTCCTGGTTGGCGGTCTCAATGGATCGCATGGCGGACTGAAGTGCCATGCCGACGTTTTTTGCCGTCTGCCGCACGTTGCGCCAGTGTGATTCCTCTGGGACCTGAAAGCGGTGATTTTCGGGATACGCGGCAAACTTCACGTCACCGCCGGACTCCTTCAGTGCGACTTGCGTCTCTTCATCGAACACGTCGCACACGCGTTTGTAAAACAGCAACGGGAAAATGAACTGCTTGTAATCGCCGGCGTCAATCGTCCCGCGCAGAAGCGTGGCCGCGCCCCAGAGATATGATTCGAGTTGCTGTTGGGAGATGCGGGTCATTTGTTGAGAACCTGTTTGAACCAAATGATGGCGGCCTCACCCTCCATCCGAACGACTTCGCCGACGGCGCGGCTGTGGCGGATGCCATTGCGGAGTTCGGCCAACTGGTCAAACTTGGCTATCAGCGCCTCCTTGGTTCCAAACCTCGACTCAAATTTAGGCCACGGTGCTTTGCTGGTGATGGTTTCCTGCAATTCCCGGAGATCAAAATATTCCATCTTGCCGGCGAGCATCTGGTAACGAGCGGCATCCAGTGCGGCATTTTTCTTGGTGGCTCGCGCAATCCGTTCATCAACTTTTACCAGCACATGAGGCGGGATTTGGGACAGGTCGCCACCCAACGTTGCTTCAATGGTCTTGCGCACAGCGAGTTCAATTTTTTCCGTTGCCGCATCGAGGTCACGAAGCTGCGGCGGCAGATCGAGCCGCTCTTTGATAAGAAGATTCTCAATCGCATCCTGCAAGGTATGCTGACGTTCGACAATAAACGCCTCGAAGTCATCGGCGGTGAATGGGTTTCGGAGCAGAATATCGAAGGCCACCGATGAGATATAATGCGACTCAAGAATGGCCCGCACAACATCTTCACCGCTTTGTTCGATCAATTCAGGCAAGTATTCATTAGGCAGACGTGAATTGATGACGTGGCGATTAGTGTCGGCGGTGAGAGGCGTCCGATTCAAGATGGTATTACCAAGACCGCCATTGATGTTATTTTTACACCAAGCATCCGGAACAATGTGATGGTCGTCGAGGTCGCCATGTTGTGGGACATCACCAGTCATCCAATCCCGCGCTCCCTGCAACACCAGCAGGTTAAAGATGCCATTGTAAACAGAAGTGCCGCGCTTGGTTTCCTTGCGCAGATCAAGATTCCGAAAGCGCTGGGCAAACTCCGCGATGAGCGATGGCTCGGCTAGGTCATCTTCAAACCACGCCTTCATGTCGAGAAAATCCCTAGAGCTCGTGGACTCAACGGAGCCGGAGTAGCGGTTGTTGAAAACCGATGCCCAATACCAGTGGCGCAATTTGCGCCGGGCATCGAGCTGGCTGGGGGCTGGCAGCGATTTGCTGTGTGCCCGAAGCGCGGCAAACACTGGAAGAATAGAAACATAGGGAAGGAAATTGGAACTGACCGCTCCATATTCCTGCGGATGTTTTAGAACCTTGATGGCTCCCTCTAAAGTTTCAACTGCGGCATTCCAGCAATTTTCAAACTCGGCAATATCGGGAATGAGAATTTCCTTCCGGCGCGTGCCGTCCGGATCGCGGACCGGCTTTTCCTGGCCGGGAAGCAGGAAGTATAGATATTTGGGCGAGCAGTATCCTTGACGGAGGATGCTCATGACTTGGAGGATATAGACATTCATCTTCTCCGTCTCAACATCATCGAGTCGGGGCGCGGCCTTCCGCCACATGTGTTTTAATTGAAGCCCTTTTGGTTTCAGCAAGGCATTGATCAGATCGAATACATCCAGCCGGATGCCCCGGCTATTGATCTGGGTGAAGATGTCGCAAACTTTATCCACAGCGAGGTCCTTATCCAATTCAATGAATGAAATCTGATATTCCTCGGTTATGCCCTTCAAAATCTCACTAAATTCCACAGCATTGGCGGCATGGCTCGCTGTTTGTTGGATGGCTTTTTCGTCACCCGATGTTTTGGCTTCCTCCGCCTTCGTTTTCCAATATTGTTCGTAACCCTGCACCCAATTAGCCAAATTCCATCCCCCGGCACCAATTACCGAGAGCGGGAAAATATGCGAAGCAAATTGCAAATCTTTGCTTCCGATGGTGGCCATAAATTTCTTCGTGTCCCATTCGTAACCAAAAGCATCGTCGTATGCCTCAGCCATGAAATGGTTGACTTTAATGAAATAAAACGCCCGGTTAGAGCGATTGGGCAACGCCATATCCGGTGCCAAAAAGGCATAGAGCATGGCTGTAAGTCGTTGTTGGCCGTCGAGCACGATATATTCGGGGTTTCCATTGCCGCTATAGCCATAAACTTTTTCGCATGACAGAGCCTGAAAATTTTCTTTCTTACCTTTCCAGAGCAGGAGGCTACCGATGTAGTAATCAAGGAAAATCGAACGCATCAATTCACTGATGTCCCATGGGCGCCATTCAAAATCCCGTTGGAAATCTGGAATGACATAGCGGCCCTCCTTTAACCGGGTGATTAGCGAGTTCAGGCTGACATGATCTGGCTTTTGTGCGTCTTTCATTTTAGCAGTTCCTCCCGTTTTAGAATTCCGATGAGTTTTTCCTCGGCGCTGAACGCGGTCGTGGCGCTTGCCCGCAACTGTTTCATCGCCGCGTCCACCGTCAACACCACCTGGTCGTTGATTTGCTCAACGTAGCGCGGGATGTTCAAGTTGTGGTCGTTAGCGGCGATGTCATCAAGCGTCACCACGCGGGCAATGCCAGCCACGTCGGCATAATCGCGACACCAGCCGTAAATGCGCTCGACGTGCTCCGGCAGCAATTCATTCTGCGCCCGGCCAGTTTTGAATTCCTTCGACGCGTCGAGGATGAGCACTTTTTTCTTCCGGTCTTTTTTCTTGCGCTGACGGAAAACAAGAATACACGCCGCCAATCCCGTGCCATAAAACAAATTTGGGCCAAGGCCGATGACCGCCTCCAGCAAGTCCATGCCGAGAATCTTTTCACGAATTTCACCCTCCTTGCCCATGCGAAACAATGCGCCATGTGGCAGCACAACGGCCATGCGCCCCGTGCCGGCAGCCATGCTTTTGATCATGTGCTGCACCCAAGCGTAATCGCCGCTCTTGCCGGGCGGCATCCCGGCAAAATTTCGCCCGAACGGGTCACTGGCCCAAACTTCCTCGCCCCAGTTTTCCAAGGAGAACGGCGGATTGGCGATAACGCAGTCGAACGTGGCGAGGCTGTCGCCGAGGAAAAAGGCCGGATTGCGGAGCGTATCGCCGCGCACAATCTGGAAATCAGACGCGCCGTGAAGGAACAAATTCATCCGGGCAATGGCCGACGTGGTCAGATTTTTTTCCTGCCCGAACAGTTTGCCCCAAAGCGTGCGGTCGTCACCGTGGTTGGCTTTAACATGGTGGGTGGCTTCGAGCAACATGCCGCCGGTGCCGCACGCCGGGTCGTAAATAGATTCGCCCTCTTTGGGGTCGAGGATGTTGACCATCAGCCGCACCACCGGGCGCGGGGTGTAAAATTCACCCGCCTTTTTGTTCGTGGCGTCGGCAAACTTTTTAATCAGGTATTCGTAGGACTGGCCGAGAACATCCCCCGCCGCCGCGTGATTGCCAAGATTGATGGCGGAGAAATGCTCAACGAGGTCACGAAGCAACGAGTCCGGCAGCCGGTCTTTATTTGTCCATTGCGCGTCGCCGAAAATACCGTAGAGGGTTTCCGGGTTGGCTTTTTCAATACCACGCATGGCCTTTTGCAACGCTTGGCCGACGTTGGTGGCCACTTTGCGCACGTCGTCCCAATGACAATCGCCAGGGACTTGAAACCGATAATTCTGGGAGAACCGGGCGTATTCTTCGTCACCAGCAGCCTCGGCCAACGCCGCCTGATATTCCTCGTCGTGGACATCGGAGATGCGTTTGAAAAACAGCAGCGGGAAAACGTAGGTCTTAAAATCAGCGGCATCCACCGGCCCGCGCAGAATGTTGGCCGATT